>CAYMUC010000309.1:0-1501 GCA_964393535.1 uncultured Ilumatobacteraceae bacterium | reverse complement strand
GGTGTACGGATTGGACCGATTGCCTTCGCCACGATCGATGATGTAGGGATTGTTCCTCGTTGACTTGTTTGTTGTCTTCATAGTGATGTCGTTTTTATGTGGTTTGATCTAGTAGGAAAACAGACGATGCATATGGCGCCTTACAACGCCGCTGTTGGTTTTCGTCGTGTACAATCAAGGAACCTTTGGCGAACCATCTTCCATGTGATCTTTTGGCGTCAGGATACCGATACCACACGCTCCAGGATCGTTCATGACATCGCGGACAATAGCCTGGTTAGCGTTAGCAATGGCATCCACCTCTGCCTGTGTAACCGTGATGGCGGCATCTGGGGAGAGCAAGCCCAGAAAAACGAGGATAGCAATGACGAGTTCCATGTTGGACTCCTATGAGAAAGGGTTAGAAAAAGTGAATACAGTGTATCGTTCTATCGTTATGGTCGAAGTCTCGAGGTCTGGTTCGTGTAGAGAACGTGGTGATATGAACATCGAGGACGCGATTACGGAATATCTGGGCCAGAACCATCTTCTTCCCAGTCCTTTGGCGTGATAACACCAATCCCTGCGGCCGCAGGATCTTTCATGACATCGCGGACGATTGCCTGGTTGGCATTAGCAATGGCATCCACCTCTGCATGTGTAACCGAGATGGCGGCATCTGGGGAGAGCAAGCCCAGAAAAACGAGGATAGCAATGACGAGTTCCATGTTGGACTCCTATGAGAAAGGGTTAGAAAAAGTGAATACAGTGTATCGTTCTATCGTTATGGTCGAAGTCTCGAGGTCTGGTTCGTGTAGAGAACGTGGTGACGTGAATGAATTGGGCGCCAACGATAACTCGTTCATTATCATGACGTTGTAAAAAATTCATGACAATTCAGACTAGCTGCCGCAGATGATTTCAGAACTACGGTGGCCGATGGACTGTCGTCGTATTGTCGCCGGATTGTCGTTGTACTGTCGTCGTGCTATGGGCGCCGATGTACAGTGCGAAGATCGTAGGGCGTTGTCGGCAATGGAGTTACGCAGCATCGCGCTGCGTGACATCGGTTATTCAACAGCCTAAATGGTGGGTTTTCGGCTGAAACCCTTGTCATTTGGGGGAAAGGAGCGGGCAGTACCATGGAGATACTGCGCGAATTACTTCGAATTGTTACATCGAAGTCGGACTCCAAACGTGTGTTTCCGGAGTTGTATGAGTCCTCATCGGATGAAAATCCGGCATCCCTTGCTGGGATGTACCTTCACGGCGTCATCAACGGGACGTTTAAAACCGATGCGGAGGCCGCCGAATTTCTCTATGGGGTAGCTGATACGGATGTCCGGTATCGTGTACTGAAGTCGCGTGCCATCGACCGTTCGGTACATGCCGTTCTGATGATGCAGATCAAGACTCCGGAGTACTCCGAATACCTCAGTGCATATTACAAGTGCACTCGAAACCTGATTGCGGCACAAACACTATTGCGCTTTGCTGCGCGGTCGGCATCGGACTGGTTGGC
>CAYMUC010000308.1:0-1548 GCA_964393535.1 uncultured Ilumatobacteraceae bacterium | reverse complement strand
CGAGATCCTCAGCAGGCATCCCGTGGAAGAAGTGCAACGTCAACGCCTCGACGCCTCGCTGCACGATCGCCGCAGAGTGCTCCGCAGTCTTCAGCGCCTTCTCGGTGACGGCGGCGTCGTGGGCAGACTGGTCGAATCCTCCGCTGGGAACCGAGAACTGCTCGCTGCCCTGCGACATCGCCGCGCCACTGACCTGCCATGTTTGAGTGCCGCCAACGGTGCGGAACGGATAGTAGTAGTAGACCTGCGGCGACTGCGTGTAGCCCGGATTAACCCACCACCCGTTGCGAAGGAACGGCAGCGGCGCAACGCCCTGCTTCCAGTCGTAAACGACCTTGCCTGCGAATCGCGGCGACGCGCCGCCCTTCAAATAGCTGTAGGCGTCTCGCTGCACCGCCACCATCGCGGCGTTGAACTGCTGCCACGTCATGTTCACGCCGCCTGCCAGCAGCGTCGCAGACGACTCGTCGTAGGTGACGCCATCTGTCCGTGCCGCGTACTCCCGCATCGCCTGCCGCACCGGCCTCGGGGCTGATGCCCCGGCGGTGCGGTTCAGCGAGACGTAGTTGGTCGGCATCGCGTCTGCGGTGCCTGGGCCGTTCAGGATCGCGGCGACTGCGGCAGACTGCTCGACGTTGACCGAGAACCAGTTGCAGGGCAGCGTCTCGCTCCCAGCCACGAACGCCTGCGGCCCTCCGCCAGCAAGCATCGTGTCGAAGAACGCCTCATAGCGTTCGGTGATGGTCGGGTAGGCAGTGAACTCCGAGTCGCTCACCGGATCTCCGGCTCCTGTGTTGACCGCCAACTCGCAACCCGCCGCCTTCAACGCGGCGATGTCGCCCTCGGCACGCGCAAGCCCCGCCCGCAGCGACGGGATCTGCGGCGTCGAGGTAACGCCCTGATTGGTCAGCAGGATCCGCATCAGGCGTTGTTCGCAGAGGTGACGGTGTAGTAGACGGTGAAGGCCAAATCTTCAGGTGCGCTGCTCGACGGATCCGCAACCACCAGCGCCAGCTTGCTCCCTGCGGCGACCGACGCACTCGGCGCGGTGCCAGGCGACGCGACGCTTCCGCTGCCTACGTCGTCGAGCGTCGTGTTTGCGATGTCTGCCCCGTCGTCCTGCAACTTGAGGTCGCACGTGCCCGCCCCAGTCTGCGCCTTGATGTTGGTGATCGTGATCGCGGCCGGGATGCTCGGGCTCAACACGTACGTCTTTGCTTCCGGCGCTTCGATGAACCCGCTGATCTCCAGCGTGACTGTGTGGCTGTGAGCAGACGGCGTGAACGTGGACGGCTTGTTGGTCAGGTCGTCGTAGGAGCCGGTGGTGGCTACCGTGACCAGCCCAAGCGTCGTCCTAGCCGCTCCCGCGTCCGCGTCCGAGATCAGGTCGAGACCGAACGCCGACGCGGCCGTCGAAGCGATGAAGTCCGTCGATGCTGCTGCCGCTGCCGTGCCGAGCGTCGGAGTGCCGCTGAGATCCGAGTACGCCCCGGTCGTCGCAACCGTCGCGAGGCCGCTGGTGATGTCCGACGCCGAGTGCGTGTGGCT
>CAYMUC010000307.1:0-1564 GCA_964393535.1 uncultured Ilumatobacteraceae bacterium | reverse complement strand
CCCGAGGCTTGCCGTCGGGGCCGTACTTGCCGATGCGGGGGCCCAGGGCCATGGCACCCATGAGTGCCGCCACACCACCGGTCATGTGCACGAGGCCCGAACCGGCGAAGTCGCTGTAGACGGCATCGCCGATGTTGATTCGCTTGATCAGACCGCCGCCCCAGGTCCAGTGCACGATGATCGGGTAGATGATCGCTGTCATCACCGCCGAGAACACCAGGTACGACACGAACTTCGTGCGCTCGGCCATGGCACCCGATGCAATGGTCACCGCCGTGGCGGCGAACACCACCTGGAAGAAGAAGAACGTGGACGACGTCAGGTTCAACACACCACTGGACCCGATCTCGAACGGGTTCATGCCTGATAGGAAGAACCCGTCGGTACCGATGAACCAGTTGGTGCCACCGAAGGCGAACGCGTAACCAACGGCCAGGAAGGCAACCACACCCACCAGCATGTCGGCGAGGTTCTTGGCCATGATGTTCACGACGTTCTTGGCGCGGGTCAGACCGGCCTCCACGAGTGCGAAGCCTGCCTGCATGAAGAACACCAGACATCCGGCGATCAACACCCAGATGTTGTCGAGTACGGCCTGGACGTCACCGCCCGTGGGGCCTTCATCCTGAGCCAGCACGGGTGTGGCGGTCAGGAATGTCAATGCTGCGGTACCTGCGGCCGCAGCCCACCACTTTCGTCGCATGGATCCTCCAATCGGTGAGTCGCCCTGGTCGGGTCGCTCGGGGGTAGTGGTCGTGGCGCCGCACCGTAGGCAGGCCTCGTTTCTCGCTTGTCGCCCTTGTGTTTCGAGTGTGTGGCGTGTTCGTGCGGTGATGGATGCCGAACTCGGCTCAGGACAGGAGTGCACGCGCCGTGTCAGCTACGGCGGGATCGAGCATCCAACCACGACCCCGTACGGTGTGCACGCTGTCGGCACCCAGATGTCGGCGCAGCACCACGAGGGCGGCGTCACAGCGACGCTGGCTGCGGTCGGCCAATCCCGCCAGGCGTGCCAACTCGCGCCGTGTCACCACACGGCCCACGTTGTCGACCAGGACCGCCAGCACCGCTCGTTCGGCGTCGGGTAGTCGGTCAGGTCGATCTGCATGCTCGACAGGCGTCCCGGTCATGACCCCCGAACGTGCCCGGTGGCTGTTGCTCGGGCGTTCCCGAACTGTGAACGAGTCGTGAACGATGTGCTCGTCGCTGGATGGACGCCACCTTGACCGTCGGGTCAAGATGAGGACATGGATCTGAGCTACCCCACCGACGCCGAAGCATTCCGTGCCGAAATCCGAGGTTGGCTGGAGGCGAACCTCCCGTCGGGTTGGTTCGACGAGGGCTTCGAGATGAACGCCGACGAGCGAGCCCGGTTCAATGCCGAGTGGCCGTCGAAGTTGTTCGAGGGTGGCTGGATCTGCGCCACCTGGCCCACCGAGTACGGCGGCAAGGGCCTCACCACCATGCAGGGAGTGGTGCTGGCCGAGGAGTTCGCCCGGGCCCGGGCACCGTTCCGTGCCGACTTCTTCGGCGACACGCTGGTGGGCCCCACGCTGTTGCAGTG
>CAYMUC010000306.1:0-1612 GCA_964393535.1 uncultured Ilumatobacteraceae bacterium | reverse complement strand
GCAACCGCCCCCGCCATGACCACCATCGACGAGCGACTCGCTGATCCGAGGTTCTTTGGCGACCCCTACTCGGTGTACGCGCACCTCCAGCAGCAAGCGCGGGTTCACTGGTGTGATCCCTGGGGGCAGTGGCTTGTCACCGGACACGCCGAAGTGCTCGAGATCAGCCGTCAGCCGGGGGTGTTCTCGAGTGAGGGATGGGAACAACGCTTTCTTGTCCAACTTCCCACCGAGGCCGGGTCGCTACCGAGTCTGCGACGCCACTACGACACGGCGGTGCTCAGCAACACCGACCCACCCGCTCACACACGGTTGCGTCGCCTCGTGGGCCGGAGTTTCACCCCTCGCGTACTCGATTCCCTTCGTCCTCGGCTCGTAGCGCTGCTCGACAGCGTTCTCGCCCCCATTGGCAGCGGCGAGTCGGTAGACGTCCTTGCTCGGCTTGCGTACCCGTTCCCAGCGCAGGTCATCGCTGAACTGCTCGGCGCTCCGCCCGAGGTCCGACCGTTGTTCGAGGAGTGGTCGGCAGCCATCGTGGACTTTGTCGGTACCGGTCAACCAGAGATCGACCGGGCACGCCGAGCCGACGAGAGCCTCCAGGCGTTCCGGAGACTCTTGGAGGAACTGATCGAGCAGCGCCGTCATCGCCCTGTCGATGACCTCCTCTCCCAGTTGCTCGTGCGCGACGACGAAGGCGGGTTGACCGACGACGAGGTCATCGCCACTGGTGTCACCCTGCTGTTCGCCGGTCACGAGACCACTGCCAACCTGATCGCCAACACGATCTACGCGCTCCTGCACCACCCGGAGCAACTGGCATTGCTGCGCTCCGAGCCACACCTGGTTGCTGGGGCCGTGGAGGAGACGCTCCGGTTCGAGGCGCCTGTTCAGCGGTTGCGTCGGGTTGCCACCGAGGACACGACGCTGGGTGGTAGCCACATCGGTCGCGGTGATCTCGTCATGGCGTTCGTCGGTGCCGCGAACCGGGACCCGTTGGTGTTCCAAGAGCCCGATCGCTTCGACGTTCGTCGTCCTAGGACCCCGAGCCACCTCGCCTTCGGACACGGCATCCACTTCTGCGTCGGTGCGGCGTTGTCACGGATCGAAGCGCCCATGGCGATCGCCGCCCTGCTGGAGCGGTTCGACCACTGGGATCTCGACCCTGAGCGGCCGGCACGCTTCCGCGAGAACATCACGTTCCGCGGACTCGAAAACCTGTACCTTCGACTGGACCGGTGAGATCGGCGGGTTGCTCGGTTCAACCACCGAAGACGTTGGGAATCGTGAGGCTGATCGCTGGTACGAACGTGACTGCCAACAGCACACCGACCAGGCCGAGCAGGAACGGCCAGACGGCTTTGGTGTACGCCTCGAGCGAGGTCTTGGTAATGGCGGTTGCCGTGAAGAAGATCGAGCCGATGGGTGGCGTCACGGCACCGATCGTCAGGTTGAACACGACCACGATCCCGAACTGGACGGGGTCGATGCCGATCAGGCCGGCCACCGGCGCCAGCAGTGGCGTCACGATCACCAGCAGCGCAGTGCCGTCCATCAGCGTGCCGAGTGCCAGCAGCAGCAGGTTGACGAGCAGCAGCAGAACCACGGGACGGTC
>CAYMUC010000305.1:0-1639 GCA_964393535.1 uncultured Ilumatobacteraceae bacterium | reverse complement strand
AGCGATAACGGCCCCGTGTTGTCGCAACGCTGGGAGGGCGGTCTGCTGCGGGAGGTGTCTGACCCGGTGTCAGGTCGAGCCATCGAGTTCCGCTACGGCGGCGATGCCTGCCCCACGCCGCCCGCAGGTTTCGTGGCTGCGCCAACGGGCATGGTGTGTGAGGTGCGCTACAGCGACGGCACCAACGCTGCACCGTTCTACGTGGCCCTGACCGACGGATCGACCACCATCGGCCGTCTCGCCGACTTCCCCTCCACTGGCAGAGGGGGTCAGGTGGACCTCGGCTACGACGCCGCGGGCCGTATCGCCCGGACCCGCTCACCACTGGCGTCCCAGGCTGCGGCGTCGGGCGTGATCGACCCTGCCGACGCTCAGTACTGGGGTGAGGTGACCTACGACGACCGGGGCCGAGTGGCGTCGGTGACCGAGCCCGCCAGTGAGCCCGGTGCCACGCGCTGCAGTCGCCAGTACCGTTACCTGACCGTGTCGTTGACCGAAGTGTTCGACACATGCGCCAACCGTGTGGCCATGACCGTCGAGTTCGACTCGGCGACGTTCTTCACCACCCGCCTGACCAACGCTTTCGGCCAGGAAGCCACCTTCGAGTGGGACTTCGCCACGGGTCAGTTGCTGTCGAACACCACCTATGAGGGTCTGACCATGCGTCGCACCTACGAGAACGGGCGCCTGGTGGAGACCCGCGGTCCCACCAGGGGCTCGTTGTCGACGGCCCGGGTGACGCGCAACGAGTTCGACCAGGTGTTCGACGCCAGTCGCAACGCCACGTCCATGGTGGGCTTGGACGTGACCTACTGGCGTCAGGGCGATGACGAGCGCAACACCTCGGTGAGCGAGCTCGGTCCCATCGTCGGCGGCACCCTGGCCCCGTCACTGCTGGTCAACTGGGGTTCATCACCTGTCGGTGTCGCCGGGGCGTGGGGTGCCACCATGACCGGGGCCCTGCAGTTGGACACAGCCGGTGTGTACCGCTTCGTGTCGGCCACTCCGGTGGCCGAGTTGCGGGTGGCGCAAACCCGTTGTGTCGACGGTGCCTGCGACGCTCTGGTGCTGCCCGCCGGTGAGATCCCCCTCGAGATCACCATCACCAGTCCTTCTGACGCAGCGAGCATCGACATCGCCTACGCCGGGCCCGACACGGGTGAGCAGTTGGTGGCCGTGCCCACCGAACGCCTGCGGCCCGGCTACGGCTACATGACCACCACCGAAGTGGTGGACCCCACAGCCGTTCGCTCCCCGAGCATCAGCCACAGCCTCACCTTCTACGACGATCCGGCATCAGGTGTCATGAGCGGCCGCACCAACCAGGCCGGCATCACGTCGACGGTCGCCTACGAGCGCGGCACTCGTGGCACCGGAGGTTGGGGGCGTCAGACCGAAGCCGTGCAACCGACCGGGAACCGCATCGTGTTCCAATACTGGGGTGACCGTGAAGTGGCCACGGCGCCGTGCCCGGGTGCCGCCCCCACCAACCAGGGTGGTGGCGCCAAGACCATCGTGACGCCCGCCCCCGCCAACGGCCCATCCCCTGCCGCTACCCAGTGGTTCGACAACACTGGCCGAGCCATCGCCGCCCAGGTCGCGGGTGGTGCCACATCGTGCACCACCTTCGACAGCGCGG
>CAYMUC010000304.1:0-1660 GCA_964393535.1 uncultured Ilumatobacteraceae bacterium | reverse complement strand
CGGGGCCGTCAGGCAGGCGGATCATTCCGTCCACCGGGGTGATCGGGTTGGTGGTGAGCCGCGTTCTCAGGGGTTGGTCCATCACGTTGAACTCCAGCAGTGGAACCTGCTCCAGACCGGCGAGGAAGTGGGCGGTGGCCGCCACCAGGATGTCGGACGACCAGCAGTGGGGCACCACGCGCGCTCCCAGGGCCGCAGCGTTGGCGGCAATACGACGCGCAACGGTCACGCCGCCGCACCGGGCCAGGTCGGGTTGCACGATGGGGAGTCGGGCGCGTCGCAGCAGGTCGTCGAAGCCCTGTTCACCGCCCTCTCGTTCCCCCGCAGCCACAGGGACGGGGGAACGATCCACCAGCGCGGCGTACCCCTCGAAGTCGGTGGCATCGAGGGGTTCCTCGAGGAACGCCACCCCCAGGGCACCGAGTTCTCGCGCCAACCAGGTGGCGTCGTCGAGGGGTATGGGCACACCAACGTCCACCATCAGTCCGAAGTCCGAACCGACCTCGTGGCGAAGTCGCGACAGCACCTCGATGTCGTCTCGGGGTGTCGAGCCGATCTTGCCCCATCCCACCTTCAGGGAGCGGTAACCCCGGCGCTTCAGTTCGGTGGCCCGTTCTACCAGGGCCTCGACGCCGGAGGGCATGAGGTCGCTGGCGTACACCTCGATGAGTTCATGGTGCCGCTCCCCGAGCAGGTCGGCGAGCGGTAGGCCGGCCGCCTTGCCCTTCAGGTCCCACAGGGCCAGGTCCACGCCGCTCATGGCGTGAAGCACCAGGCCGCGTCCTCCCAGCACCGAGCCACAGTGTCGCCACATCCGCTGGCGCAGTCCCTCGATGTCGGCGGGGTCGCACCCGACGAGCAGGTGGCGCAGGCCCTGCACCGCCAACTGTGACACCGGGGCATCGATGATCGCCCTGAGTGCGGTGGGCATGGTGTGTGCCTCGCCGATGCCCACCAGGCCCTCGTCGGTGAGCACCTCGATGAGGAGCAGGTCCTGGAGCCCGTCGCCGTGAGCGCGGACCTCGGGAAGTCGTAGCAGGGTGGTGCGAATGTCGGTGATGATCATCGAGTTGTCCTCAGTCCGTGCCGAAGCGGAGCACTTTGGACAGGAACTGCCGGGTTCGCTCCTGTGTCGGGGAGTCGATCACTTGCTGCGGGGTGCCCTGCTCCACGATCGCGCCCTTGTCGATGTAGATGACCCGGTTGGCGACCCGTCGTGCGAAGCCGATCTCGTGGGTGACGACCATCATGGTCTGACCCGATCGTGCGAGGTCGAACATGACCTCGAGCACCTCGCTGGTCAGTTCGGGATCGAGTGCCGAGGTGACCTCGTCGAACAGGATCAATTCGGGATGCACCGCCAAGGTCCGAGCGATGGCGACTCGCTGTTGCTGACCACCCGACAGTTGACTGGGGTAGTGGTGTTCGCGGTCGGCGAGGCCCACCCGGGCAAGCAGCTCGCGGCCCTCGGCCCGAGCTTCGTCCCTGTTCCGGCCATGAACGTAGACCGGTGCCTCCACCACGTTGTCGAGGGCGGTGCGGTGTGGGAAGAGGTTGAACGACTGAAACACCATCCCGATCTTCTGTCGACGCAACAGTGCCGCCGAGCGGCGTTCGGCGGTGACGCCGTCAGGAGTTCGACCGGCGATCAGTGTTCCCA
>CAYMUC010000303.1:0-1660 GCA_964393535.1 uncultured Ilumatobacteraceae bacterium | reverse complement strand
GGTTCCGGAACTATCACGCTCGCTGCCGGAACGGGCATGACCCTGAATTCGTCGGCAGGTACAGCACCGACGTTGGCTCAGTGGGAGGGCGGGGCTTTGTTCTTCGCGAGCAGCTCGTCGGCGGTATTTTTTCGCGGTGGCGGCACCTCTTACGGCGTAGCAACAGGCGGCTCCAGCAGCTCGATCACCGTCGGCGGAGTCAACTACACGCTCCTTACGTTCACGACGAGCGGAACGCTGACGGTCACCAAATCGGGGCTGTTTGACGTGCTCGTTGTTGGTGGCGGCGGCGGCGGCGGTCGTCGCTCAACTACTAACGTAGGCAGCGGTGGCGGCGCTGGTGGCGCGGTAATTCAAGACACCGTTTATTTGACGGCAAATACGACGGTGACGGTAGGTGCTGGCGGCGCGGCACAAACGACCGGAAATCGCGACGGAAATCGCGGCACATATTCAGCCGTCGGGAACGTAGCGGCAGGCGGCGGCGGGGGTGGAATGGGAAGCGGCAGACAAGATGTCGGCTTATATCTACAGATCGACAATGCGGGATCTGGCGGCGGTTCATTCGGATCGGCGGGTGTGGGTGAAGCACCCGGAACTCCTCTTATCGCGCTCGGAGCGAATAGCGGCGGTACGGGGACATACACGACCAACTTAGCGGGCGGCGGCGGCGGTGGATCAACACAAGTCGGCCAGAACGCAGTCACCACAACCGCCGGAAATGGCGGAACGGGAACTGACGTTTCCACGTTTATAGGTGGCTCCGCGCTCTATCACGGTGCGGGCGGCGGCGGAGGTTCGGTTTCCGGCACGGGAGGGACTGCGGGAAACTCCACTGGGGGAAACGGTGGCTCATCTGGCGCACAAGGATCGAATGCGACCGCGACAAACTACGGTTGCGGTGGCGGCGGAGGCGCGGCGACTCAAGGCGGGTCAGGTGCCAACGGCGTAGTTTATGTGAGGTTCAAGTCATGAACAATTATTGTGCAAATGTGGTAGACGACAGTGTCGTTGAAATAATTGTCAGCGATTATGAATGGGCGATCAATAATTTGCCTGGCCAATGGCATGATTTAGGTGGCGACCCTCTTGCAGTGGCTATTGGTTATTTGTATGATTCAGTCACTAACACTTTTGTTGAGCCGAAACCCCAACCGCTGCCGGTGACCGATGAAACTGAGTGAGGAAACCAAGTGCTTATTGGGAAGCTGGTTGCGAGCATTCGTCGCAGGCGCCGCCGCGCTCGGTATCAACGGAAACTACGGGCTCGACGAAATGCTAAAAGCCGGGCTCGTCGCAGTGCTGCCCGTGATTTACAACTGGGCAAACCCGAACGATAAGCGGTATGGCCGCGGACACTACGAGGATTGATGCGTCGTGTTGCCGACTCGACGTATTGTCATGCCCGCCGATCTTGCTGGTGTCAAGAACGGTGAACTGCCTAACAAACTGCTGACGCATATTCAGCCGTCGGGCAGGTTGCATCATAAGGCGTCGCGGGCGTGGGCTGCGTTGCAGATCAAGGCTTTGGAGGAGCGTTTGAGCTTGGTGCATGTGGGCGACTATCGGCCTTTGTCGCAGCAGGAGGAGTTGTTCAAGGCTCGAATGCGTCCGTTCCCTGATGCGAAGCGAGAGAAGCAGGTGACTCGCCGGTGGAACG
>CAYMUC010000302.1:0-1666 GCA_964393535.1 uncultured Ilumatobacteraceae bacterium | reverse complement strand
CTCAGGCAAAAGGACCGCTACCGAGCAAATCTCTGAAGAGCCTTTGGCGCGCGTCCGCCAAAGCACCGCAGGAGCAAGCGAGGCTCAGGCCCGCGAATCTCTCAGGTACAGAAACAGAGGGGGCGTTTGAGTTGCAGGGCGCAATTCGATCCCAACCCCTGACGTTCAGGAGACCTCCAGATGAGCAAGTCTTTCGTAGTGGTTGGCGGCGGCATTACCGGTGTTACGTCAGTCTATTCTTTGGCCAAGAGCGGCTTTAACGTCACCCTGGTTGAAAAAATCGTTACCCTGGCATGGTAATTACGGTGACACCCATTAGTCGGCGAGTGTCAAGTGAGCAAAACGAATCCATGGCGGCGCTAGCCGCCAGTCTTAAAGCTTTTTCTCCGCTTGCAGTTGCCGATCACGCCCGTTTCTTCAATTCATGGCTGCGACGAATCGCGCCAGACACCCATCAGGATCAAGCAAGCGGCGATGAATCTGCCTTTTGCCCTGGCGGCTTGGCCGCCCCAGAAGAACGTTGGTGCCGCAACGCGTCCAATGGGTTTATCACAGACCCGTGGCTGCCGGTTTCCCGGCGCCAATCCCTGTGTGGCTCGCGTTGCGGGCGATCCGCTTTTACTGCAAATCGGTGACGGCGGCACGGCATCCCATTCAGTTCAAATGGCTGTCGTTCCAGTCCCCATGTCCGGGCTTGCCGGCCGCCGTCCTTACTCATGCAAAGCAGCGCGTCACGTCAAACGGTTTGCGCTCCTTCAGAATGTGGAAGCAGGCCCGCGCCAGCTTGTGCGCCAGCGCCTTGATTGCCACCACGCTATTTGTCCTCGCTTTCTTTCGCTCGTAGAACCGTTTCGCCTCGGCGTTATAGCGCAGCGCAAAGTTAGCCGCCTCGACAAAGGCCCAGGCCAGATACTTGTTGCCGTTCTTGGTGTTGCCTTCCCCCTTTTTCTTGCCGTTGCTGGTGCGCACGCTGTTGACGCAGCGCGCATAGGAAGCAAAGTTGCCTGGTGCCGCGAAACGATCAATCGGCCCTGCTTCCAACAGGATCACGGTCGCCAGCGTCTGACCAATACCGGGCACGCTGGTGAGCAGTTCGTACTCCGGTCGCTGTGTGATTCTTTCCTGAAGACGCTTTTCAAGAACGTCGATCTGCTTGGAAAGCGTGGCGATGACCGCCACATTGGTTTTGATCGCAAATGCCACATCCTCGGGCAGCGCCATTTGGTCGACAGTCTCTGCCGTCAGCCGTTTGACTTCGTTGCACTTGATTCTGGCGCCATGCTGGCGGGCGATGATATTTTCGACAGAAAGGATGTGGGTGGTACGACTGCGCACCAGCTGCATGCGCTTGCGGGCCAGATCGCGCACGGCGCGTTGCTCCGGCGGCAGGATGGTTCCCGTCGGCAATATCCCCAACCTCAGCAGGTGGGCCAGGTAACGTGCATCTGATTCGTCCCCGCTATGCTTGAGCCCTTCGTACTTCTTGATCGCCGTGGTGTTGGCCAGATGCACCTTAAAGCCCGCCGCTTGCAGACCGTCGACCAGCCAATACCAGTTAAAGGTCGATTCGACCACTACCCCAGCGATCTCTTCTCGCCAGGGTTCCAGCAATTGAAGAATCCTCCCCAGGTCGTTGGGCAGGCGCTTCTCCGCCATTACCCGATCC
>CAYMUC010000301.1:0-1669 GCA_964393535.1 uncultured Ilumatobacteraceae bacterium | reverse complement strand
GGGCCCGGCGGTGTCTGTTTGCAATTTGGCTTCGAATCTTACGCATAATAGTTTTAATTCCGAGCTCATAGTGTTTGAAGCGAAAAATGGAAATGCCATATCCAATAAGGCGTCACCTCATGTGGGCATGAATATGGTCCGCTTAAGTTCAAGTTTTCGTTTAATTAGTTATTGTAAATACGCCTATGTACTCTGGCGGCTAATAACGACTGGGAAGCAATGTCATAAGGATGTGGTTGTTCATGACAACGGACTATGGCTTCCACGTAATATCGTCACCGTTTTGGTGGCGATTTATGCGAAGGTTCCGGTAATAATCAATCCAAGAGGAATGCTAGACGATTGGGCTATGCTGCAAAAGCCCCTTAGAAAGAAGATCGCACTTGTTCTTTATCAAAAGGCGCTGTTAAACAGGGCAGCGGCAGTCGTTGTGACGTCAGCAAGAGAATATTCGGCTGTGAGGGCGTATATTGGAACCAAGAGACTGACTCTCATACCTAACAGTATAGATGCTTCATTTATGGCTCATACAGTAAGCCATATTGGGTCGTTTAGTGAGAAAAAGCGCCTTTTGTTTCTCGGGCGCATCCACGAAGTTAAAAACCTGGAGGCTTTGATTCAAGCGTGGACATCAGTTTCATCCGTTGAGATGGCTGGGTGGGAATTAGTTATTGTCGGTCCTGGAGAGGCAACTTACTTAAGTAACTTAAGAAAGTTAACGCGGGAGATAGACGCAGGCTGCACGGTTAGGTTTGTAGGACCTGTGTCGGGCGATGCTAAGATGGAGATAGTCGACAGTTGTTATTCAATGGTATGCGTATCCTTCACTGAAAACTTTGGTATGTCGGTCGCGGAAGGACTCAGCCGAGGTAAGCCAGTTATTGTTTCTGACAAAACCCCATGGATTGACGCTGAACAAGAGGGCTATGGTTGGGTCACGACGACCGACCCAGATTCAATAAAGGCTACACTATTAAAGCTTTTTAGTTTGTCCAAAGACGAATACAAATTAGTCTCCGCAAGGGCCCGTAGTTACGCTGTGTCAAAACTTGCGCCAAAAAAGGTTGTAAATGAATATGAGCGCCTGTATGCATCAGTAGTTAGCGACAACACAATTACTAATCGAAAGAACACTATTCAGTCTTAGGTCTTTCCTTTATCTAGAGCCTAGTAGAGTACATAAGGTTTGAAGAAGTTTTCTGCTAGTTTCAAATATATTGCTGTGTGGTTGAGTAAAGAAATTCCGGTAAATGTTTATTGAAAGAGATTATAAAAATACTCCAAAAGAAGTGAGTGAAAAATTAACCTCAATAAGTTGTCAACACTGAATTTCATTTGTGCCTCGGAACGCAGAGGTTATGTATAAATAAGTATTGGTGTCCTAAAGCAAAGTAAGAATTTCGTGAAGCGGGTGTTTAGAAATCGGAATAAATTTTAAGCACTTGGGGTGGATAAAAAAACGAGGTAAAAAATAAGCGACTAAAAAGCTGGGTTTGATGTGTTACTAGTGCAAGATAGAGAAAATGAAAATAATAGTTTCCTTATGAAAGAAATATTGGAATACCAAAGGAATTCGCGTAAGTCCCTATTTTTGTGTTGATCGGATTGATGAAGTGGGTATGATCCTTGAATTGAAGAATAAGAGAAAGTTCTTAATTTAAAAATATAA
>CAYMUC010000300.1:0-1673 GCA_964393535.1 uncultured Ilumatobacteraceae bacterium | reverse complement strand
ACGCAGACGACGCTGGTCTTCCTTCACGATGCGCGCATACTTGCGCTCGTCGGCGAGGACTTCTTGGTTCATCTTGATGTTCTGGCGACACTGCTTGATCGCGGCTCGGATGCGAACCAGATCGAACTGGAGGCTTTTAATAACGTCGCGCTCCATTTGAATCTTTTCACGACGCTGCTTTAAAGTGAAACCCATTTTTTTACCTTTTTACCTTACTGGCGGGACCAATTTCCCATCCCATAAGACAATTCTAGACTAAATGGGCTGCAAAAGCAATAGTAAAAAGTCGAATAAAATCAATAACTTACGACACCCTCTCTCGCCGAGGGAGAAACCCGAGGAGGAGGGCTGTTTTTAGGGTTCCCGAGGGTAGGGAATGGGGAGAGAGACCGCTCGGATCGGCTCAGATTCGGATCATTTCTTCTCGACCGAGGAATTCATTTTTCGCGGATCGGAGCATGAATGCGAAATCCAACTGCAAGACGATTCCTTCTGTTTTATGAATTTCGATGACCTCAATTGGAATGTAATCGTGATCGCGAAAGAAATCGAGATATTGTGAGATGTTCGGTGCACCTGAGTTGTATTCGATAATTGGCATCTCACATAAAATCAATTCGGTCTTACCAAGAATTGATTTAGCAGCAGAAAGAATATCTAATTCTGAACCTTGTGTGTCAATCTTCAAGAAATTTGGAATTGGAAGATTCTTTTCTTGAATGAGTTTATCAAGAGTTGTGCATGGCATGCGAGTTGGTTTTTGATTGTCATACCACCTTGTTGTTTCTTTATAATATGAATCGCCAGTATTGCATCCAGGATAGAAGTCAACAAATTCGCGACCTTCATTTGAAAGAACATTAATGAAAAATGGATAACCTGTGGCGATCAGATCAGAAAAATAATATGAATTTGCTTCAAACAAAAAGAAGTTTGCATTTGACAGTACACTTCTTTTGATCCAATTACTCCATAAACCATTACATGCACCAATATCATAAACTATATTGATGCTCAAACCTTTTTGTAGAAGGCTATTAATTAAATTTGGAACATTTTGCATATAGAGATTTTATGTGTCTCCTCTATATCGTTTTGTCCAAAGAACGAGGCTATATTTTGTTCCCTCGTAGATTGGCAAACTTTCGTGCGGGTGAGTCACCTGACTTGGCCAAAGTAATAAATCGCCAACTTCAATATCTTTATTGTAGATTTGTTGTCTTGGAAAATAAAGTTCTGCGCCAGTGTAACCATCATTCAACTTCACACTTCCACTTACTAATGATATATCATTATGCAAGTCTAATGATTTTTGAGTTTTTTTGTTATATCGAATGATGAATAAATCGCGAATGCCAAACATATGTAATGGCTTATAATATTTTTCAAGAGCAGGATAAACATACTTTTCTAGATTATCCTCAATTGCATAATAAAGATTTCGATCCATCTCACGAATTCTAATTTCTTGCCCTGGATATGCATCGCCTGGGAGTGGTCGAAATCCATTACCTCGTTTGGCTGTTATTTCAGCCAACTGAATCATATCCGCGCACATTTCCTTCGTCATAAACTTCATGAGAAGAATCTCAGGACCGACGGCTTTAATTACTCCATCGCAAACGAAACGATGAACAAGATTTAGTTCGGCTCGGAACAATTGATAATAACAA
>CAYMUC010000299.1:0-1677 GCA_964393535.1 uncultured Ilumatobacteraceae bacterium | reverse complement strand
AGGTTCGAGTCCTGCCGGGGGCGCCAGTGTTTTCAAGGGTTTTGTGACTCTCGCCAGAGGGTCGTGAACCGATTTGGGCACATTTTGGGCACATCAAGTTCATCAGACCGCCTCTGACCGTGGGGACTGCCCCAGGTTTGGTTGACATCTCTATCGAGCGGGGGTCCCGCTCGGGAAGGATGTTCCCATGCCGAAGAAGTTCCCTGTCGAGTTCCAGCGTGATGTTGTCGCGGTGGCCCGTCGTGGCGGGTCGACGCGTGCGGAGGTCGCTGCCGATTTCGGGATCTCCGAGTCGACGCTGAAGCGGTGGTTGGCCCAGGCCGACATCGATGACGGCGTCAAGGACGGTCTCACGACCGCGGAGCAGAACGAGCTCGTCCAGCTCCGCCGGAAGAACCGGCGTCTGGAGATGGAGAACGAGATCCTGCGCCGTGCGGCCGCCTATTTCGCGGCGGAGACACTCCCAAAATGATGTTCCCGCTGGTCCGTGACCTTGCCGCCGAGGGGATCCCTGTGGCGGTGACCTGCGAGGTGCTCGGGTTCTCCCGCCAGGCGTTCTACAAGTGGCAGCACCAGCCGGTGTCGGACCGCGACTGGGACGACGCGCATCTGGTGAACGCGATCGTCGACGCCCATCGTGACGACCCCGAGTTCGGTTACCGGTTTCTCGCGGACGAGCTCGAGCGTGGCGGGCATCGGGCGTCGGAGAACCGTGTCCATCGGCTGTGTCGTGAGCATCGGATCTGGTCGACCACGACCCGCAAGGGCCGCAAAGGCTCCGGCAAGCGGCCCGGGCCGGCCGTTCATGATGATCTCGTCGAGCGTGACTTCACCGCCGACCGCCTCGACAAGGTGTGGCTGACCGACATCACCGAACACCACACCGGCGAAGGCAAGCTCTACTTGTGCGCGTTCAAGGACGTGTGCTCGAACCGGATCGTCGGCTACGCGATGTCGCACCGGATGACCGCCGACTTGGCGGTGATCGGATTGCGCACCGCGATCGCGAGACGGTCACCAGCCGGCACCGTCGTGGTCCACTCGGACCGAGGATCGCAGTTCCGCGCCAGGAAATACGTCGCCGTCCTCAAGGCCAACAAGCTGTCCGGGTCGATGGGCCGGGTCGCCGCAGCCGGCGACAACGCCGCCATGGAATCGTTCTTCGCCCTGTTGCAGAAGAACGTCCTCGACCGCCGAGCCTGGGCAACGCGAGACGAACTCCGCCTCGCGATCATCACCTGGATCGAACACACCTACAACCGTCGACGTCGGCAACGCCGACTCGGCAAACTGACACCAGTCGAGTTCGAACTCGCCGTCCACAACCGCCACCTCGAGGCGGCCTGAAGCCCACAACAACCGTCAACCAAAGTCTGGGCAGTCCCCAATGTTGCGACCACGGAGTGGCGTCAGCATCCAAACCCAGATGCACCACGATCGTGCGGGCCACGGCGTGCACACCATCGCCACCGCGCCGCAGCTCCACCACGAAACCGTTCATCACCTTTCGCATCCCACTCGACAAACCGAGATGCATCGTCGCCGCGTCGATGGCGTCACAGAACGCCGTCAACACGTCAGGCTCCGCCACCAGATCCCGGTGTGCCACCCACCAACGCTGAAGAGCGGAACGAAGCCATCCACCCATGTAGTCATCTGCGTCTGGTGCCACCGCAC
>CAYMUC010000298.1:0-1699 GCA_964393535.1 uncultured Ilumatobacteraceae bacterium | reverse complement strand
GTCGGCATGCGATGAGGAAATGCTGCGCGACACCTTGGAAGCCTGTGGCTTGGTACCGGGATGTGCATCGATGGCCGTCGCCTACTATTTGGGGGTTAGGGCAGGTGGCGGGCAGCCATACGCCGACGGTCAGGTCGACGCGCGTAGCCGCAACTTCAGCCGTGCCCGGCGAGGCGCGCGGCAGTACTCGCGCGCCTCTGGCGACCCCCATGTCCAGACCATCGACGGCACCCGCATCTCGTTCCAGGCGGCGGGAGTGTTCCGGGTGGCCGAGGTCGATGGTGAGCCCCTCGTGCAGATCCGCACCTACCCCGCATCCGACCACATGTCCGTCATCACCGGCGTAGCCATGCACACGGGCACCTCGGTGGTCACCGTGCAACTGGATCGCGCAACGCTCGAGACAAGCGTGCTGGTCGACGGTGCAGAGGTGACGCAACGCAACACTGTGCTGACCGATGCGGTCGTGACCATTGGTGGCCTGCCCGGCACCACAGGCACGGTCTCGATCTGGCGCCCAGACGGACTGCAAGTGGAAGTCACAGGGTTCGGGCGCAGTCTGGACATGTCGTTGGCAGTACCAGAGCGTCACCCCGGCCGCATGACGGGCCTCCTCGTGGACGGTGGCGGTGAAGGAGCCACGCAGCCCGCCACCGAGGGCATCGACGAACGTACGACCACCG
This sequence comes from uncultured Ilumatobacteraceae bacterium, assembly GCA_964393535.1. GTDB lineage: Bacteria > Actinomycetota > Acidimicrobiia > Acidimicrobiales > Ilumatobacteraceae > CAYMUC01. The sequence continues at coordinate 1,016 of CAYMUC010000298.1, read as the reverse complement.
CCTCGTATCACGAGTCGATACGGGTGCCCAAGGCCCAGTCGTGGTTCAGTGGGGAGGGCGCCTTCGACTATCACGACCCAGAACTCACGAAGTATCCACTTCCCCTACCGCCACTCCCGGCCGACAGCGTCAGCGCCGCCATCGCTCTGTGTCGCGATGCGGGCGTGGGACAGAGCGACCTGAGTGCCTGCGTGTATGACGTGATCGTTGGCGGCGATGCCGCATGGGCGGCACGTTCCGCACTGAGCGCTACCAGGGCTCGACTCCTCATCGGCGGCAGTGGCGATGTCGTCGACGTACCGACACCCGGTGATCTGGTCACAGCGGTGGCCAATGGTGACATCGAGGCAGCCCGGGCACTCCTCGACGCCGGAGCCGACCCGAACCTGCCCGGCGCGACCGATCCGTCGCTCGAGGGCGTGGTGGAACTCCTGGCACTGTCGGTGGCAGTCGGTCGAGGCGACCCGGCCATGGTGGCACTGCTCCTCGAGGCCGGAGCCGACGCCAACGGCGGCATCGCGCCAGGCAATCTCGCCAACACCACTCCACTCGACGACGCCGCCCTCGCAGGCCAACTCGAGATCATGCGGTTGCTCCTCGACGCCGGGGCTAGCACAGACCGGGGACTCTTCGCTGGCGACACCGGCCGGTCACTCGTCTCCACATTGCTGTCGCCTGAGGCCGCCGCGCTGCTTCAGGGTCAGTAAGGCGCGGACCTACGCCTCAGCACCGAGGTGGGGCCTGTCCGAGCGAGCGGGCCCCTCAGTCCCGACCCACTTGCGGTACGGACGGTGTGGTTCGCGGATGTGATCGCCGGTGATGCCCACACATCACACGTCAACTGGCCCTCGAGTTCAACCTTGCCAGTCGCCTCGGCACTCGAAGTGGCTGAGTGCCATCGTGACACCGCGCTGTCGCCAAAAGTCGATCAGTGTGGCGGTCGCCCATCGCTGACCATCGGGCCCATTTATGCTGGGCAAGCCACGCACCCGGCGCGACTCAGGACGGCCAGCGAT
>CAYMUC010000297.1:0-1700 GCA_964393535.1 uncultured Ilumatobacteraceae bacterium | reverse complement strand
GTGTACACCACGTTGAACTGGCTGATCATGACGCCCTTGGGCGGGCCGGTGGTGCCACTGGTGTAGATGAGCGTGGCGATGTCGCCGGGCTGGGTGGCCTCGGCGAGGGCGCGCAGATCGGCGGCGGGACCGTTCATGAGTTCGGCAGCCGGCAACACACCTTCGGGAAGTCCCTCTGCCGGTGGTTCGATGACATACACCCGCTTCAGCAGCGGCAACTCATGGCGGATCTTCAACACCCGATCGAGGAATCCGGCATCCTCCAACACCATGATCTCGGCCTCGGCATGGTGCGCCAGGTACTGGATCTCCTCGGGCGACGAAGAGTTGTAGATGCTGACCGGTGTCGCACGCAGGAACTGCGCAGCGGTGTCGAACCAGTGCATGTCGGGGCGGTTGCGCATCATGAGCAGCAGCCGCTGACCGGCCTGCAACCCTGCGGCCGAGAGGCCGCCCGCGGCACGCGCCACCTGCTCGGCGTACTGGGTATACGTCCAGCGGTTCCACTCACCAGGGGCATCGCCCTTCATGGAATGGAGCGCGGGAACGTCGGGATGCGACGCCACCAGGTCCAGGAACAGCTTGGGTGCCGTCTGACCGGCCACCTGAGCGGTGAGGGCTTCGATGCTGATGTCGTTCATGACAACCTCCTCCACCAGGTCGGTTCGACTGTGACCGACCGCACATACCTCGTAGTCTGTCAGAGTCCGGAACGGCCCTACCATCCGGAACGGTCGCCGATCAACCATCACCTCCGAACCTTCGAGGAGTCCCCAATGACCAACGCCGTGATCATCGATGCCGTGCGCACGCCTCTGGGTAAGCGCAACGGTCGCATGAAGGACTGGCACCCCGTGGATCTCGCTGCTGAGGTGCTCACCGCCCTCGTGCAGCGCACCGGCATCGACCCCGCCATCGTGGACGACGTGGTGATGGGCTGTGTGATGCAGGTGGGTGAGCAGGGTGTGAACGTGGCCCGTAATGCAGTACTGGCCGCTGGCTGGCCCGAGATCGTGCCCGGCACCACCATCGACCGCCAGTGTGGTTCGTCGCAGCAGGCCGCTCACTTTGCCGCCCAGGGCGTCATCGCCGGTGCCTACGACGTGGTGGTGGCCTCGGGTGTGGAAGTGATGACCCGGGTGCCCATGGGCTCCTCCATGGCCGATGGTAAGTACGGCCTCCCCTTCGGTCCCAAGGTGGGTGCTCGTTACGCCCCCGTAGGCGGCCTGGTGCCCCAGGGAATCTCCGCCGAGTTGATCGCCGACAAGTGGGGCATCAGCCGCGACGACATGGACTGCTTCGGTCTGCGCAGTCAGCAGTTGGCCGCTCAGGCCACCGCCGAGGGCCGCTTCGAGCGTGAGATCGTGCCGGTGCTGGACTCTGAGGGCAACCTCATGACCACCGACGAGGGCTTGCGCGAGACCACCCTGGAGAAGTTGGGCAGCCTGAAGCCGTCGTTCCGCCCCGAAGAGGAGGGTGGCCGGGTGACTGCCGGCAACAGTTCTCAGATCACCGATGGTGCCAGCGCCGTGTTGATCATGAGCGAGGAGAAGGCCGCTGCGCTGGGACTGAAGCCCCGCGCTCGATTCGTGGGCTTCTCGCTGGCCGGTGACGATCCCCGGTTCATGCTCACCGCACCCATTCCCGCCACTCAGAAGGTGCTGGCCCGCACCGGTCTCAGCATCGAGGACATGGACGCC
>CAYMUC010000296.1:0-1710 GCA_964393535.1 uncultured Ilumatobacteraceae bacterium | reverse complement strand
TCACCTTCCATGTCGAACCAGATGTCACCGGGTGATCGCGGCGGCAGCAGCGCGCACCACCACTGCGACGGTCGCAGGGTCATCGGACACCAGATTGGCCGAGCCGTCGATGCGGGCGTCGGCGAACCATGCGGTCACCGAGTTCACGTAACTGCCGGGCGTCGTCGGAATCGAGACGTCGTACACCAGGGTGGCGGTACCACCGGCGGGCACGTTCAGTGGTCCGTAGAAGGTGAGCGTGGTGCCCGAGACGGCGGGTGTCACGGAACGACCGGCGTACCGTGCGCTACTGGCCACGTACGAGGTTCCGGCCGGAAGCGTGTCGACGATGCGATCCAGTACTCCGGTCGACGAGCCGGTGTTGGTGGCGGTCACCGTGTAGCGCACCGTGGTGGCGCCGCTGGGGGCGGTGATCAGCGAGGTGTCGACCGACTTTGCCAGCGTGACGGCAGCCTCGCCGGCGACCACGGGCAACAGGTCGTCACCGCTCACCGTGCCGCCGAGGTCGGTGTGCTTCACCTGGGTTCCCGAGGCGATGTACTGCACAGGTTGCACTCGGGCTGGTGTGGACGACGGTCCGATGGCACGGAACCAGTACTTGGCCGTATAGGGCCGGTTCGGACCGCTGGCGCCAGCCAGGTAGAGGCGATCCACGATGGTGGTCGCCGCCGCCACGCCGTCGGGGGAGATGGTCAGTTCCGTGCGCTCCAGACGCCACGCTCCTGCGGGGAACGTGCTGCCGATGGCGGTGGGCGCATACGAGAGGACACCGGGGTCGTAGTCGGGACCTGCACCGAGCGTTCCTGTGTTGCCGACCACGGTCACCTCGACCGTGTCGCCGAGTGTGGCGCCGTCACCCGTCACGCTCTGGTTCACCGAGGTCACCTTGTTGGCCAACGCCTTGATGGTGTCGGCTACTCGAGCGAAGGTGAAGGTTCGGTCGCAGAGTGCAGTGGCTCCCTGGTACAGCGTCACGGTGTGGGTCTGTGCCGTTGTGGTCAGACTTGATGCCTGCAGCAGAAAGTAGGCCGTCGTGGCTGAACCCGGTGCCAACGTGTCGAGGGTGGTGGTCGACGGTTGGTTGGGAGCCAGGGTGATGGAACCCCCCGTGAAGCCCGACAGTTCCAGTCGCAGGCCCGAGAGGGCTGTGGTGCCGGCTCGTATGGTGTAGCCCGAATAGTTGGCGTCGAGGCGTGGCGTTATGCCGAAGTCCACGTAGAAGTTCGGATTGGCCAAGGCCACCACCGACGGGGTGCCGCTCTCGCCGCAGCGCGCCGGTGCGGCGGCCTGTACCGGCCGCCAGTGTGTGGGTGCCGATACCGCCACGACCAGGGTTCCGACGAGGAGCAGAAAGCCCATCCCGAGGCAGCGAGCGGTCGTCGGTCGTGTCGGACCTCGACTCACCGCTTGAGACTATGCCTTTCTGGAAGGGTGCGAAGAAAAGTACCGTCTGGTTGGAGAGTTCGTAGGCAGCCTCACGCGGCGCCCAACGTCCACCCCTCCTCGGTAGTGACGATCGTGGCTTCCCCACTGGTGAGGTCGGTAGGACTCCACGCGGCTGAGACTCCCGCAGCATCCATTGACAGGAACTCGCTGACCAGAGCGATCACCTGGGCGGCATCCCGCACGGGATGGGCGGTGAGATCGGTGGTCGCCAGGCTCGGCCACACCTCGGCCACGAGCACCTCGCCGGCCGACAGCGTGCACGAC
>CAYMUC010000295.1:0-1711 GCA_964393535.1 uncultured Ilumatobacteraceae bacterium | reverse complement strand
CGCCCCCCAGGAACGCATCGCCGGCACCCACCGCTACGACACCGCGGCCCGCATCGCCAACCGATTCTTCACCCCCACCGAGGCCGACCACGCCTACCTCGTCAACGGCGACAACTTCCCCGACGCCCTCGCCGCGGGAGCTGCCTCGTCATACACCGGACACCCCGTACTCCTCACCCAAACCCACACCCTGCCCACCACAACACGAAACACCCTCGACCAACTCGGCATCACCACCGTCACCATCGTCGGCGGCGACAACGCCATCTCCCCCAACGTCGCCAACACCATCGACACCCTCGTCGGGACCGTCACCCGCATCGCCGGCACCAACCGCTACGACACCGCCACCCGACTCGCCAACACCATCACCAACGCCGGCACCAGCATTCTCATTGCGACCGGCACCAACTTCCCCGACGCCCTCGGTGCCGCAGCCGTCACCGCCCGACTCGACGCCACCCTCATCCTCACCACACCCGCAGCCGTCCCCACCCACACCACCACCTACCTCAACCGCCGACCACCCACCACCATCACCATCCTCGGCGGCACCAACGCCATCACCCGCACCACCGAAACCCAACTCGCCACCACCCACCTCCGATGACGGACCAGTCAGACCCTAGGCAGCCTGCAGCAAGCGCCCTGGGCCAATGACCGCGCTGACCCAACGGTTTTCCTACCCGAGGTAGCATTCCGGTATGAAAGTCAGCGTGAGTCTTCCCGACGACGACGTGGCGTTCCTCGACGAGTTCGCGCAACGCCATCACATCTCGTCTCGCTCAGCCGCACTCCACCAGGCAGTCCGTCTGCTTCGCGCCTCCCAACTCGAAGCCGCGTACCAAGAGGCATGGGACGAATGGCGTGACGAAGGCGAGCAGGAGGCTTGGGAGTCGACCGTGAGCGACGGGCTCACCTGATGCGCCGAGGCGAGATCCGACTGGTGGACCTCGAACCTGTTCGCCGCAGCGAGACCGACAGACGAAGGCCTGCGGTGTTGGTGAGCAACGACGGAGCCAACACCACAGCGCAGCGCCTCGGGCGCGGCGTGGTGACCGTCGTGCCGATCACTTCCAACGTGGCCCGGGTTCATCCCTTTCAGGTGTTCCTTCCCGCCGATGAAGCGGGCCTACGCAAGCCGTCGAAGGCCCAGGCCGAGCAGGTCCGCTCGATCGATGTCGACCGCATCGGACCCCTCGTAGGGCACCTGAACCTTGCGTTGCTGCATCAACTCGACGAGGCACTCCGACTGCACCTTGGCCTGTGAGCGAATCGGCGTCCATTCACCCACGATGCCAGTCATACGGTGACGAGCCGAGCCGACGCGCCGAGCGTTCGCAGCAGGCGTTGGAGCTCGGTTGGATCGGAGGTGATCAGGGCCGTCGACCCGCTACCCGACGCAGCGGCAGCGACCAACGCCACTCGTCGCGGAACGGACACGCCATATCAACCGGGTTCGCTGGCACTTCCAGGAGATCGATCCCGCCTGGGAACCAGAAGAACGTGGGCTGGCCGCGTTCAAGAACATCACCGCGGCCGAGGAACGCCTAACCGGCATCGACACCGTGATCGCCGACATCGCTCGGGATCTCCTCGTCCGAATCCGAGAGTTGACTGCGGAAATCAACCGGCTCGCCGCCGAGCTTGATGAACGAACCATCGAGACCTCACCGAACCTGCGTGCCCTGCCAGGGGTCGGCGCGCTCTC
>CAYMUC010000294.1:0-1715 GCA_964393535.1 uncultured Ilumatobacteraceae bacterium | reverse complement strand
TTCTGAACCTCTCGGTGGCAGCGCGTCAGGCGTTGTTCCTGCGGTCGGCACCCCGTGCAGGCAACCATCAGACCACTGCCACCAGTGTGTCGGGCTCCACCGTTCGGGGTGCCCTTGCGGCGTTATGGCTGGCCGACCACGGTCAACCCGATGACGTGTTCCGCGAGTTGTTCGAGGGCGGTGTGGCATGGCCTGCCCTTCGCCCCGTGGGCCACGTCGTGGTGCCCATGTCGGTGCGGCGGTGCAAGTACCGGCCGCAACCGGGTTGCGAGGCCACCGCCCACGACACGTTCATGTCGCCGTCTCGGCAACCCGACCAACCCGAGCCCACGTGCACCGTGTGCGGCGGCCCGCTCGAGTTGTCCAAAGGCGACCTTGTGGCAACCATCCGTGAGGCCGTCCCCGAGACGGTCACCCGCACCTCGGTGCAACTGGAGGACGGCGAGACCGCCAAAGACGGCCAGCTGTTCAGCCGAGACGCCCTTGCCGCCGGAACCCGACTCGATGGTGCTGCACCGTTGCCACGGCCGCTGTCGCAGCCAGCCCGCCGCTGGATCGAGGGGCTCGAGGGACGAACACTTCGAGTAGGGGGTCGCCGCAGTGTGGCCGGTGCCGTGAGGGTGGAGCATGTCGCGTGGTCCTCACTGGCCACCCCTGCCGCCACACCCACCGGCACCCAGGTGGCCCTGCGGCTCGTCACGCCCGCGGTGGTGCTGGACGCCTTCGGCGCTGCCACCACTCAACCCCAACACCTTCTGCGCGGAACGGTGCTGGAACACCACCTGAAGGTGAACGCGGCCGCCAGTTTCGTGCGTCCGGAGATCGTCGGTGGTTGGAATGCCCTTGCGCAACTGCCGCGGCCCGACGACACCGCCTGGTCGCCGGGGAGCACCGTGATCGCCGAGGTGGTCCATCCGTCGGGGATCAGCGGCGACCTCTGGGCCGCCTTCGTCGCTGCCGGCGTCGGTACACGCCGAAGCGAAGGCTTGGGGGGCCTCGAGGCGTCCACCCAAGCCTGGCGTTGCCCCACTGTCAGCAACGACGAGGCCGCCACCACACAGTCCGCCGCCCATGTCGACTGGCCTCTGATCGAACTCGTCTCAGAGCTTCCCCGACCCGATCGCGAGGACGCCAGCGACTGGTTCGCCGGCCGGTTGAGCGGCTTCGCTCGCCGACTACGCACCCCGAACCCCGACCGGAACCGACTCGCCGATGAGGCGCTCACCGAACGGCGTCTGCGTCAGTACTCGGCACCCCTCGTGGAGGCCTACTACGACACTCTCGTCGACGAGTCTCTCGGCCCCGATGATCTCGACCGCCTCGCACGACTGATGCACCTGGAGTCGTTGCCCGAGTTCATGCAGGACCCATCGTGACCACCATCAATCTCATTCGTGTGCAACTGCAACTGGACGAACCTTGGTGCGTCGGTGCTCCCGAAGCATCGGCGTCCTCGGTGCGTCTTCCCACCGCCACCGACCCATTCGGCGCCGTCGTCGTTCCAGCATCGTCGGTGGCTGGATCGCTGCGTCATCACCTCACGCAGCAACCTGAACTCGATGTGATCGCCGTCATGGGCGGAGCCGATTCCCACGACGACCTGCAACCCTCGGCGCTGCGGGTGTTGGGCGTGGAGGTACGACTTCCCAAGGACAAGGCCGTGACCGACCGCACACAGACCGCCATGGACGTGCATCGTGGGGCGGCCGCCAACC
>CAYMUC010000293.1:0-1715 GCA_964393535.1 uncultured Ilumatobacteraceae bacterium | reverse complement strand
GGAAACTTCGAAAAATCCGGCTTCCGCTTTTCGATGAAGGCCTGTTTCCCTTCCTTGGCTTCTTCGCTCAGATAATAGAGAAGGGTCGCATTGCCGGCGAGGTCGAGCAGGCCGAGCTGCCCGTCACAGTCGGCATTGAGCGCCGCCTTCAGACAGCGCAAAGCCATGGGCGAAAGCCCGAGGATTTCGCGGCTCCACTTGAGCGTTTCCTCCTCGAGTTGCGCGAGCGGGACGACGGTATTGACCAAGCCCATGTCGAGGGCCTGTTGCGCGTCGTATTGACGGCAAAGAAACCAGATCTCACGGGCCTTTTTCTGTCCGACAATGCGCGAGAGATAGCTCGAGCCGAGGCCGCCGTCGAAAGAACCGACGCGCGGACCGGTTTGTCCGAAGCGGGCGTTGTCTGCGGCAATGGTCAGATCGCAGACAACATGCAGCACGTGTCCTCCGCCGATGGCGTAACCCGCGACCATGGCAATGACCGGCTTGGGCAGGCTGCGGATCTGTTTTTGCACGTCGAGGATATTGAGCCGCGGGACGCCGTCGGATCCGATGTAGCCCCCTTCCCCGCGCACTTTCTGATCGCCGCCGGAGCAGAACGCTTCATCCCCCTCGCCGGTGAGGATGACCACGCCGATCGAAGCATCCTCGCGGCAGTGGTCCAACGCACTCTTGAGTTCCTCGACGGTCTGGGGGCGAAAGGCATTGCGGACTTCGGGACGGTTGATCGTGATCTTGGCGATGCCGTCATCCGTCTGCTCGAATTTCAGGTCGGTGTAATCCTTGATTTTTCGCCACGCCGTTTTTGCCATGGGGGAAGGAAAGCAGAATGTCCGCTGCGTTTCCAGAGCGGCGGCTCTAAAGATTGAGCGCGCGAAGCAGCAACTCGGAAATCCGACCCGCCTCCGACGCGAACGTGGCGGCATGGGCGAGGAGTTCGCGGCCGAAGCTGGCGAAGCTGACGTAGGGCGTGGCGAGGACGAGGAGGAGCGAGAGAACGAGGAGGTTCATCAGGTAGATGACCGTGAGAGAGAAGAACGTGCCGCCGTAGGCGAGGTCGGTCTGGCCGCGCGGGATCATGGACAGCGTGAAAGTGGCGTGGAACCCCCAGGTGAGACCGAGCAAGCCGTAAAGGATGCCCGCAGCCAGCTCCGCGTGGGGTTGCAGGTCGTGAAACAGCGAGACGATGCCGTAGAGGAGAATGACAAAGACGCTGTAGATCGGGATGAAATAGGGCGCGAGCGCGATCCAGGTGTTGATCTTCGACGACACGATGTAGCCGCCGTCGCTGCCGACGCGGAACTCGGAAACGCGTCCGCCCATGATCTTGACCATGAGCGCGTGGGTCAGTTCGTGACCGAAGACGTAAATGGTCAGCCATTTCGGCAGGCCGAAGTAAATGATGAGCCAGCAGACGAGCCCGAGGCTGAAGAACCAGAATTCGACCGTGGCCCAGAAATGGGGACGACCGGGCGCCTGCGAGGTGAAGGCATCGACGAGCGCGCTGAAGAACGCGGCAGTCAGTATGTAGCAAAGCGGGAGAAGGAAGAGACCGACGACGAACTTCACCCAGCGCACCGGCACGACGAGCGTGGCGTCGGCGGGGGCGGCGAAAGTCGTGTTGAGACGCGTTCCGCGCGCGGGCTTCGGGCGGCGGGCGCGTTTGGCCATCGGGCGGGGAGGCCTCAGGCCCGGCCCATGTAAGCGCCGGTGCG
>CAYMUC010000292.1:0-1761 GCA_964393535.1 uncultured Ilumatobacteraceae bacterium | reverse complement strand
TGGACGCCTGGGTCTGGACCGATGCAGACAACGCAAGCCGACTGCGTAGCGCAACTGGGCTACCCGCCCTACCGCATCGACCTGCTGACCCGCATCACCGGCGTCGACTTCGACGAGGCCTGGACTCGCCACATCGATGTCGTCCTGGCGGGGGTGATCGTGCCGTTCATCGGTCGCGAGGACCTGATCGCCAACAAACGGGCCACTGGTCGACCCCCGGATGTGGCCGACGTGTTGCGGCTCACCGGCAAGTCACGCGGTTCTTGAGCCACTCAGGGCACCAGTAGCTCCACATCGGCGTGCAGAGCGGCGATGCCACGATCCAACGTGACCAGGCGGCCGCCCTTCGCCTTGGCCAGCGACACCATGTAAGCATCGGTGATCTGCCGGTGACCGAGAACACCGTCGAGATGCGAGGTCTGGAACGGTAGGTCCGCCGGCCAGAACCGGTGCCAGGGTTGGGCTCGCAGACCGTCGAGCACGAGTATCGACTCACTCGCCGAGATGCCACTGCGCACCAGAAAGCGCAGCAGGGTGCCCTCGGTGATGGGGCAGGTGGCCAGCAGTGGTTGTTTCTCGACGAACCAACGTGTGACCTCGGGGTGATGGACGTGATCGGTGACCACCAGGGCGATCAGCACGTTCCCATCGGCCAGGAAGGTCGTCATTCGTCGTCGACCGCGGCCACGTCGTCGGCCGTGACCGGGCGGCCGATCGTCACCACCGGAAAGCCGAGGGGCCCCTGCTGCGTCTGTCCCGCCGTTCCCGTCAGCCCGCGCCGGATCCACTCGTCGATCACGGAACTGAGGGATCGCCGCTGCCCATGGGCAGTGCGCCGAGCCAACTCGTGAAGGTCGTCGGCCAGGTCGATGGTGGTCCGCATGACGGCACCATATCGTCATCTCATCATGATGCGATGACGCGTCAGCGGCGCACCACCGTGCCGTCGCGAGTGGTCTCCACCGTCCACCCGTCGGCCTGCAACTGCGCCCTGATGGCATCGGCCCGGGCGTAGTCCTTGGCGACACGCGCCGCATCGAGTTCCCCGGCCAACGCCATCACCTCGGCTGGCACGTCGCCGCCGGCGTCCAGCACCAGGCCCACGGCTGCGCACATCTCGCCCACCGCAGCCACCAAGGCAGCGGCCAATGCTGTGTCGCCGGCATCCAGGGCGGCATTGGCCCGCCGCACACTGTCGAACAGCAGTGCCGTCGCCGCGGGCGTGTCGAGGTCGTCGTCCATAGCGGCCCGGAAGCGGTCGAGCACGTCGCTGTCGGGGTCGACCGTGGGCAACCCCGAGGTGCGCGCCGCGAACGAGTCGAGCCCGGCGAGCGCCTTGGCGGCGGCTTCCACGTTGTCGGCCCCCACCCGCACAGGCCCCCGGTAATGCGTCTGCAGCAGCACCATGCGGTACACACGGGGGTCGTACTGCTCCAGCAGGTCCAACAGGTTGGCCACGTTGCCCAGGCTCTTGGACATCTTCTCGCCCTCGGCGTCGACCACGAAGCCGTTGTGCATCCAGTGCATGGCGAACTGTTTGCCCAGCGCCACGGCCTGGGCGCGTTCGTTCTCGTGATGCGGGAAGCGCAGGTCGGCGCCTCCGCAGTGCAGGTCGAACCCCTCGCCCAACAACTCGAGGCTCATGACCACGCATTCGCTGTGCCAGCCTGGTCGCCCTTCACCCCAGGGTGACGGCCAGGCGGGCTCGCCGGGTTTGGAGAACTTCCACAGGGCGAAATCGGCCGGATGCCGCTTCTCGGC
>CAYMUC010000291.1:1293-1765 GCA_964393535.1 uncultured Ilumatobacteraceae bacterium | reverse complement strand
TGGGTGTAGCCGACACGGTGGCAGCGGTGCCGGGGAACGTGTACGGCGTGGCAGTCACGGCCGATGACGACAGGCCGAACACGTAGTCCTCGACCGACACCGATGCCGCCACCAGCACGCTGTAGGTGGTGCCCGGTACCGGGGTCGCTCCACTGTCGAACGCGGTCACCCGATGCCCGATGGATGGCGATGTGCAGTCGGGTGCGGGATCGAGGTCAGCCACGGGGACGACCAGTGTGGCCACGTCGGCCCCGTCATCGAACGTCATCTGGTAGGCGCTGATACTGGCCGAACCCGGAATGGACAGCGGTGCCGCCCAGCAGACGGCCAGCGACTCGAGACCAGCCGTGGCACTGACGGTCACCGGCTCGGACGGTTGCGACGCCACCAGCGTGACCTCCACGGTGGTGTCGCTGGGACCCTGGCCGTTCACCGCTGCGACCACGATGTTGTACTCCATATCGGCGGGAAT
>CAYMUC010000291.1:0-1283 GCA_964393535.1 uncultured Ilumatobacteraceae bacterium | reverse complement strand
CAGTAGCGCAGGCTGGTGGAGCAGGTGGCCACGCCCGAGGTTTCGACCGTGGTGGAGATGCCGTCGGTGTCGGTCAGTGTGATCTCGTAGTGGTCGACGGCGTCGCCACCATCGTCGGCGGGGGCGTCCCATTCGACGATGATCGAACCCGGCCGAACCCGAACATTGTTCGGTGCATCGGGGGTGGTGGCGGGCACTACGGTGGCGGTACTGGCCGCTGACGGTCCGGCACCGTTCCGAGCTTTCACGGTGACCGTGTACGACGTTCCGTTGGTCAGTCCCTCGATGGCTGTCGAGGTTTCGAGTGTGCCCAGGGTGCCGGTCCACACGGCGGCCCCACCCGAGGTGGGCGCGATCTCCACCAGGTAGCCGTCCAGATCGTCGCCGCCGTCGTCGTTGGGCGGGTCGAACACCAGGGAGGCGGTGCCGTTGGACGGTTCCACCGCCAAGGCAGCAGGGGGTTGAGGCACCGTGCGTGGTTTACGGCCCACGGCGGTGGTCCAGGGCCCTGCACCAACTGCACTGACGGCGGCCACTTGCACTCGGTAGAGACGACCGTTCACCAGTCCGCTGCGTACCGTGGAACAGGGGTCGCTGGCGCACGACACCGAGGTGGTGGTGACCGTGGTGCCGTCGTCGAGCCGCACGTCGTAGCTCGTGACGGTGATACCCGGCACATCGCTGACGGCAGGCCAGGCGATCGTCAGCGTTCCGGCCGCCGTACGGGAGACCTCCACCGACGCCGGCGCCACCGGCCGACCCGAGGTCACCGAGACCGTCGCCGAACGGGCACCCAGTCCCGATAGCCCGTCGGCTGCCTGCGAGGCACGAACATCGACGTCGTACACCACGCCGTCGGTCAAACCGCTGACGGTGGCCTCGAACCGGCCAGCGGCCACGACGGCTGCCGACACACTGGTGCGGGTGCCGGCGGTGTAGGCGGTGATCACGTAGGACTGGATGGGTAGGCCGCCGTCCGATGCAGGTGCCGACCAGGTGACGTGGGCGGAGCCCAGGCGTCCGGCAGCGGTGATGGCGCGTGGCGCACCCGGTCGACCGGGTACCACGGCATTGGAGGTTGCCGAAGGTCCGGGCCCGACGGTGTTGTGCACCGTGACCGTGACTTCGTATTCGGTGTCGAGCACCAGGCCGTCGCCGGTGGTCATGGCCACGGTCAGTGGCGTCGCCCCCCAGGCCGTGTTCACGGTGACCGAGGAGCCTCCCTCGAGGGGGGTGGCCACCAGCACGGCGTGCGTGGGAGGGGACCCACCCGTGTCGAGCGG
>CAYMUC010000290.1:0-1794 GCA_964393535.1 uncultured Ilumatobacteraceae bacterium | reverse complement strand
CAGTAATCGACGAAGGTGTCGTAACCGGCGGCCCGGTACTTCTTGCCGTCCCGGATGGCGACGAGTGCGGCGCCGACCTCAATGAAGGTCGCGAGCCCCTGCTCGATGACCTTCTCGTGTTCCATGAGGTCGGACAGCTCGGGCGTGTAGTCGGGCTGGCGCACCAGCTCGCCCGTTTCGACATCGACGTAGACGGCCATCACGACGCCGCCTTGTTCTTACGGGCAGGCGCCGGGAACTGGTCGAGCTGCTCCGGGGTCCAGAGCAGGGCGCCGTTCGGGAGTCGGGCGGCGGGTGTTACGTGGCCGAGCTGAACCCAGCGGGTGATGGTGGAGCGGTCGATGTCGAGCCGTTCGGCGACTTCGGCCGTGGTGAGAAGGTCGGGAACCATGACCGCAGACTCTGTGCAATGCACAGAGTCCTGTCAAGACCCATTTTCCTTGTGATGGTTTGAGGGGGTGCCGACATGGACATAGCCCGCCACCGCACTAACCTGTGCATGACCACGGAAAGCGGGGAGGTCACGATGACCCTCGAAGCACCCATCAACCTGGAATGGACACTCGGCGACCGGCTCCACAAGAGCCGCAAGGTGGCCGGGATCAGCGTCGAGCAGATGGCCCAGCACCTCGGCGTCAGCCGCAACACCATCACCAACTGGGAGAAGGACGAGCCCCGTCCGAAGCGCCACGTCGTGCTCGCCTGGGCCGACGTCACCGGCGCCCCGATCGAGTGGCTGACCGAGGAGGCCGACAGCGGCCCTTTCGCTCGCGTTAGCGGCTTTGGCCTGCGAAAGCGTGCGTCTGGGTGGAGACTCAACCTGCGCGAACTTCCACTCGCCGCATGAGTCCTCCTTCACTGAAATCCCCCCCCCCCCCGAATATCTTCCGTCGCCAAGGTCGTCATGAGGGAGGGTGACGAGGTGCCGGCAACGGCGTGCATGAGCAGTGCCATGTTCTACGTGAAGGAACGCAAAGCCAGGGGGGAGCTTGCACCGACAACGGTCCGCAACATCACGAACTGTCTGCGAAGGTTCGCCCGCACCGTCGGCGACAAAGACCCATCGGCGCTCACCCAGCGTGACATCACCCGCTGGCTAGCCGATCGCCAGCATCTATCGCAAGGGTCTCGTCGGACTGAAATCGGCATAGTCGACGGGTGGCTTGACTGGCTGGTCGCCACCCGGGTCCTGAAACGCAACCCGCTCGCCGACATGCCGAAACCGAAAGTGCCCCGGTCGGTGCCCGCTGCTTTGCCCGCCCCGGCGGTGCAACAGCTCCTCGAGGTCACCGGACGCGACGTCCGACTCGACGCCATGGTGTGGGCGATGCTCGGCTTGGGGATGCGCCGCATCGAAGTGCACCGGATGAACGTCGAGGACTGGGATCGGTGGGGTGACGTGGTCCGGGTGCGTGGCAAAGGCTCCCATGAGCGGTTGTTGCCGGTGACGCCGCCGGTGCGTCGGGCGTGGGAGAAGCTGCTGGCCGACAACCCACGGTCCACCGGCCCGATGTTCCTGAACTGTCACGGTGACCGGCTCAGCACGACCAGCATCACAAAGTTCGTGACGGAGGCGTTGACCGAGGCGGGCATCAAGTCGCACGCCTGGGACCGGGCCTGCGCCCACGCCCTGCGGCACACGGCGGCGTCGGATGTGCTCGACGCCTGCGGCGACCTGCGGGTCGTGCAGGCGATGCTCGGCCACGCCAACGTCGCCACGACCAGCGTGTACCTGCGCCGGTCCACGATCGGCGAGATGCGCGAGGCCATGGCCGAGCGTAAGTACGCCTGACC
>CAYMUC010000289.1:0-1818 GCA_964393535.1 uncultured Ilumatobacteraceae bacterium | reverse complement strand
TCATCAACACATTCAATGCACAGGCTGCAGCCACTGAAAGTCCCTATAGGGCAGTAAGCACAGGGTCCTTTGGTGGCGCCAGCGCGCAGGACGCATCCGATATCCAGATTATTGACCTGCGCACGGGAGACGTTGTCGACGAGATTCAGGTGAAGTCAGGAAGTCACCAATACGTGAGCAGCTCAATAAGCGACAACAGATATGGAGACATGCAAAAGGTGCACAATGCTGAGGCGGGACCTGTTGAGGATGGCAGCAGCACCTACACTTCGCCAGACCAACTGGTTCAAGTTGGCTTTTCTCAGGAAGAAGCACGCCAAATTGCACGAGACCCGCAGGCATACGTTAATAATCAACGTGCTGAAGTTCAGCAACAGGTAGTTGTAGAGAAGATCTCGGCCGTCGCCCAGACTCTCACGGCTGGAGCAATGGCTGGCGCGGGGATGAGCGCAGCTGGTGGTTTTGCGGAATGCCTTGGAGCCATTGCCCGAGGAGATACCGCTCGATCCGGGACAATCATCAGATCTATTCCGACTCGGACGAAGGATGGAGCACTAAGAAGCCTGGGTCGAGCTGGTGTGATAGCTGCAACCCAGGCACTGCTTGGTGCAAACCCTGTAGCAGCAGGTGCCGGTGTGGTTGGTGTTGACATGGTGCGCTGTTTTGGGGCTGTTCTGAATGGGCAGCAAACACCAGAAGAAGCCTTTCGCGATGTCACACCAAGGACTCTTGCCACCATGGCCACTGTGTCTCTGTGCATGGCCAACCCAGCGATTGCCGCTGGGATTATCGGCTACCGCTTTGCCTACGGCTTCGTCCGTAGCTATGCGAAAGCAACACCTGGTCAAGCCCTAAGCCCCCGTACATCTGGCTGAGTCATGTTTCTCAAGTTCCTGGACTCCATCCTCCCGGGCTCGGGAGCCATCGTCAAAACTGCTGTAAGAGCGGTACAGCGGGGAGTCGCATCCTTTGTTCAGTCGCTCAGAGAAGACTGGGCTCGGGTGACTTCTGCTCAGGGTAGATCCAATAGGCCATCGGACGAGGTTCGACACGATATCAAAGAAACCGATGGCGAAATCACTGACCTAGAGCGCAAGTTAAGACGTGATGGCCAACTGAGCGGAAGCGATGAAGATCGACTAAAGGAACTCCGCCAAGAGGCCATGAACTTGGCTGAAGAGCATCAACAAGCCCGCTCAGAAGAGACAACATCCGAGATTCTTGCCGAAACAAGTGAAGCTACTGCGACGTCACTCTCTCAAGAATACCTGCACATTCTGGACTGGTCACGCGGCCCCGCAGTCCGGATGAAGCGTTGCCCAAAATGCAGCGCACCGATGTATCTAAATCGGCGCAACCAGCCTAATCGCGGGATCTTTACCATGAGGGATTACTTCTGGGCGTGCACGAACTTCTACATCCCTGAGGGCACCCCAGGTCGCTGTAATGGAACGACGCCATTTAGTGAGCAGGACTTTGGGCTACTGCACAAAGCAGGAATTCCAGAGCTGGAGATTACGCGCGATGAATTTATATTGATTACATCTCAGAAGCCCGCTCTTAAGGTCATCGAAAAGAAGATGGGCCAAGTGCTTGGGGCGCAAGATATCGACGTGAACTGCCCTATCCACGGCTTGCCGCTTGTGTTGCAGGAGAAGCAGACTGCAGAAGAAGGGAACATACTTGATTATTACTACTTGAAGTGCCCTCACATTGGCTGCGGCCAAACGCGCAAGCTCAAGGACGCTGCTCAGCTCGCGTCATTTTTAAAAAGAGTTACTGGCGAAGGCATTCTTCCCTGAGTCCTCGTGCCTCCTT
>CAYMUC010000288.1:0-1839 GCA_964393535.1 uncultured Ilumatobacteraceae bacterium | reverse complement strand
TGTCCGTAATGGTTCCGTTTATGACGGGGCAGGCAACTCCACCCACGAAAGCGTGTCCTCGTCCCAGCGCCACGGGCCACCCTCAGAAGGCATGGGCGTGGGCGGCTGCCAGTCATGGTTAGCGTCAAGCGTCCACGACGGGAAGGGCTGCGGGGCGATGAATACGTCAGCGTCGGCGTCGTAGCAATAGCCGATCCCTGCGTACTGCTTGCGGAAGTTTCCGTTGTAGGAGGTCTGCCGCCATTCACCCGGCAGGCCGAGAACGTCAGCGATAAACTCCTGCCCCAGCGGCTCCGAATAAGTCGGGGCCGGGTCGGGTGCGTCGGCGTTGCTAATGCTGATCACTTGGAGGACGGTGCCGTCATCGTCAATCTGTGCAAAGTAGGCCATGTCAGATCACCACGTTATTGAGCCGGAGTCATTGAAGACATAAATACGGAAGCCGCCCGAGGTGGTAACGGTGGGTGAACCCGTCGTGGTGGCCTGTGGCACGGAGTCAGCGTGTCGGATGATTACGACACCCTTTCCACCGTTGCCCCCGGCTAGTCCATTGACAGTCCCGTCAAGCGGTGAGCCTCCACCACCGCCACCGCCGCCCGTGTTGACGGTGCCTGCCGTACCAGCGGACGCCCCCGACTTGCCGTTCCCACCCGCACCGCCGCCAGCCGTAGCGGTGCCGCCGGTCACGTTGACATTGTTTCCACCGCCAGCAGGAGCGCCGCCACCACCGCCACCACCGCCACGGGCAACAGATGAGCCCGTGATGGACGAGGAGATTCCACCGCCGCCAGACCCCGCGACCTTAGTGGATGTGTTCGCGTTAGAGCCGGTTCCGTTAGCGCCGCCACCACCGCCAGCGATGTAGGGCCCAAAGGCGCTAGAGCCGCCCGCGTAGCCTTGATTGGCCGTGCCTGATCCACCTGAGTAGTTGCCTCCATCGGAACCTGCACCGCCGCCAGAGCCGCCCGAGGAGCCGGTGGTGCCACCGCCTGCGCCGCCGCCAGTAGAAGTAATGGAGCCGAAAACGGAGTTACTGCCAGAGGAGCCAGCATTGAATCCGGCAGCGGCCCCCCCGCTCCCGCCAGCGCCGACCGTCACCGTGTAGGTGGTTCCCGAAGAAACGGAAAGCGCAGACTCGGCAGCCGCTCCACCGCCAGACGATTCGCCAGTGACGGAGCAGCGGTAGCCACCCGCGCCACCACCGCCGCCAGCGAAGGAGCCGCCACCGCCGCCACCCGCTATGACTAGGTACTCAACGTCGATAGTGGACGGCTGCACTAGGAACGGGTTGATGAATAGGACTGTCATGCCCTGGTCCCGATAAGGTAGACCTTGGCGCCCTTAGCCCCTGTCCCTGCCGTGTCAATGTCCACGGTGATCTCGGCATCGTCGGCTAGGGCTGAGTCGGTGATGGTCGCGGCAGATGCCGCCGTGGTGGAAGTCTTTTCGTTGGCGTCGATGGACAGTTTCGTCCCGAGGATGGATGACCCGCCCTCGTTGATGTCAAAGGTCGGCGTGCCCGAGGTCGATGCCGTGGCGAGGCTGGCCCGTACTGCTGTCACAGTCATAGCGAACGGCATACGGAAGGTCACCTTGGCGGTGCCCGTGGTGATAGCGGTTGTCTCGTCGCTGACAGCGACGGCTAGGACTACTGGGTCCGGTGCCCACTTCATGCCCGTGGTCTCACCTGAGTCAGCCGTAAGGCGTGTCCCGTTAGCACCGACTGAGAGGGCTGCCGGGGTGTTCGCTCCCGACGCCGCTGCGATGGTGCCCTTGTTCGCAAAGAGAGAGTTAAGAACGAGACCGTCGGTTGAGTGAACGTGGTCACCTCGAGCCGCG
>CAYMUC010000287.1:0-1847 GCA_964393535.1 uncultured Ilumatobacteraceae bacterium | reverse complement strand
GTATGATGTGCGTCAGCGATCGGGAGGATGCTCACCTGCGTTGGTGCAATCCAGAATGGGGAGTTGCCGGCGTAATGCTCGATGAGAATCGAGATGAAGCGCTCCATCGAGCCAAATGGCGCACGGTGAATAATCACCGGACGGTGCTTCTGGTTGTCAGCTCCGACGTATTCGAGATTGAATCGCTCAGGCATGACGTAGTCTACCTGCACCGTACCGAGCTGCCACTTACGTCCGATCGCATCACGCACGATGAAATCGATCTTTGGACCATAGAACGCAGCTTCGCCGAGTCCGATAAAGTACTCGAGTCCCATCTCGTCGGCAACCTGCTTGATCTCTGCCTGTGCACGATCCCAGTATTCAATGTCGCCACCGTACTTGGCATCATTGTCATCTCGGAACGACAGACGCGTTGTGACGTCCATGCCGAAGGTCGTGAAGACCTTCTGCGTGAGCTCAACAACGTTTTTGATTTCGTCCTTGAGTTGATCGTGCGTGCAGTAGATGTGCGCGTCATCTTGCGTAAAGCCACGCACGCGCGACAAGCCATTGAGCTCGCCTGATTGCTCGTAGCGATACACTGTACCAAACTCTGCAAGTCGTACGGGAAGATCACGGTACGAGCGTGGCTTTGACGAATAGATCTGGTGGTGGTGCGGACAGTTCATTGGCTTGAGCATGTATTGCTCATCCTCCACCGTAATTGGATCGAACTGTGAATCAGCGTAATACGGGTAGTGACCTGATGTCTTGTACAGATTCAAGTTGACGATGTGCGGTGTGATCACTTCCTGATACCCACGCTTCGCCTGCTCGTCGCGAAGGAATGCTTCGAGACGGCGACGCAAGATGGTACCGTTTGGAAGCCACACCGGTAGACCGCCACCGACCATCGGTGTGATCATGTAGATCTCAAGTTCCTTACCAAGCTTGCGGTGATCACGACGTTCCGCTTCTTCGCGCTGCTTGATGAACTCTTCGAGCTGTTGCTTCTTCGGAAACGCTACACCATAGATGCGTGTAAGCTGCTTCCGCTTCTCATCGCCACGCCAGTAAGCGCCAGCTACTGAGATCAGCTTCGGATACTTGATATGTCCTGTCGATGGCACGTGCGTGCCACGGCACAAGTCAGTGAACTCGCCCTGACGATAGAAGGTGATCTCCGAATCCTTGAGTCCGTCGAGGAGTTCAAGCTTATACTCATCACCCTTCTGACGGAAGTACGCAACAGCGTCGTCCCAATTCATCTCGATGCGCTCGTACGGAACATCGCGCTTGGCGAGCTCTGTCATCTTCGCTTCGATACGCGGCAAGTCTTCAACTGAAATGCGCTGATCACCGGGCAGGTCAACATCGTAGTAAAAGCCCTGCTCAATGGGAGGTCCGATACCAAACTTCACACCTGGGTACAATGCCTCAAGGGCCTCCGCCATCAAGTGGGCTGTCGAGTGCCAGAAGATCTCTTTGCCTTCGTCGTTATCGAACGTGACAATGCGAACATGTGCGTCGGACGTGATCGGACGGGATAGATCGTACGGGATGTCGTTAACATAGATGCCAACGGCCACGCGGGCGAGTCCGTCGGAAATGCTCTTGGCTACATCCATGCCCGGTGTACCAGCAGGGTACTGGCGGACGTCGCCATTGGGGAGTGTAAGGTTGATCATGCGGCAAAGTTACGGAGAGAGGTCTCTCTGTCTCACTGTCTCTACCACGTTTGGTCGAAACACACAATGTCGGGTCGACCACATAGGGTCGACCCTAGCGTGTCGCTTCGACTACATCGGGTCGAACCTTCTTCGTGCCGGAGTACAGCTCAAACTCGAGCAGACGGCATTCGAGGT
>CAYMUC010000286.1:0-1876 GCA_964393535.1 uncultured Ilumatobacteraceae bacterium | reverse complement strand
TGCTGGTGTTCTTCTTCTGGCCGGCCGGCCAGGCGCTCTTCCAGAGCGTGTTGAGGGAAGACGCCTTCGGGACCAGCAGCGAGTTCGTCGGCCTGGAGAACTTCGAGACGCTGTTCGCGGACGAGACCTACGTGGCCTCGTTCCGCACGACGGCCGTCTTCTCGGCGCTGGTGGCCGCCATCGGACTGTCGGTCTCCTTGTTGCTGGCGGTGATGGCCGATCGGGTGGTGCGTGGCGCCTCGGCTTACAAGACGCTGATGATCTGGCCCTACGCGGTGGCACCGGCCATCGCCGGGGTGCTGTGGCTCTTCATGTTCGCGCCGTCGGTGGGGGTGCTGAGTCACGCCCTGCGAAGTCTTGGCTTCGAATGGAACCATCTGCTGGACGGCCATCACGCGATGACCCTGATCGTCCTCGCAGCCGTGTGGAAGCAGATCGCCTACAACTTCCTGTTCTTCCTGGCCGGCCTGCAGTCGATCCCGAAGAGCTTGATCGAGGCCGCCGCCATCGACGGCGCCGGTCCGTGGCGACGCTTCTGGACGGTGCAGTTCCCCCTGCTCACACCCACCACCTTCTTCCTGCTCGTCATCAACATCATCTACGTCTTCATCGACACCTTTGCCATCGTGGACGCCTCCACCTCGGGCGGCCCTGGCAAGGACACCGCCATCCTCGTCTACAAGGTCTATCACGACGGTTTCAAGGCGATGGACCTGGGTGGCTCGGCGGCGCAGTCGGTGGTCCTGATGACGATCCTGATCGCCCTGACGGTGATCCAGTTCCGCTACGTCGAGCGACGGGTCCACTACTGATGGTCGAGAACCGCCCTGCCGCCACGGTGCTTTCGCATCTGGTCCTGATCCTCGGGGTCATGACCGTGGCTTTCCCCGTCTACATCACCTTCGTGGCCAGCACGCAGACGGCCACGCAGATCGTGCAGAACGTGCCGATGTCGCTGTGGCCCGGCGACAACTTCCTGAATAGCTACCGCTTTGCGCTGTTTGGTGGCGTCACCGAGTTCGGGACTCGCGTGCCGCCGGCCGCGCCCATGCTCATGGTCAGCCTGATCAGCGCACTCACCATCGCGATCGGAAAGATCGCCATCTCGCTGCTGTCGGCCTTCGCGGTGGTGTACTTCCGGTTCCCGGGCCGCCAGCTCGTCTTCTGGATGATCTTCGTCACGCTGATGCTGCCAGTGGAAGTGCGCATCCTGCCGACCTACAAGGTGGTGTCGGATCTCGGCCTGCTGAACACGTACGCCGGCCTGACCGTGCCGCTGATTGCCTCGGCCACGGCCACCTTCCTGTTCCGGCAGTTCTTCCTGACCATTCCGGACGAGTTGGTCGAGGCCGCCCGCATCGACGGCGCCGGACCGATGCGCTTCTTCAAGGACGTGCTGCTGCCCTTGTCGGCCACCTCGATCGCGGCGCTGTTCGTCATCCAGTTCATCTACGGCTGGAACCAGTACCTCTGGCCGCTGCTGATGACCACGGACGAAAGCATGTACCCGGTGGTGATGGGCATCAAGCAGATGATCTCCGGCGGTGATGCCGCCACGGAATGGAACGCCGTGATGGCCACCGCGATGCTGGCCATGATCCCGCCCGCACTGGTGGTCATCGGCATGCAGCGCTGGTTCGTCAAGGGCCTGGTCGACAGCGAGAAATAGCCTCATCGGGGCGGAAGGACATCATGGGGGCGATCGCACTGCGCCGCGTCGAGAAGGTCTATGGTCACGGGCCGAAGGCCTTCCAGGCCATCCACGGCGGCGAGGCCGAGATCGCCGACGGCGAGTTCGTGGTCATCGTCGGCCCCTCGGGTTGCGGCAAGAGCACGCTGCTGCGCATGGTCGCCGGCCTCGAGGAGATCACCGGCG
>CAYMUC010000285.1:0-1911 GCA_964393535.1 uncultured Ilumatobacteraceae bacterium | reverse complement strand
AACTCGACATGGACACCGTCGAAGCGTTCACGGTGACCTCGTGACCGCCGGCCTGACGCGTCTCGACGGCGCAGTGCACGTGTGGTCGAAGGATCCGGTGGCCTTTCCGTGGTCGCCCCACGACGGCCACGAACTCCCCCAGGTGGGCGGTGACAGCACGGAACTCCTCGACACCCTGGAAGCCCACGGGTTCCAGGGCGCGGTATGCGTGCAACCCCGGGTGTACGGCTACGACCACGGATACCTGGTCTCCGCACTCCGGTCGCATCCTGGTCGTCTCGCCGGTATCGGACTGGTGAATCCGGTTCGCGCATCGGGCCCCGAGGAACTGCGGCATCTGGTAGAAGACCTCGGTGTGGCAGGTGTGCGACTGCTGCCGCTGGCCCAGCACCAGCCCACCTGGTTCACCGACGCCACAGGCGACGCGTTGTGGGCTGCTGCCCGCGACCTGGGCATACCCGTGAGTGTGCTGGTGCGTCCCGAGCAACTCGACATGGTGTCGTCACGAGCACGACAGTTCCCCGAGGTGACGGTCGTGATCGATCACCTCGGCTCGCTGCCCACCGACGACACCGTGCCACTGCGGGCCCTGACCGATCTCGCCGCTCACCCGAATGTCGTCGTGAAGATCTCAGCGCTCGGCTTCTTCGCCACCCAGTGTTCGGCGGAGCGACTCGACGACATCGCTCTCGGCGCGCGCCGGGCCTTCGGTGCCGAGCGAGTGGTGTTCGGCACCGACTGGCCCTATGCGTTGGAGAACGGTCCGTGGCGGGATGAGTTGGACCTGCTCGAGCGGGCACTTGGTGCGCTCGCAGATGACGACGGTGTGCTGGGTGCCAACGCCGCGCGCCTGTGGGGTCTGGACGAACCGAGGAGGACCTCATGAGCACCCTGGACGCTGCGGTGGTGGACAGGGTCGCCGCCACGTTCGTGACGCTGGACCGCATGCCAGCCACACGTCGAGCCCAGATGCTGGCCCGCCTCGGCGCGACGCTTCGGGCGGCGTCGGGGGACCTCGTGGAGATGGGTGCAGCGGAGACGTCGCTCACGCCGACACGGCTCGAGGGCGAGTTGGAGCGCACCATCGGGCAGTTGACGACCTACGGGGACGAGATGGTCCGCCTTGGCGCATACCCAGAGCGTGCCGAGGCGGGCACGCCACCGGTGGAGTTCCTCCGAACACTGGTGGGGCTGGGACCGGTGGCGAATTTCGAGGCCAGCAACTTCCCCTTTGCCTTCGGCGCCCTTGGTACCGACACTGCGTCGGCACTGGCGGCTGGTTGTCCCGTGGTGGTCAAGGCGCATCCCGCGCACCCGCAGACCTCGCGGCGCTTCGTCGAGCTCGCTTCGGACACCTTTGCCCAGTTCGGGGTACCAGACGCCGTGGGCATCGTCGAGGGCGACGTCGCGGTGGCGATCCAGTTGGTGAAGCATCAGGCGATCCGAGCGGTCACCTTCACCGGTTCGCTCACGGCGGGCCGTGCCATCATGGACGTCGCCGCTGCCCGGCCGGACCCGATACCCGTCTACGCCGAGTTGGGCAGTGTCAACCCCGTCGTGCTCCTCCAGGGAAGCCTCGTGGGCGAGGACGTCGCGGAACTCGCGGGTGTCGTGGCCCGTTCGGTGACGGGAAGCGCCGGACAGTTGTGCACCAAACCGGGACTGGTGGTGGTGCCCCGCGGCGTACACGGTGACCGGTTCCTGGAGGAACTGCACCAGCACCTGGCGTCGACGCCCGCCCTTCCGTTCATCAGCGATCGCATCGAGTCACGCTTCCATGAGCGGTTGACCGAGGTGCGAGCCCACGCGCCCTGCAGGACCTCCGGTGGGGGTTGGCTGTTCGAGGTGGACCTGGAGCTGGCCCAGCGCATCGTTAACGGTGACGTGCCGGAATCCCTCAAGAACCGTAAG
>CAYMUC010000284.1:0-1930 GCA_964393535.1 uncultured Ilumatobacteraceae bacterium | reverse complement strand
GGGTGTGGGTGCCGGGAGCGATACCCGCCAGGTATACCGAGCCTTGGAAGGTGCCGTCGTCGGCCACGAGCAGCGAGCCGAGGTAGGTGGGTTCGGAGAACATCCAGATGTGCGCCAGGGTGCCGGGCATGAAGCCGAAGCCGCTCACGAATGCGTTGCCGTCGGAGGCGACTTCGAGGACCTGACGGCCACTGGCGTCGACGCGCTTCTGGCACCCACCGTCGCACTGTCCGGCCAGGTTCAGTTCGAAGTCTTGCCCACGGACGGTCAAGGTGTTGTTCTCGTCGAAGAACACCTCGACGGGAACGGCCGCTCCGTCCGAGGTCACCGAACTGTCACCAGGTTGAAGCGACGGAAGCACCCCATCGGACGCCGGCACCGGCTCGGGGATCGTGGTGCTCGGCGCCGTGGTCGACGGCGTGCTCGGCGCCGTGGTCGACGGCGGAGCCGTCGTGGGAGGTGGCGTGGTCGCGACCGGAGCCGTCACCAGCGGCAGTTGGACCGTCGGGCCATTCAGCGTCCACACGGCGTAGAGCGTGGTGTCGGACGTGAAGGGGAACGTGCTGCCATCCGCGTACTGTGCCGAGCCGGCCGCTGTGATCGACCACCCTGCGAAGGTGTAACCGGCGCGAGTGAAGGTGTTGGTGCGCAGTGCCGTGGCAGGACCAGCGCTCTGGGTGGCGTTGGCACTGGTTCCATCGTTGGCCTCGAAGGTCACCGTGGCGCCGACGACGGAGATGGTGGCGGTGGCCTGCTCGCACGTCCCGCCACCAGGGCGACAGAGCCGGTACACGAAGCTGGTGCTCGTCGCCGTCGTGGGTGCGGTGTACGAGAAGCTGCCGTTCGAGTTCATGGAGACGTTGCCCACGCCGGGCTGGCTGACCACCGAGAACGTGGTTCCCGGTCCGTAGGTGTCGTTGGTGACGACCGAGTCGGACAACGAAGAGCCCACGACCACCTCGAACGTGTCGTTTGCGGCCACGTAGCGCTGCACGGCGATGAGGCCATCGAGACCGGAGGGGTCGAGGGTGCCGGTGTACACGGCCAGGTTGTCGAATTCGAAACCACCCGAGTAGACGCGGACCTCATCGAACAGTGACGTGATCGGGGCCACGATGTGCACGTAGGCGAACGGTTCGTCCGGGGTTCCCCGCGCGATGCGGGGGTTGCCGTAAAAGTTGATGGTGTCGTAACTCGTTCCATTCTGCGCCGCCACCGTGGTGCCTGACGGAATCATGGTGACGATGTCGGCAGTGGTGAACTGGGCGACGAGGGCGCCGGCGGCGTACAACTCGACACGGTTCGACGTGTCTCCGGCCGTCCAGTAGAACCCGAGGTAGTTCGCAGGCGTCGACAGCGAGATGCTGGCCGTGCCGTTCGGTCCCGCAGGGGGCGTGGCGTAGTTCGTGCCGGTACCTGTGCCGAAGTTGACTGGCGTTGCCGACGAGGTGACGGCACCGCCGTAGGTGCCAGCCGCTGCCACGGTGAGTGAGCCACTGGTGATGGTTCCCATGGCGAGTTGTGCGTTCGACGCGGTTGCGCCCGTTGGTGTCGAGTCGAACGTCTCGATGGTGGCACCCGCCTGGAAGGGACCCTGCACCCGTGGTGGCGAGAGGTAGAGGTCGATGGTTGGCGCCGGTGTGGCCACTGCCGCTGTGTCGGGTCGCTCCATCACGGTGGCCCCGAGAACGGCCATGCCAAGTAGCGCGACCAACGAAGCCAATACGGGGAGACGCAGCGCTGAGCGCTTGGGTGCCATGGGGATTGCTCCAACTCGTGGTTGTTCGACATGCGCGCCAGCGCGCAGGACATAGTTTAGACGTACATCACCTATGCGGTCGGGACGGGGCCCGCTCGCCACGTCGATGTCAGGCACGGCGGCGGGCGAGTGTTCCGAGCATCACCATGGCGAGTGCGGCGAGCACCAGTT
>CAYMUC010000283.1:0-1931 GCA_964393535.1 uncultured Ilumatobacteraceae bacterium | reverse complement strand
GACGAGCTACCCGTCCGCCAGGCAACCATCACGCAGCAGTCCACCTGGGACGAACTCGCCGACCGAGCCGACAGCCACCGCCACATCACCCTGCGGTTCGTCACCCCGACCTTCTTCCGCCGCGGCGCCAACGTGAACCTGCTGCCCGTCGCCTCGGCCGTCTTCGGCCATTGGCGACAGCGATGGACACACCTCACCGGCGCAGCCCCTCACTGCCCCTTCGACGACCGACAGATCCACCTCACCGGCCTCGTCGGCACCGTCACCTACGACCTCGGCGACCTACCGCCCGAACAACGCGCCGCCATGGACGCCCTCGCCAAACTCGCCCCCTACGCCGGCTGCGGCAGTCGCACCACCGCAGGCTTCGGCGTCACCCAACTCACTCGTCCTGCACCACGGACCAAACCGGCACGCTCAACTCAACTCGCGAGTTCCTCACACCCCAGGTCGTAGTTCAGACGAACCCGGCGCGACGCGCCATCACCGAGTTCCAGCGCCGCCAACACAGTGCGGTACTTGCGGTCGGTCTTCGAACACACCGCCAGACCCACACCCTCCTGACGCGCCGACAACCAACCCACGAACGACAACTTCTCCCGATCACTCAAACCCGACGACGCCAACGCACCCCACACATCACGACGTCCACCGACCCACGACCCGAACCCAACAAGCTCGAACCAACCCCGCCGCAGTCGCTCGCCCTTCGCCTCGTCCACATCGCTCAACGCCACCACCACCGCATCCAGCGATGCAGCACGAGCCGACGACAGTTGACGGCCCCGAAGGCGAAACTCCGACCTCAACGCACCCTGGGGCGCCAAGCCACCCGTCTCCCGATGCTTGTCGTACAACGTCGCAGCCCACGACCCGGGCCCAACCCGCAGCGTCTCAGCACGGCCACTACGACCATCGGCGAACAGACGAGTCTTCACCGCACCACCCCGAGGCACCAACGCCAGACCCGACAACAACACCGGCAACAACGCCTCATCCACCAAAGCGAAATCACGCACCAGGTCCAGGCGCACCACACGCGGATTCTCCACCGACACCTCACGCGACACCCCGTCACTCCCCACCACCGTTCGAGGCGCCCCAGGCACCACCACCTCACAGGCCTCCTCCACCATGTCGCGCACAACACCCGCCATCTCAGCAACAGGCATCGCCGAAACGTTCTCACCGTTCACGCGCTTGGGCAGGCTCGCCTCCACCCATGCCGAGTCCCCCACACCCACAGCAACGAACCCCCCGCCCGCCAACGCCAACCGGCGCCCCGGCAGAGAAGCCACCACCTCACGACACGCCAACTCCTCGATAGGGAAAGCGACACCCACAGTGTCGACTGCTACACCAGACACGGATCCGACCATACGCGCTTCGCTTGACCACCCGGCGGCAATCGACCCCGCACCCCAGCCAACATTGCAACTAACAGACGGCAGCGACGCACATACATTCCCCTTCTCATTTCACGACCTCGAGCCCAATGGAGCCCTCGATCACCGGTGACCCCTGTTTTTCCGGGGTCACCTCCCCCGCTTTGTTCGTGCTGGAAATCGAACACACACAGGAAGGCCCACAAGGCCCAACTCGAACGCTGCCTCGCCTAACAGAGGCCGAAGTTCCCCGAAGATCCCGCCCGCGTTCAGCCCTTGGCCGCGATCCTGAGGCCCTGCGCCACCATCGTCGCCCGGTTCTTCTTCTTGTCGAAGCCTTCCACCAAGACAAAGGTCACGCGCGTGCCCTCCCCGGGCGCTCGGCCCCCCGAACGCGGAAGCCTGAAGTAGTACTCCTTGCCATCATCGGCCACCACGAAACCTGTGCCACCGTTCTCGAAGACCTTCTTGACGGTTCCCGCTACCCGCTGTGCCGCCTCGGCAAGACGCCACCATCGCCGCAGCACAGAAACCTCCTCATCCGTT
>CAYMUC010000282.1:0-1937 GCA_964393535.1 uncultured Ilumatobacteraceae bacterium | reverse complement strand
TCGGCGAGGGCGAACAGGTTTGCCGCATGGTCGGAGTCGCGGAACTGGTACGACGTGGTCTGGTAGATCGGCACCGCCCGTGCGCCGGTGGTCGGGTCGGGTTCACCCCCGATGTGGATCTGACGAGTCTCGAAACCCCACGGTGAGTCGGTCATGGCGACGGGTCCTTCCTACGGCGAACAGAAGGGTGACACTAGGTCTCAAAACACGACTCATCAAGTCGGGATTTGCGCCTCGAAGCGACGGCGTAATCGACGAGTCATGGCCATGACCACCAGACCCATCACCAGGCTGAAACCCACCACCGTGGCCAGTCCATCGGCCACCGCCGACGCCGTATCGCTGCTCAACTGGACCTCGCCCACATCAGCATCACCACTGAGTACCCGTCGGACCGCTTCCACATCACCCACCTGCCGGTTCACGACGAACAACACCAAGGCACCACCGATGGCCACCCCGTAGGTGATGCACAGTGTGCGGATGAACTGGTGAGCACTGGTGACCCGCCCCATCTCGGCAGGGTCGGTGGCACCTTGCAGCAACGTGAGACCCGAGGTGGCGACGAGTCCGATGGCCACACCCACGAGCGTGAAGCCGGCGAACACCACGGCGAGCGGACCGTCGAGCACGATGCCCGCCCCTGCCAGGGCCAACCCCGGCATCAGCACCTGTCCGCCGAGTACCGCCACCCTCGGCTCGGTCCACCGGGGGGTCAGCCGACTGAAGATCACCGCACCCAAGGTCCATCCGACGGTGAGGAACACCAACGAGAACGCAGCGGTACTCTCGGAACGGCCTCGTGAGATCTGGACATAGATGGGTAGGTAGTTGTCGGCGGCCAATCCGGCGACGAGGATCGCCCCGGTGGCAGCGTGGATGAGGCCAGCCGGCGACGACACCACATGGCGCCGGGCCAACAACGGACTGTCGCTGCGACCTGCATGCCACCACAACGCGGCGATGGAGCCAGCGGTGATCAGCAAGGCAACGCCCACCAGCCACCACCGTGCTCCTAACTGGGCCACGGCGACCAGTGATGCTGCGGTGAGCAGGGTCACCAGGGCGAGACCGGTGCGGTCGATGCGTAATGTGACCCGATCACCGGCTCGTGCGGGCAAGGTGCTCCACCCAAGCGCCAGTGCCACGACCGTGAGCGGCACCTGCACCATGAGGACCAGTCGCCAGGACCCCAGGGCCAGGAGGCCTCCCGCCAGGGCGGGACCACCGAATCCCATGACACCCCACACCATGGAGTTGGCAGCGAAGGCGCGTGGGCGCAACGTCGGCGGGTACGCCAGGCCCACGCCGGCGAGGGCCACAGCGATGATCATGCCGCCACCCAGACCTTGTACGGCGCGGGCCAGGATGAGCACGGGCATCGAGGGCGCAAGCGCTGCCGCCGCCGTGGACACCAGAAACCACACACCGGTGAGACGGAAGGTGGCGCGTACGCCCCAGGCGTCGATCACCGGACCGGCCACCAGCACGGCGATGGCGGAGGCCGCGAGATACGCCGTGATCACCCACGGCAACAGCGACACCGAGCCGAGGTCCTCAGCGATGCCCGGCAGTGCGGCCACCACCCCCAGACCGTCGAACGCGGCAAGGGCCACCACCGTCAGATTGGCGACGGTGATGGCCCCGTATCGAGCCGACCAGATGCTGCTCTCGGTCAGCTGGCCCCGCCAGAGGCGTCGGCCACCTTCGTCTTGCCGGCCGAGATCCACGGCATCATGGAACGCAGGCGGGCACCCACGGCCTCGATCGGGTGGGCCTTGCCCTTCTCCTGCAGCGCCTTGTAGTTGGGACGTCCGGCCTCGCTCTCGGCGATCCACTCGTCCGCGAACTGCCCGGACTGGATCTCGCCGAGGATCTTGCGCATCTCGGCCTTGGTGGCGTCGGTGATGATGCGCGGACCGCGGGTGAGATCGCCG
>CAYMUC010000281.1:0-1953 GCA_964393535.1 uncultured Ilumatobacteraceae bacterium | reverse complement strand
TCGCCGTTGTACAGCATCGGCGCTTCGTCCTTCTCGCCCTCGCCGATGACGACGA
The DNA here is from genome assembly GCA_964393535.1 of uncultured Ilumatobacteraceae bacterium. Lineage (GTDB taxonomy): Bacteria > Actinomycetota > Acidimicrobiia > Acidimicrobiales > Ilumatobacteraceae > CAYMUC01. The sequence goes on along the minus strand of CAYMUC010000281.1, from coordinate 1,898 downwards.
TGCCGTCCATGGGCACCGTGGCCAACACCGTGCGCATGGCGTCCACCGCTGCTGCGTCGGCACCGATCTTGTCGCCTCGACCGACCCACCGGGCGGCGGCCAACGCCGCCGATTCCGTGACGCGGACGAGTTCGAGAGCGAGGTTGCGGTCGGGACGCTGAGCCATGTCCACCACGGTACCGTGCCCGTGTGATCGCACCCGAGCGGCTCTTGGCCGGACGTGACCTGACCGAACCCCGCCCCTCACCCGATGGCACGCAGGTGGCCGTGGTGGTGGCCGCGGCGGGGGGTGCCGCCATCGTGGTGGTCCCCATCGACGGCGGTCCTGAACGCCAGCTGACGTCGTTCCCGACCCCTCGGCCAGGCCGCGGCACCGGTGGCGGATGCTTCGACTGGCTCCCCGACGGTGCGGGCGTGGTGTACCTGGGCAGCGACGGCGGGGTGTGGCTGCAGCCGTATCCCGGCGGGAACCCTCGCCTGGTGGCCCGCCCCGAGGTGCACGAGGGCATCGCCGGGGTGGCGGTGAGTCCCGATGGTGGCCGGGTGGCGGTGGTGGCCGATGTAGAGCAAGTCCTCGTGATCGACTTCGACGAGGGACACGTTCGACGGGTCGACGACGGCCGATTCGGGTTCGTCATGGACCCCTCGTGGTCGCCCGACGGCACCACTCTCACCTGGCAGGCCTGGAGCGTTCCCGCCATGCCCTGGGACGACAGCCGCGCCGTGGTCTGGCGAGAGGGTCGCTGCGACACGGTGGCGCTGACCGGTGATGCCGCCGTGGCCACACAGCAACCGCGTCTCGACGCGCAGGGCCGACACTGGTGCGTCACCGATACCTCGGGGTGGCTGAACGTGACCTGCGACGGTAGGGGCGTGTTGCCTGAACCCTTCGAACACGCCGGTCCCACCTGGGGTGCGGGTCAACACAGTTACGACGTGGCCGACGACGGGTCGGTGGCGATCTGTCGGAACGAGGGCGGTTTCGGGCGACTGGTCGTGGTGGGGACCGACGGTGCGGTGCGCGAACTGGGCAAGGGCGTTCACGCCCAAGTGCGCTTCACGAAGCGACATGTGGTGGCGTGGCGCAGTGGTGCCCGCACCCCCACCCAGATCGTGGCGTACGACCGCGACAGCGGTGAACGACGCGTCCTCATGGTGGGGCCACTGTCGGGTTGGGAGCAGGAACCCTCGCTGGTGGAGCCCGAACTCTTGGAGGTCCCCGCACCCGAGGGCACCGGCGTGCTGCACGCACGTCTGTACCGCTCGCCCCGGTCCGACGGTCGGTTGGTGTGCTGGCTGCACGGTGGGCCCACCGACCAGTGGCAGGTCGAGTTCCGACCTCGCTTCACCACCTGGCTCGACCGTGGCTTCGATGTGCTGGTGCCCGACCACCGTGGGTCCACGGGCCACGGACGTGCGTATCAGCAGGCGTTGAACGGCCGATGGGGTGACCTCGACGTGACCGATGTGGCCACGGTGCTGGCCCACACTCAGCAGCACGGCGGCTGGCGAGCCGACCGGACGCTGCTCATGGGGTCCTCGGCGGGAGGCTTCACCGTCTTGGGGGTGGCGGCTCGCCACGGGTCACTGCTGGCCGCGGCCGTGGCGTTGTACCCGGTGACCGACCTGGTGGATCTGCGGGCCCGCAGCCACCGCTTCGAACAACACAGCACCGACACCCTGGTGGCACCGCCTCATACCGGCCACGACGTGTTGGTGGCACGATCGCCGGTGACGTGGGCGTCGCAGTTGGCGGGGGTGCCACTGCTGGTGCTGCACGGCACGGCCGACCCGGTGGTGCCGGTGGAGCAGAGCCGGGCACTGGTGGCGGCCGTGCAGGCGGCTGGCGGCGACGTGCACTACGTGGAGTACGAAGGTGAAGGCCACGGGTTCCGCCA
>CAYMUC010000280.1:0-1992 GCA_964393535.1 uncultured Ilumatobacteraceae bacterium | reverse complement strand
TCAAGATGGGCCGCAAGGTCTTGGATCTGGCCTTCCAGCTGCCGCAGACCTTCGACATCGGAGCGGGTTGCCACGTCGCCCAGAACCGACCCCATCCGCTCTTCGAATTCATTGAAACGCACACCCAGGTGATCGGCGCTGAAATCACCGCGGAAATCGGCGAGCGATTGCTCAAGCCGAAGTGCGATGTCCGACAGTCGCTGGTCGAGCCACTCGCGATCGAAACCGGCCGGCGCGGCGCCAACAATCTGCGGCGCGGCGGCAAAGATGTTCAGCGGATCGCCCGCCGCAGGCAATGGCGGCATGTCGGGCAATTCTGCCGACGGTTCCACGCCGTCCGCCGGCTCCTGGGAGCGCGGCGAGATGCGCACCAGGGCCGCATCGCTTTCTTCGTAGATTCGGGTCAGCGCTTCGGCGTCCGTGCGGTCCCATGCGCCATTCTCGCTATCGTCATCGCCAACGATATCGAACGGATCGATCTCCCCGTTGCGTTGAGCGCGGCCTGGCGTCTCGACGAAGTGTGCAGCGGATTTCAAAACCGCCGGGCCATCCGCTACCGACGCGTCCGCCGACAACCCCGGCTCGTCCAAAGCATCGATCCGCTGCGCCAATTCGGCCAATCCAGATTCGATGCGCTCATAGGCTGGGGCGGCACTGGCTGGAACAGTATTGCGGACCTCCTCCGCTTCGTGGCTAAGCGAAGCAAGCCGGTCGCGAAGGTCTTGCAGGAGCCCGGTATGACGCTGATCGGCTTCGTCGATCTGCGTAGAAATGGTCCGGAGTAGCGACCACAACTCGGTAGGAACCCCCGGCTGGCGCTCCAAGTCGCCGCCCTGAATGTCCTGAAACCCCGGTTCCGTTGTCGACATAATGCGTGTCCTTCGGGTCGCGCGCGGCGACGGCTAGGCCCGGGACGGTCGAAATCATTCGGAGGTGGGGTTTCCGGAAGATGACGCCGCGCGGGGGAATGGCATGTTTGGCGTTCACGCGGCACGGGAGAACGACCCCTCGCGACGAAGGTCTCAGCCGCCAGTAAACGGCGGGTTAAATTGTGTTCGAAAATGCGAAATCGCCCGATTTTGTGGGGTCATGAGACCCTGCCGGACAGGACTGCGCCCGCCAAATCAGACGTGGCGGCTCGAATGCCGCCACTGATTCGCAAACTGATGTCAGGCGATACCGGAACGGAAGACCGGCAGCCCGGCCAGCAGCCGGTCGCGGATCAGGTCGCCTTCGGGCCATTCGTTGGTGGCATCTTCGGGGTCCTCGAACACCTCCGGCACAAGCAGCGCCCGCATATTCCCCAGATCGTCGCTGGCCACCGTCCCTCTGACATCGCCGGCGACGAGGATCTCATGGTCGCAATCGATGAGCCCCCGCGTGTTCAGATTTCCCCCAACCAGAAAAGCTCCGTTATCGCCATCGCAAATTGTCAGTCCCTCGACATCGGCGGACCCCAAAACGACAATCAAAGATGCGGCCTTGACGATGTCGCCGGCCTTCAGGTGACCGGCCACCAGGAGGGCGGGACCGCTCTCGACATCTGAATTGAAAATGCGCCCGGTTACGGTCAGGTCGCCCAATGCGACGATGCAACTCACGCCCTGCGTGAACGGCTCCGCGTCGCTTTCTAGGATCAAATCGTCTTCGATAAGCGCCGCCGAGCTCAGGAGGAGTGCCTGCTTTTCGGGATGATCGACAAGGATCTGCTCGATCCAATCGCGAAATGGACCGCAGCCATCCAAGTCGGCCGCAGCGACCCGTTGGGTAAAGTCGCGGACGACGCCATCCAATGCCGCGACTGTTCCCTGATCCTCGAGCCGTACCATGCGCCTGAACCTGTCTGCCTGGCCCCAAAGGCCGATTCGTTTGAAGCCTAACAAAGGCATCCGTCAGGATGGAGACGCGGGGCGGTAGAAGGGCCCCAAAAACAGTGAGGGCGGCCCTTGGGGGCCGCCGCACCTAGAAAACCGCTTGAGCGGAAACGACGTT
>CAYMUC010000279.1:0-1999 GCA_964393535.1 uncultured Ilumatobacteraceae bacterium | reverse complement strand
GGCACGTCGGGTTCGCTCGGCCTTCATCTGCTCGTGCATGGCCATCATGACGTCGGCCGGCGGGTCGATGCGTTGGATCTCCACCCGCTTCACCCGCACACCCCACGTGTCGGTGGCGTCGTCGAGAATGGTCCGCAGGCTGGTGTTGATCGAATCGCGACTGGTCAGTGCCTGATCCAGTTGCAGGTCACCCACCAGGTTGCGCAGATTGGTCTGGGCGAGTTTGGTGACCGCCAGGATGAAGTTGGCCACGTTGTAGATGAGTCGCTGCGGGTCGACCGGTTCGTAGTAGACGACAGCGTCCACACTCACCACCACGTTGTCGGAGGTGATCACCTCCTGCGGCGGCACGTCCACCACCTGCTCTCGCATGTCGACCAGACGCATGCGGTCCACGAACGGGATGATGAGACGCAAGCCCGGATCGGCGGTGACGTGGTACTTGCCCAATCGCTCCACCACACCCCGTTGATACGGGCGCACGATGCGGACACTGGCCGCCACGTACACGATCAGCAACACGAACACGCCGATCAACACGATCACGGGGATCATCGGGGACCACCTCCCGGGCTCGGAGGCCGCAAGGCCTCGACACGCACCACCACACTGGTGCCGCGTACGTCCACAACGTTCACCAGGGACCCCGCAGCAATGGGTACCTGATCTGCGCTCTCGGCACGCCATTCCTCACGTCCGAGACGCACGGTGCCCGTGGCGCCGGGCCCCGGAGGAATTGCCGCCAACACCTCAGCAGGCTGGCCAAGTAGGCGCCGAGAACCGATGCCGTTCTGGGGCTCCACCCGATCGAGGCGACGCCTCAGGGGGACCAAAGCCGCCGCCGAAGCAGCTGACACCAGCACGAACATGAGCCACTGCAGGGCGATGGACCCACCTGCAAAGGCCGTGACCGCGCCTGCGACAGCACCCACGGCGAACGGAGCGAGAAAGAACGAACCCGCAATGGCGATCTCACCGATGGCGAACACGCCCACGGCGGCCAACCAGATCCAGCGCCACATGTCTGGGTCGTCCACGGTTCGACCCTACCCCGATTCGAGATATCGGGGGTTCGCGACCTCCAGTTTGTCGCGCACGCTGGCCCAGACCAGCGCACGGACCTCGTCCATGCGATCGTCGAGATCACCGGTTCGGATGCGTCGCGCCAACTCGGCGTCGTCGGCACATCCCAGCCGGTCGAGGCGATCACGATGGGCCATCGCTTGTGCAGCACCGAGTTCCCATTCACGCTCGACCATGGCCAACACGTTGACCGCCACACGTGTGTGGAACTGCAGTCGACCCGACACCACTGGCAGCACGTCGCGTTCCAACCACTCTCTGACGGCCTCCACCAGTTGACCGGCGGTCGGCGAATCATGCGGTCCCACTGCGTCGCTCACCAACGTCCCTCCAACGCCAGGAACACATCGTGTTCGTTCTCACACACCCGTCGCCCGATGGCCGCCAACTCATGGCTGCGTGCGAGACCGCTGAGATGCGTCGACGCCTGGAGCACGCACATGATCCCCCACTTGGTGGTGCCCATCACCTCCCACCAGCGCACTTCGTCCATGGTCACCTCCACCCCCGAGGCCTCGTGATAGGCGCTCAGCAACGCCTCGTACGTGCCCACACCGGCGACGGGATGTCGGCCCCCGAACCGCCACGCTCTCACGCACAGCCATCCGAGGTCCTCCACCGGGTCACCGGCTCGGGTGAGTTCCCAATCCAACACCGCCCGCAACCCGTTCGGACCCACCATGAGGTTGCCCAGGCGGAAGTCGCCGTGCACGAGGGTGCGGCGCGCCGAGGAGGGACGGTGATCGTCCAGCCATCGCAGGGCCAACTCGAAGGTGGGATGCGGCTCCCCCAGGTCGTCCAACGCCGTGCGGTACTGCTCCACCTGGTCGCTCTCGGGCAGGCCCGGTACGGCGTCCGCGGTCACCTGGTGGATGGCGGCCAACGCCCGGGCCATCTGCGGCACCAGGACGCGCCG
>CAYMUC010000278.1:225-2012 GCA_964393535.1 uncultured Ilumatobacteraceae bacterium | reverse complement strand
GCACACCGTGCGGCGGGCACCATCCTCGGATTCCTCATTGCGATCCTGGTCGGACTCTTCGTGCATAGCACCCCGCTGGTCTACCTCGTGGGCGCTGCCTTCCTCATGGCGGCGTTCCTGTTCATGCTCCAGGGACGTCCCTACTGGCTCTACGCCACAGTGCTGACGCCCGCCATCGTCCTCCTCGAGAGCGGGGGCTCGACCGTTGGTGAGGTTGCTCAGGAACGGCTCGAGGCGACGCTGATCGGTGTCGCCGTCACCCTCGTCGTGATGCTGGCGCTCGCCCCATTCTCGACACGCCTGTTCGGAGGATCGTCCGCAACCAGGGCCTGACGCACTCACCGGATGACGCGCCCGCCGCTTGCACTCGACGCAGCGGCACTTCAGCACCGTGGTGGCGCATCGAAGGCCAAGCCCGGTACTCGGGTGAGGCCCAGTTGCGTTCCGCCGGTATGCACGCACACTTGTTGGATGCGTCAACTGCCGGGACTGGCCCTGATCGGAACCATGCTCGCCGTCGGCATCAGCTTGTCTGGATGCTCATCGGGCCACGGTGCCCAGTTGGGCTCCGCGACCACCTCCATCGACGGCATGCAGGCTTCCCTTGTGCTCGATCCTGCCGTCGACCACGTCCACGGCGCGCTGATCCACGATGGTGTCCTGTTGCTGGGGACCCACAGCGGGCTGGTGGAAGTGGACCTGACGACCGGCCGAACCATCCGCAGGTCCGTCACCCAGGACGATCTGATGGGGCTTGGCTCGGACGGCGCCCGACTGGTGGCCAGCGGTCACCCTGGGCCGGGGAGTGATCTTCCCGATCCGTTGGGGCTCATCAGCAGTGAGGACGACGGCAGAACCTGGGAACCCGTGTCGCTGACCGGCGAGGTGGACTTCCATGGTCTCGCAGCTGCGGGGTCGATGGTCGCCGGTATCGGGACGGCCGATGGACTGCTGATCTCCCGGGACGGGGGTCAGACCTGGAGTCCCAGCGGGGTGGAGGATGCGCGATCCATCGCCTGGTTCCAGGGAGGGCTCTGGGTTGCCACCGATGGCGGTCTGCGGACGTGGCGTGACGGCACCATCGAAGCCGTCCCATCCACCGGGAATCCCGTGCTCGCACTGGCTGTCGACCCCGGTGGCTCGGCACTGTGGGCGGTACGCGATGACGGAACCGTGTGGCGGACGACCGATGGCCTGACCTGGGATGAGCGTGGAGCCATTACCGAACTGGAGGCACTGGCGGTGACCTCGGATATCGCCTACGCCGTCACCGCACAGCGTGTGACCGTGATCGGCCAGGGATAAGCCGTGATCGGCCACGGGTGGGCAGGATCATCAGGGGTGCGTGGGCGCGGGCCTACGAGGTTCAGCCCTTAGCGCCCCCCCGGGAGGGATCGCGCAGATGTAGGGTTCGGCCATGCTTGAGGCGGCCATCTTCGGTGCAATCGCTCAGTCGGCTCTCATCGTAGGAGCCCTCCTGGCGTGGAAGTTCCCGCAGTTGAAGAAGCCGGTGGTCGTGGGTGCCCTCATGGCATTCGGCGCCGGCGCAGTCATGTCGGCGGTCACCACGGACCTCGTCGCGGTCTCCTACGACGAGGCGGGGGCTGGGCCCACGGCCCTTGGGATCGGAGTCGGCTGCCTCATCTACTTCGGCATCATCAGGCTCCTGGAAAGCAGGGGCGAGAAGGAGACCGTGAGTGCCGAATCGGGAACGCACCCCTCAGGTTCTCCCTCACACAGCGGGCACGAGGTCCATGGTGCGACCAAGAAGGAGGCTCGCAATCTCA
>CAYMUC010000278.1:0-215 GCA_964393535.1 uncultured Ilumatobacteraceae bacterium | reverse complement strand
TGGTTATTGACGGTGTGCCGGAATCCGTTGCGGTTGGACTGACCCTCCACACTGCCACGACTGGGGTTTCCGCCGCTCTCGTCGGCTCGATCTTCATCGCGGCGATCCCGGAGGCCATCGGCATCGCCGCGGCGCTGCTCGCCGGCGGAATCGCCATCGGCGCAGTCTTGCTTCGATTCTCCTTCATCGTCATCATCGGGGCTGTCTTCGCCGCA
>CAYMUC010000277.1:0-2012 GCA_964393535.1 uncultured Ilumatobacteraceae bacterium | reverse complement strand
GGCCATGGTGCCGCCCGACTGGACCCAACTGGCCACCAAACACGACCTCACCGTCCTCGGCGCCGACCTGCGCGGCGAGATGACCGAACTCCGTGCCGAACTGCGCGGCGAGATGACCGAACTCGGCGCCGGACTACGCGGCGAGATGACCGAACTCCGTGCCGAACTCAAGACCGACATTGCCGAACTCCGTGCCGAACTCAAGACCGACATTGCCGAGCTCCGCAGCGATTTCATGATCACGCTCCACAAGGAACTCCGCAAGCAGACCTACTTCATGACAGGCAGCCTGCTGGCCCTGGTCGGCGCCCTGCTGGGCAGTCGAGCCTTCGGCTGACGTCACCCACCGGCCCATCGGGTCCGCCACCGAGCCAGATCACCTCGGGTGCGGGCTGGGGTGGTGATCGAGAGTCCAGTGGGCCCATGCACCGTGACGTCGTCGCCCGACCGCAGTGGCGGTTGCCGAGGCCCCAGCGCATGCAGCGTCCACGGCCCTCGTCGCCCCCGGAGGTCCCACGGCACCAGCACGTCGACAGGACCGTGCGCGCCGAACTGGTGCGGACCGGGACCCTCGAACCCCAACAGTGCCGCAGCACTGCGGTGCGAGATGACCGCCTGCGGACCCAACGACCACTGGGCGGCTGCGAGACGCTGCACCCACGTATCGGGCAGGTGCGTCAGCCGCCAGACGCCCTTGGCGAGGCGCTGCCACTGCCCCACTGCAACTCGCCGCTTCACGCTGCGGGGACTGATGCCCAACCGGGCGGCGTCGGCGGCAGTGATCAGGCCGTGCTGGGCCAGGGCCACACGGTCGATGGCCACGTCGTGTGTGTTCATGCCCACGATGTGGGGCGCTGTGTGGCTGGCGGCGGCTGTCGTGGGCTGACCGTGGGGCCGGTTTCAGCCGATCGGTCAGGGTTTCGGACGGCTGGCGCTGCTGGTTGCCTCATTCATCGCCTCGGAGGGGGTCCAGTTCCCTGAGCAGGGCTTTTCGCCGATCGGACCAGTGCGCCGGCCCACTTTTGGGGGTACGTTCACCCCATGGCACGCCTCGATGTGGATCGCGAACTGGTCGCCAAACTCGATGAGGTTCTGACGCCCGCCAACACTGACAAACTGTTGGCCATGGTGCCGCCTGATTGGACCCAACTGGCCACCAAACACGACCTCGCCGTCATGAGCGCCGAGTTGCGCGGTGACATGGCCGAGCTGCGCACTGAGCTCAAGACGGACATGGCTGAGCCGCGCACCGAATTTGCCGGGCTTCAGGGCCACTTCACGGGCCTCGAAGGCAAAATCGCTGAGCTTCGTGGCGACATGAACGCCGGCTTTGCCTCGTTGAGGGCCGAAGTCCACAACCTCGTTCACATGCAGACCTATCTGCTGTTGGGGGCCATGAGCGGCCTGGCGGGGTTGATGGTGGCGCTGAAGTGAGCGGTCAGGAAAACCGCACGTCGACGCTGCTGGTTTCCTGACTGATCGCCGCACGACGCCGCACGAACCCACCACTAGTGTCGCTTCGTGCGCCCATTGCTGCGTTTCGTCCTGTCAGGAAGCCTGCTGCTGGGGGGCGTCAGCCTGGTAGCGGGCCCACCCGTTCCTCCAGCCCACGCCATACCGCCCCCCCCCGCCCCCGGCAACGCCCCCCAGGGGTTTCGTCACGGCGGGACGGCCGGCCCGGCGGCCCCCCGGCGCAGGGCGGCACCCCCGACCCGCGCCACCCCCACCACATACATCGTGGCGGCTCTTCCCCACGACGGCGACCCGACCACCACCACCCCCACAGCCACCACGACCGTGGCTGCCGGCGACCGTGCCCCCACCGCCAGCCTCAGCGGCCTCACCCCCGGCGTCACCTACGACATCACCGTCACCGTCATCGCCGCCAGCGGATCGACGACGTCCGTCGCCAACCCCACCACCTGGCTGCCCTCGCCAGCCGACGGCTCGGCACTGTGGCTGGACGTGTCGCATCCCGACACCGCCACACCGGTCAGCGGCCAGTTGACCGC
>CAYMUC010000276.1:0-2019 GCA_964393535.1 uncultured Ilumatobacteraceae bacterium | reverse complement strand
CCTGATCCATCGGCATTAGTTGACCCACTGCCGTCATAGACCACCAGCGTATCTTGCCATGTAGAGCTTGATGTAAACGCCTTAGTTGTTCCATTTTAAGTTCCCTGTACCAGATAAAACATTTGATCCTCAACCTGGCCATTAGTCGGTGTTTGAGGAATGCTTGAGCCAAAGTAATCAAACATCGGATTGAGCCCAGGAGCATTATTAACCTCGTCCGCAAACGGTCGCAGGCTCACGCCTTCCCCAGGCGCAAAATCTCTGATGATGTCAACACCATCAGAAAGGTCGTAAATCAACGTACCGTTAGTATCGGTATTAATGCCCTTGATAACTGGCGAGTCCCCCTGCTCGAACTCAAACCAGTCTTGGCCTTCACCACCGGTCATATCGTCAGCACCACGCCCACCAGAAATCGCGTTCTTTCCAGCGGATCCAGTGATTGTGTCACTACCATCAAAGCCATTGATATCAAACTCGAGACTGGCAGAGTAGTTGGTCGTATTGCTCAAGTTAATGTTGTTGGCGCTGTTACTACCTATAGCCACACCACCCCAGTTACCAACATCCTCAACCAGAACATTATTTCTTTCATCATAAATGCCGTCTGTCGTACCCGTGCCGTTATAGTCGAACAACACCCAGTCACCCGATGCTAAAGTTTTATCCGTAACGAGCGTTAAAGTTGCAGACCCACTACCCTGCCCGTCAGTCACAGTCATTGTCTCCGTACCGTTTTTCTTCAGGGAAACAGCTAGGCTCGCTCCCGTAGAGACTTTTTCTGCAAAGTCAAACTTCACGCCATTTGATGTCAGCCCAAAAGCGATAGGTTGCGGCGCCTGAGTGTCAATAATTTGAACCACATTAGCGCCCGCCGTATTGCCAAGCACTGCATTTTCCACACCACGCAAATCCCGGATATAAACTAACGTGTCTCGTAGGTCAATTGGACTTGTGACCCCAGCCGTAATCTTGCCGCCCTCCTGATAGATCAACAATGAATCAGAGGTGCCACTACCGTCACGGTCGTATTTAAACGCAACCGTTGTACCTGCAAGCAAACTGTTGCCTTGTAAATACCAGATCGCATCTGAGCTCTTTTGGGCTGAATCGATCGCCAAAACCTGATTGCTTGAGTTATAAAAAGTGACTATCCCGCTCGTAATGCTGTGCTTAGCAATCGTAATCTCACGGCCCGTATTACTGTTATCCGTGCCCTCCGTAATTCCCACGTTTGCAGCAATCACTGCAGACGGTAGATTTAACACATCATTAGTTGAAGCGCCTGACAAAATATCGTATCCAGAATTTTCCGGAGATGTGCTTGACGGTCTAATCAAGTCACGACGCGCTCCACTATTACCCGCTACGCTTTGACCCAACTCAATACGAATCTCATCTCGAGCAAAGCTAATTACCCCGCCCGTATTGCCACTTATCACTCCTTCAGAAAGGATAATCGTATCTGAACCACGCCCGCCTACGAGAGTATCCGCACCACCACCATCAATCAGCGTATCGTTCGCGCTAGTACCCACCAGCTTGTCACTACCACCGTTACCACGCAAAGTGATCGGCGAGTTAATTCCATAATTTTCGCTTAAATCAATTACATCCCCTGCCGTATTGCTTCCTGACCACACCTGTGATATAGTCCAAACATTGTTAGACAAATCTACAACACCGAAGGTGTAACTATCTCCTCCATTTTCATAAACAGAAGAATAGTTCTCCACCAAGACAATATCATTGGAATCTAAGGACTGATTTAACACAAACACCAGTGTGTCTGTACCCAAACCACGTACCTGAGTCACCCCAGCCATAACATCAAAATAAGGCTCTGTCTGAGATGGATTGACCTTAAATTGCACGGAATTCAGCTGTAGTGTCGACCCAGCCGTTGCCGTCACTATTCCATTAACAACCGTCGTACCACCAAATTCCGTTAACGTTACAGCCTCAGAAAACCGTAACACCACCTCATTGGTTGACGAACTACCATCCGCAATCACATAC
>CAYMUC010000275.1:0-2020 GCA_964393535.1 uncultured Ilumatobacteraceae bacterium | reverse complement strand
ACGCACGCCGGTCGCTGGGCCTTCCAGTCGATGCACCGATCGTGGTGTTCGTGGGCCGCCTCACGCGCATCAAACGGGTCGACCGCCTGATCGAAGCCTGGCGAAGCATCCACGGTGCGCACCCAGAGGCCGTGTTGGCCATCGCCGGTGAGGGCGACCTGCTTGATCACGCCCAGCAGTTGGCGGCCGACCTGCCGTCGATTCAGTTCCTGGGGTGGCAGGGCGATCTGGCGCCCGTGTACGCAGCCGCCGACATCGCCGTGCTGACCTCCGACAACGAGGGCATGCCCGTCACCCTGATCGAGGCATCCATGGCCGGTGTGCCGTGTGTGACCACCGCCGTCGGCTCAGCCGGCGAAGTGGTGCTGAACGACGTAACGGGGTTCGTGGTGCCCACCGACGCCGATGCCGTCGCTGACGCACTCGACCGCATGCTCGGTGATGGCGCTTTGCGCGAGCGCATGGGTGCGGCTGCCGCCCAGCATGCCGAACATGCCTTCGGTACCAACCGTCTCGTGGATGATCACGCCAGGTTGTACCGCAGGTTGATGCAGGCCAGGAAGTAACCTCACACGGCGTGAAGGCGCTCATCACCGGCGGGGCCGGGTTCATCGGTTCGCACCTGGCCGATCTGCTGCTGGCCAAAGGCCACCAGGTCATCCTGCTCGACGACTTGTCCACCGGGCGTTACGCCAACATCGAACACTTGCTGGGTCGCCCCGATGTGGAGTTCGTGCTGGGCAGCATTCTGAACGCCGACCTGGTCGACGACCTCATGGCCCGCAGCGACGTCTGCTACCACCTCGCTGCCGCCGTGGGTGTCAAGCTCATCGTGGAACGGCCATTGCAGAGCCTCATGACCAACATCCGCGGGTCCGAGATCGTGTTCGAGAAGGCCCACAAACACGGCACCCGGGTACTGGTCACGTCCACGAGCGAGATCTACGGCAAGAACACCAGCGACCGCTTGAGCGAGGAAGACGACCGCATCCTCGGCTCACCGCTGAAGAGCCGTTGGAGTTACAGCGAAGCCAAAGCCATCGACGAGATCCTCGCCTACACCTACTGGCGTGAAAAGGGTCTCGAGACGGTGATCGTGCGCCTGTTCAACACCGTCGGCCCCCGCCAGACCGGCAGCTACGGCATGGTCATCCCACGGTTCATCAGCCAGGCGCTGCGAGGTGACGCCATCACCGTGTACGGCACCGGCGAACAGACCCGTTGCTTCTGCTACGTGGGTGATGTGGTGAACGGCATCTATGCGTTGTCGCAGCATCCCGAGGCGTTCGGACGGGTGTTCAACCTGGGCGGCGTGGAGGAAGTGTCCATGCGTGAACTCGCCGACCGCATCATCGCGGCGTCGGGTTCCACCTCCAAGATCGAGTTCATCCCCTACGACGTCGCCTACGAAGAAGGCTTCGAGGACATGCAACGGCGGGTGCCCGATACCACCCGCGCCCACAACCTGGTGGGCTTCACCCCCACGGTGGGCTTGGACGCGATCATCGACATGGTGATCACCGAACAGCGAAGCTGACCGCGGCCGTGAACGGCGGTTGGCTGCAGCACGTCGGCATCTTCGCTGCCACGGCCGTGCTGTCGCTGCTGCTCACCCCACTCGCTATTCGCCTGGCGTTCCGCCGAGGCGTGATGGACAAGCCGGGCGGCCACAAGAGCCACACCTCGCCCGTGCCCTATCTCGGTGGGTTGGCCATTGTCACCGCTTTCGCGTCGGCGGTGTTGGTGGCATCGTGGGTGGATTCATCGACATCGGGCACCGACGAGTTGTTGAAGGTGTTGGCCACGAACCGTCGTTGGTGGCAACAAATATCGGAATCTGACCTCCGAGTTTCAACGACTGTGCCGCTGGATTTGGAGCAGATCTCACTTTGAACGAGGGGGGTGATCGTCAGTGGAAGACTCAGGAAAACTGCTGTGTGAGAGGGTATTCGTCACAGTGACATCGATAGTGTCTACAAAAGAATTCTACAAACAATCAGTTTCTACGTATTATTGACTC
>CAYMUC010000274.1:0-2038 GCA_964393535.1 uncultured Ilumatobacteraceae bacterium | reverse complement strand
CATCGATCGATGTCTCGAACGCATCCGAACCCACCGCATCGTCGACCATCGCTCGAACGACGAGATCATCGGCTATGACGAACACGGTCTGCCTCGATGACGGTGCGCCAACCCGCCGGAATCGACCTGGTGGTCGACACGTCGGCATTCATGGCCCTGATGCTCGGCGAGCCACGCCATGAATCCATCGCATCGGTTCTTGCCGAGGCCAAGGGTGCGGTCATGTCGGCAGGCACTCTGACCGAGGCCCTCATCGTGTCCCAGGCGCGACTCAGCGACCATGGTGTAGCGGATCTGCTCGACCTCATCGACGCGTGCGAGGTGGTCATCCACCCTGTCGACACCACCTTGGCTCGCCTCGCCGGTGACGCCTGGGCGCGCTTTGGACGGGGGCGTCACCGGGCCAACCTGAACTACGGCGACTGCTTCAGTTACGCCTTGGCCCGGCGACTCGAGGCACCACTGCTGTGCGTAGGCGACGATTTCGTACACACCGATCTCGACCTGGTGCCACTGGCGTCACACTGACCTGCGTAGGGCAGCAAGGTCAGCAGGCCCTGAACCAAGGCAAGCAGACTCACGACGACTCGTTCGGCGCAGCAACGTCCAGAGGACGACTGTCGATCCAGGCGCGCATCATGGCATCGAGCGTGGCATCGTCGGCCTCGGGATGGGCTCGCGCGAACTGCTGACGCTTGAGGGCCAGGCCCTCGCGGTACAACTCGTCGATCGCCTCACCCCGATGGACCACGAACCGATCGTACTGGCTGCTACTGCCTCCGAATCGGCGGCGCTACGGTTCGCACATCCACACACTGGGAAGGTCCCGATATGACGCGCTTCCGCCGCAACTCCATCACCTGCACACTGGTCGTCGGCCTGTTGGCACTTGCCGCCTGCGGCGGGTCCAACGACTCGTCGAGTGACGGCGCGTCCGACACCACCGCTCCGGCCGAACAAGCACCGGCCGAACAAGCGCCGGCCGAGCAGGCATCCACCGACGCCGACGCGGCTGATGACACCACGGAAGCACCGGTGACCACCGTGGGCGACGTACCCGGGTTCAGTGACGAGTGCGAGGCCATCGTGAACTTCATCGGCGCCACCGGACAGATACTCAGCGGGCAGATCGATGCAGGCCGCGGCCGTGGGTTGGTGGATGAGTTCCTGAGCAGTGTGGGTGACGAGATCCGCGCCGACGCCACCGTCCTGGCCGAGGCGACCAAGGCACTGCTCGACGTGATCGAGCAGTTCGGCGACTTCGGTACGGCCATCACCGACCCCGCTGGTCAGGCAGCCCTGGCAGCACTGGAGAACCCCGACTACGACCAGGCCACCGACAATCTCGGCGACTACGTGGCGGACGAGTGTCAACTCGGCGGCTGACACGGGACCTCGATACCACGACTGTGGTGTAAAGGAAGAGAAAAGGTGTAATGTCGCTGGATGGCGCTGAACATCAAGAACTCAGCAGTCGAGGACTTGGCCGAGGAGTTGGCCCATCTGACCGGGCAGTCCAAGACCGAGACCATCCGCCAGGCCCTCGAACGTCGCCGAGCCGACCTGATCCGTCAGGGTCGTCCCAGTAGTCGTCACGCCGCCGCCCGGCGCTTCTTCGAGAACGAGGTGTGGCCACTCATCCCGGCCGATCAGCTCGGGCGACGCCTCACGCAAGCCGAGGAGGACGACATCCTGGGCTACGGACCGGAGGGCGTGTGATCGTCGACACCTCGGCGCTCGTGGCGATCATCTTCCGTGAGGAAGGGCACGAGGAACTCCTGGAGCAGTTGACCACCAGCGACCCACCTGCGGCAGTTCCCGCCACCGTGCTGGCCGAGTTGGGCCTGGTACTGGCCGGGCGCCTGAACATGGACCCTCGCCCACTCATCAGCCGCATGGTCGAGCAGTGTGGCCTCGAGGTGGTGCCCTTCGGTCCCTACCATTGGGCATCGGCGATCGGCGCCTCGCTTCGCTTCGGCCGTGGTCGGCATGCTGCGGGACTCAACTTCGGCGACTGCCTGTCGTATGCCGCCGCCGA
>CAYMUC010000273.1:0-2052 GCA_964393535.1 uncultured Ilumatobacteraceae bacterium | reverse complement strand
TGGCCGCGGTCAAACGCAGGACGTCGTTCACGCTGGCCGATGCGTTGCTGTAGGTCGGATTGAAGCTGGTGAACTCGAAGTTGAAGGTCAGGCCGCTGGAGGGATCCACCGAGGGCGCGGTCAATATGCCGGGGCTGTTGCCGGGATTGATCGCCCCCGCGCCGCTGATGGCGCCCACCGTGCCGCTGCCGGAAAGCGAGGCCCCGCTCTGCACGGTCACCGCACTGCCGGCAATCGATCCGTTCAAGTTGAGTTCGCCGGCTTCGACCGTCGTCGCTCCCGTGTAGGTGCTCGTGCCGCTCAGGGTCAGGCGGCCGGCACCGCGTTGCACCAAGCCGCCGCTGCCGCTGATCGCACCGCCGTAGGTGCCGTTGCCGCTTTGGTTGAACTCGACGATCGCGCTGTTGGTGATCGCACCCTGCAGACTGGTCGTGTTGCCGACCAACCTTCCGCCGCTGACCGTCGTGCCGCCGCTGTAGGTGTTGGCACCGCTCAGGGACAAAGTGCCGGAACCCGATTTGGCAAGCCGGCCGCTGCCGGAGATCACACCGCCGAAATCGGAGTCCGCCGCACCGTTCACTTCGAGACGCCCCGAGCCCACATCCCCGGCGGAACCGCCGACGCCGTCGACGACCGAGAATGTTTGGTCGATGCCGTTGAGATCGAGCGTGGCCCCGTCTTGGACATAGAGCGAGCTGGCGGAGGCAAATGACCCTCCGCTGACCATGCGCACGCTGCCCGCATCGATTTTCACCGTTCCGGTGAAGGTGTTGGCTCCGTTCACTGTGGCCTCGCCCTCCGTGCGTTTGAGGATACCGGCGGCGAAGTCGGGACCATCGGCCAAGCCGCTCACTGTGCCACTGTTGATCAGGGTGAGCGCGGACACGAGATTGTTGCTGCCGATGACGGTGCCGCCGTCGAGGTCGAGAAATCCTATGACAACGCGTTGCGTGGCCTCGAGCGTGCCGCCGGTGTTGACTTTGACCACCGACGCACCCCCCAAGGCGTTGCTGCTGCCCAAGACGAGGCGACCACCGTTGACAAAGGTGTCGCCGGTGAAGCTGTTGCTGCCGGAAAGGGTGAAGGTGCCGACTCCGGCTTTGGTCAAACTTCCGACCCCGAACACGGATCCGGAGAAATCACTGGAGATGCTGCCGGTGGTGAGAGAGGTGTCGATGCGGAGTCCGCCGGCACCGGCCACGCTGGCCAGCGTCTGGTCCCCGCCCAAACGCAGTTCGGCACCGGATTCCACGATGACATTTCCCACGGTGGGCAACCGGTTGAGGCCGTCGGTAACGACCAAGCCCTGTTGGATTGTGGTGGTGCCGGTGTAGGTGTTGGATCCCGCGAGCAGGAGAGAGCTTAGGCCGGTTTTCACGACCTCCCCATCGCCGGAGATCACACCTCGAAACGCTCCGCCCGCGATGAATTCCAGAACCGCGTTGGAAGACACATTGACGTTGCCGGGGAAGCTGGCTCCGCTTACCTGCAAGCGCCCGTCCTGCACTTCAGTGCCACCGGTAAAGGTGGTGGTGCCCCCGAACAGCGGCGAAAAAGAAAGCGTACCTTCGCCCGTCTTGATCAACTTGCCCGTGCCTCTGATGGACCGGGTGACTACGCCGTTGTTCGTCTGGTTAAATTCCACTTCGCCGTCGTTGACCAGCAGGGTGGAGAGCGAGGCGGCGGTGCCGCGCAGACGGCCCTCGATCACGGTGATGCCATCACCAAACTCATTGCCCTCGGTGCTGGAGATTTCGAGCGTTCCGCCTCCGGCTTTGAATAAAAAGTTTTGGGCGACATTGATCTTTCCGGCCAGCGTCACGGCATTGCCGCTATCCACAGTGATATCCCCGCCGAAGCCGAGCCAATTCATGTCGTTGGTCAACGTCGTGCTCGTCGCGAAGGAAACTCCGGCTGTGCTGGCCGTCGACGTGATGGGACCGCTGCTGAAGGCCGCGGGATTTAAAGCGATGAGCTTTCCGCTGTTAATGATGATGCCGCCGGTGAAAGAATTGCTGCCGGACAGCGTGTAAAGACCGCTCGATAAGCTCA
>CAYMUC010000272.1:0-2052 GCA_964393535.1 uncultured Ilumatobacteraceae bacterium | reverse complement strand
CCACATCCACGTCGACGTTCTTGACCATCGAGGTGTTCGAGCTGCTGTCGCCCATGTCGCCGGCGAAACCACCGATCTCCTTCATGGTCACATCGCCGGTGGCCAGGCGAGCGTCCACGGTCACACTGCCCGTGATCCTCAGGGTGTCGTAGTGCGCCTCACCCGACTGACCGACCACGGCACCGATGTCCTGGAAGGTCACGGCATCTGCCGTGGCCGGCGCCCGCACCACCACGTCGGCGTGCAGTGTCGAACGGGTGAAACTCGACTGCTCCAGGCCTTGGCCTCCGAATAGACCCGCCACACTGCTCGTGCCCGTGCCCACTCGTCCGGCGGTGATGTCGACAGTCACCGATCCGGTAACCCTGGTCACCAGACCATCCTCGGAGTCCCAGTCACCCGCCAGACCGCCGACGTACTGGGCCTGTTGATCGGTCACGACATTCACCGTGTGGTCGACCACCACGTCGGAGATGAGCAGGTTGTCATCGGCTGTACCCACGAGGCCACCGACATCGGTGACTTGCCCAGGATTGAAATTTTCGGCGATGGCGGCAGCGTCAGCCGCCACGCCTGTGTAGGCGTCGGGCCGACCCGACACCGTGCCGTTGGTCGATGCTGATGTGATCTGGATACCTTCGGCATCGCCTACCAGGAGCCCCCCACTCTCTTGAGCCCTCACCTGTGACGTGGCCACCGACACCCGGCGAAGGGCAGCAATGTTGTTGTTCACGCCGAGTACCACGCTCACGTACTTGCGACCTTCGACGCGGGCGTTCTCGAACCGCAGGTTGTCGATCAACAGTCCGTAGTTGGCGTGACCCACGAACCCGAGTTCGTTCATACTGGGGTTGACGATGCGCAAGTTCCGCACCGTGTGACCGGCCCCGTCGATGGTGCCGTTGAAGGGTTTCCCGGCATAGGAGGGATTCCCCGACCCGAGGGGCATGAACTGCGTGTAGCCCACCAGGTCGACATCGCTGTCGAAGCGGAAATTCTTGTTGGCCGCAGCGTAACAACCCATGTTCCACACCTCCGTGGGGGTGCCCACCAGGAACGGATCGGCAACGGTGCCGGCACCACGGGTGAGCATGGGGTTGCTGACGGCGGTGAGCGGGAACGAGTACGAGGGGCCGACCACTGTGGTGACGGGGTCGGTGCCCAGGCCATATGTGCTGGTCACCGTCACGCGTGGGTTGGCGCCCAAGGCGTTCCAGTCGATGCCCGACACGAAGATCGGCGTCGCGAACCTCCCCTGCCAGTCACGGCCAGTTTCAAAGAAGTCGTATCCCCGATACTGCTTCCGATAGGTGACTGCCGGGCGTGACGCTGCGTCACCCCGCACGGTGACCGTGAACTCGATCGTGTAGTTCAGGCCCGGCGTCGAGGCGAACACCGGCATCAACTGCACGAAGTCTGGGCACGACCGGGTGACCAGGTCGAAGCTGAACACGGGAGCCGCATGGGCGCGGTCGGCACCCCACGGCGCCACCGCCACCACACTCGTCAGCAACAGGGCAACGGCAGCCAACAACCCTCGACGCACTTTCGCAGTCTCCGTCACCACACACGCTCCCTCGACCAAAGAACTAAAATCGAGTTCCAGACTAGTTCTTTGTTGCGGGCGACCCGCAAGCCTCCTTTCAGTCGGTGAAGGCCACGGCGAACAGTGCTCGTACGGCGATATCGGTCCACAGGTCGGGGTCGATGGGTTGTTCACTGATGTCGTCGACCACCCGACCGAAGATCACTGCGGCGATCAGCGTCGACAGGGCCATGGGGTCGACATCACTGCGCACCCAACCGCGACCCTGCAACTCGGCCAGATAGCCAGCCTGTTCGGCCGTGACGTCTCGCTGCGCACGACCGATGGCCTCGGCCAAACGGGGCCGTGCGCGCAACGAACCCAAAACGTCGACCCGTTCGAGCCGGTTACGGCGGCGGGCCTGATCGTTCGACACCACCAGCAGCAGTTTCGCCTGGCGTCGGAAGTCAGCGATGTCGGTGCAGTCGAGCAAGGCAGCCATCGCCACCAGGGACTCTCGCAGACCG
>CAYMUC010000271.1:1482-2053 GCA_964393535.1 uncultured Ilumatobacteraceae bacterium | reverse complement strand
CTCATGTTGGCGCTCACCACGTGGGCCCCGTTCATCGGACGAGCCAGAACCAGTGGCATGGGTGCGGCCCACGTCACCCACGTACGCCACGGCAGTCTGAACCTCGCCAACAGCGACGACCTGCAGCGTTGGCTGGCATCGGGCGGCCCTGAACTGGTGGCCGATGTGGCCAAGCAGTCGCTCCCGGTTCCCAAGGGCCCCACAGGCGGTGTGACGGTGCCTTTGGACACCACACTCACGTGGCGCACCCGTGATGCCTTGCTGATAGGCGGTGAGAAGTCCGGTTCGGCCCGCACGCCCTATACCCGCGACGGCCAACTCACCGTAGAAGGCAGCAGTTGGAAAGGCGTACTGCGCTCACGCGTCGGATATGTCGCACGCAGCGTCGGCGCCACCTCGTGCACCGACCCCACCGGATGCGACGCGCCCGACTGCCCGCTGTGTCTGCTGTTCGGCAGCACCACCCGTCGCGGCGCGTTGCGCACACGGGCTTCGGTGGTGCAACCGGGCCGCTCTGTGGACCGCGACCACGTCGCCATCGACCGCTTCACCGGTGGTAGCCGTGACCATC
>CAYMUC010000271.1:0-1472 GCA_964393535.1 uncultured Ilumatobacteraceae bacterium | reverse complement strand
CTGCTGTTCAGCGACAAGGACCTGCCACTGGACGCCACACTGGAACTGAACCTCACCTGGCTCGACGGTGAGCCACCGGCGTGGGTGCGTCCGCTCGTCGCTGCAGCGCTGCTCGATCTCCACGACGGGTACGCCGGCATCGGCGCCAAGACCACCTCGGGATACGGCACTGTCAGCTTGCCCCACGAGGTGGCCCAGCAACTGCGGACATTGCTCACCTCCGACAGCGGCGACTGGATCGCCGAGTTGGACACCTGGCGCCAAGAGCGCCTCACTGCGAAAGGGTCCGGAGAATGAGCACCGACGATCTGCGCACCGGCTGGGTCACCGGCGTCATCACCGACGACTGGGCACAGGTTCGACAGCAACTCGACGGGTTGCAGGCGTGCTGGACCGACGACCAAGGACTGCACATCACCGTCGCCACCAGCCTCCCCACGCACACGCCACGGGCCTGCACCCATGTGTGGGGTTGGAGCGCCGACCGACTGGTGCATGTCCGCATCGACGACGCCACCCTCTACGCCACCGAGTTGTTCACCGGCGAGCAACCCACACCTGCGGCCACGCAGGTGGTGTACCGCTGCGAAGCATCGCTCACCTTCCGCGCCGCCGAAGGCGAAAGCGCCAGCATCAGACTGGCAGACGACACCGACCCCGAGGTGCTAGGGAGCCCGGCCACTGCGTACGTCGTTGTGGACGGTCCGCGACTGGTGTTCCTCAGGTCGTGAGAAGTCGCAGTGGAACACAGGCTTATCCGTCAATGAGGGGGCGTGGCACCCCGACTCGATGCGCCCTGGCCCCTCGGAGAACCCGTCGCCTTTGATGCTGACGCCATGTCGACGGTGATGCACGAACTCGACGGGTCGAAGATTTCCCACTGGGTCGGACTCCACGACGCCATCCGTGCGGAGGCTACCGACGTCGTCACCATGGTGACGACAGGCTTGCTACCTCACCCACTGCTGCACCTCGACCGCTACAACCATCCACTCGACCACTACGGCGTCGAGGTGGAGCCGCTCCTGTCAGCGTTGATCGGTGCACACCTGCCCACGATCCACGACCTCGCCACGTTCGACGTCGCCCTCACCCACATGGCCGATGCCATCGCCCTCACCAAACTGGCGTTGGTGCCGTTGCGTCGGCAACTTCCGACATATGCCGTCGATCGCCTCGACAAGGGGGTGCACAAAGCCGTTGATCGCTTCAGGGCTCTGTACCGCCAGGCTCGCCCCGGTAGCCAGAGCGACCGTCACAAAGCCGTCGTAGTCATGCTGGCACGGCTGGGCCGACTGCACCACGCAGAGGTCTTGGCGGGCGTGCATGACGGCGCTATCGAGCCCACCCAGGCCATGTCGGTGGCAGCTGCGTGGCGCTACCTGCACGGTTTTCTGCGGGCCCTGCGCTTCACCGAGTGTGTCTTCGAACAACACCAGCTCCACATCTCCGCCATGATCACCAAGGCGGCC
>CAYMUC010000270.1:0-2143 GCA_964393535.1 uncultured Ilumatobacteraceae bacterium | reverse complement strand
CCGACGACTACTCCCAATGGTACATCGACCTCGTCCGTAAGGCAGGTCTGGCCGACTATTCAGCCGTCAAGGGCTGCATGGTGATCAAACCCTATGGCTTCGCCATCTGGGAAAACATGCGCGACACGCTCGATCGCATGTTCAAGGACACGGGCCACGTGAACGCCTACTTCCCGCTCTTCATCCCGAAGAGCTTCCTGAGCAAGGAAGCAGCGCACATCGAAGGCTTTGCGAAAGAATGCGCCGTGGTTACGCACTATCGTCTGAAGAATGCTGAAGACGGATCAGGTGTTGTTGTGGACCCCGATGCAAAGCTCGAAGAAGAGTTGATCGTGCGCCCAACATCGGAGACGATCATCTGGAATACCTATCGCGAGTGGATCGACTCCTATCGCGACTTGCCGTTGCTCATCAATCAGTGGGCAAACGTCGTGCGCTGGGAAATGCGCACACGTCTGTTCCTGCGCACGACGGAGTTCCTCTGGCAGGAAGGGCATACGGCACATGCAACGCGCGACGAAGCCATCGACGAAACACGCAAGATGCTCGATGTGTACGCAACGTTTGCCGAAGAGTGGATGGCAATGCCGGTGATCAAGGGCGTTAAGACAGCCAACGAGCGCTTTGCCGGTGCCGAAGACACCTACTGCATCGAAGCATTGATGCAGGATGGCAAGGCGCTGCAAGCAGGCACATCGCACTTCCTCGGACAGAACTTTGCCAAGGCGTTTGATGTGCAGTTCAACACAAAGGACAACACACGTGAATACGTGTGGGCAACCTCATGGGGCGTATCAACACGTCTGATGGGCGCACTCGTGATGGCGCACTCCGACGACGATGGCTTAGTCATCCCACCACGTCTTGCACCAACGCATGTGGTCATCATTCCGATTCCAAAGCCAACTCCGGAACTCGTTGAGCGCGCAACAGCAATCGCCAACGATCTGCGCAGCAAGGGCGTGCGCGTGAAGATCGATACCGACGATCAGAACCGTCCAGGCTACAAGTTCGCCGAATACGAAAAGCTCGGCATCCCTGTCCGCCTCGGCCTCGGTGCACGTGATCTCGAGAACGGCACCATCGAAGTTGCACGTCGCGACACGAAGGAAAAGGCAAGCGTCGATATCACGACGATCACCGATCACGTAGTGAAGCTGCTCGACGATATTCAAGCCAACATGCTCGAACGTGCTCGCGCCTATCGCGACGAGCACATCACACCTGTCGACACATGGGATGAGTTTGTTCGCTTGCTCGATGAAAAAGGGGGCTTCCTCAGCGCACACTGGGATGGCACCGGCGAAACAGAAGAACTCATCAAGACCGAGACGAAGGCTACGATTCGCTGCATCCCACTCAACAACCCACAGGAAGCGGGCACGTGCATCAAGACCGGCAAGCCAAGCACACAGCGCGTGCTGTTCGCACGAGCGTACTAATCCTCTCGATCATCGTCACCTCGTGCGCGTCGATTCCTCCCCTGCCATCGACGTCGATCGTTGTGGCAGACTTCGACGCGTCGCGTGGAGCAATCTCCGCGGTCACGGAAATCACACCGCACGCTGGATACAACAACCAGCCTGCGTTCTCTGCTGATGGACGCGCGATCTATTACGTTGATGATGTCAATGGTGCGACGGACATTGTACGCTACGATCGCACCAGTGGTACACGCACGCGTGTGACGCAGACGCCGGAAGCGGAGTTCTCGCCAACGCCAATGTCGGATGGACGCAGTCTTTCTGCCGTGCGCGTGGCGCGTCCAACAGCATCGGGTGAAGCCTACATCGAATCGCAGCAGCTCTGGCGCTATGATTCAACCGGACGTGCGATTGCACCTATCATCGGGATGCGTCGCATCGGGTATCACTGCTGGATGGGCGATGGCATGGTTGCAGTGTTTGTGGTTGGCAACGAGGAGGAACGTAAGCCCCACACGCTGCGCGTTGTCGATCTCGCCTCACGTCAGTCGGTTACCGTTGCATCATCCACCGGACGCACGTTGCGGATGTCGCCGACGAATCGATTGACGTACGTCGACAAATCAGATACGGCACAATGGGTGCTCATGACCGTTGCACCCGGCGAAGAACGCGGCACGTCGATCCTTCCCATGCCTCGCGGCTCGGAAGACTTCGTG
>CAYMUC010000269.1:0-2146 GCA_964393535.1 uncultured Ilumatobacteraceae bacterium | reverse complement strand
TCGCACCCGACGGCACCTACGACGGCTCATTCCCCCTCAACGACATCGAAGTCGGCGGCCACACCCTTCAAGCCAACGGCATCAGTTTCGACAACGTCCCCCGCAGCGCCAACCTCGGCATCATCGTCATCGACAACAACGCCCTACCCACACCCGGCCCCACCACACTCCCCGCCACCGGCACGAACGCCCTGTACCTCGTGTGGGCCATCGCGATCATCGCCGGCGGAGCCGCGCTGATCGCCCCGACACGCCGCCGTCGTTCGGGGGGCACCGAGCTGGGCTGCTTACAGGCTCGTTGAGGAAGTTCGCTGCGTTCGCATCGCCGCCGGTCGACGACGCAACTCCCTACCATAAGTAAGGTGCGTGTTACTTCTGTTCTATGATGAGCGAATGCGTGCTCCCTCAGGCCTTCGTGCAGCCACCGCCGCCTTGCTGTTCACCGCCGGACTCGTCGTCAACGGTGGTCAGGCCCCGACGGCCTCAGCCACCGCGCTCGACGCCACCGGCGCAATCTTTCAGTTTGGCGTGACGGGCCAAACCGTTGAGAACGTCGCTGACCTCGACCGTGCTCTCCAGCCGCCAGCAGCCATCACCTACCGCGGCGTCGCCACCATCAACTCGGTCGCACTCGACGCAGTGGTGACGTTCGCCGAGGGTGCAAATCTCATCGGCCAAAACGCACCGGCGAACCACATCAGGCGTGTCGACGACGTTCTTGGGTCCGGGGGAACCTTTCCGTATATCGAGTCTCAAGTCCGTACCACCACGAACTCTGAGGCATGGGCCCGTATCAGGGTTGACTTCTACCTTTCGGGCACCTACTCAACGCCGGGAACCGGCACGCCGGTCACGTTGACGAATCTCTCAGTCCACTTCTACGACGTTGACAGTGCGCAATCGGTTGAGGTCAACGGTGCGACGACCTACACACTGGCCGACAACACCCACCTCTCGACCACCTCGGCTTCGGGCACCGGCGCCGTCAAGTTCACGTCTGCCAATAACGACACGAGTGGAGGGACTGGAACCTCGTACACCGTTGGTCGCGTCACAGCGACGTATGCAAGTACGTCAACCATCGAGTACCGCCTTTTCGTGCCCCCAAGCACTGACGCATCGTTCGATGTGGACATCTCCCCCGGGTTGGCGTGGACCGACAACAGTGGCACGCGAACGCAGATCGTGGCTTTGGCTTCGTCCTCACTGTTGCCGGCGGTACAGACCGTCACTGGTCTTCGGAACTGTCCGATCTCCATGGCGCCCCCTCTGGCGGCGAACTTCGGGGGCACGGTGTCGTACGTGTCGACGTCGGGCATCGCTCCGCCTGGTCTCACGTTCAGTACCAGTACCGGTGTGTTCGCCGGTACACCAACGGCCGACTCGTCGGCGACCGTTGGCATCACGGCCACGGGTTCGGTATCGGGTTCGGCCACAGCAAACGTGACCTTCGCCATCACCAACCCGGCCATGACCTTGGCGCCGGCCACCCAGACGGTCAACGGCACCCCCGGGACGGCCATCGCCGCCACGAGCGCACTGACGGCCACGAACCCCTGCAGCACGGTGACCTACGCCGTCACGTCGGGCACCCTGCCTCCCGGTCTCACGCTGAACGCCAGCACGGGAGCCATCACCGGCACACCTACAGGGGCATCGACCGACTCGATCACGATCACCGCCACCGACCAAGCCGGCCGAACCGCCACCACCACCGTGACCTTCGCCATCACCTCGCCGACACCATCGTCACCGTCACCGGTGCTGCCGCCGGCAGTGACGGAACTGGTCACACAACCGGTGCCCACGACCCCGTCCACCACCGTTCCCCCCACCTCGACACCACCCACGACGACACCCGCCACCACAACCCCCCCGACGACGGCGCCCCCGGCACCGGTACCGGCGCCCGACGGCGACCTCCCCGACCTCGACAGCACCCAAACCCTCGTCACCGAAAACGGAACACCCGTCGACGTCGAACTCGTCGTCGAAAACGACCAGGCGTTGGTGCTGCGCAGCCAAGACTTCGAACTCCGCCTGCGCGGCAACTGCACCACCGGCTGCACCATCACCCAAGACACCACCGGACGCGAAACCATCCACCTCGACCGCAACGGCACCGCACGCGTCTCAGGCTTCGGAT
>CAYMUC010000268.1:0-2176 GCA_964393535.1 uncultured Ilumatobacteraceae bacterium | reverse complement strand
GAAAGGCGTCGACACCGACGTCGTCCACGAGATCGGCAGGGTAGACGACGTATCCGTTGGTCTTGGACATCTTCTCGCCATTCACCAGCCACCAGCCGCCCACGGCCCAACCCTTGGGCAGGTCGACCCCGCCCGACATGAGCATGGCGGGCCAGTACACGCAATGGTGACGGATGATGTCCTTGCCGATCAGGTGGTAGTTCACCGGCCACCAGGTCGCCAACTTGTCGGGATCGCTTCCGTAACCGACGGCCGTGAGGTAATTGGTGAGGGCGTCGAACCACTCGTAGGTCACATGGCTCGGGTCCCAGGGCAACGGGATGCCCCAGGTGAGGCTCTTGCGACTGATGGAGAAGTCCCGCAGGCCCGACCGGATGAGGCCGAGGGCCTCGTTGCCCCGGTACTCGGGGACGATGGCGTTGGGATGCTGGGCGTACCACTCGAGCAAGCGGTCCTGAAAGGCCGACAGGCGGAAGAAGTAGTTCTCCTCGGCGTACTCGATCACGCGCTTCAGATGGATCGGGCAGCGATCGTCCCCCAACAGTTCGTCGTCGGTGTAGTACTCCTCACACGCCACGCAGTACTTGCCCTGGTACTGACCCAGGTAGATGTCGCCGGCGTCGTAGCAGGCCTGCAACAGGGTCTGCACGGCGACGCGGTGGCGCGCCTCGGTGGTGCGGATGAAGTCGTCGTGGCTGATGTTCAGCCCCTCCCACGCCCGAGCGAACTGCGGGGCTATCGAGTCGGCGAACTCCTGTGGGGTCTGACCGGCGGCCTCGGCAGCCTGCTGGATCTTCAGGCCGTGCTCGTCGGTGCCCGTCAGGTAGAACACGTCGTCGCCCAGCTGTCGATGCCAGCGTGCGAGAGCATCGCCCACGATGGTGGTGTAGGCGTGGCCCAGATGGGGCTCGGCGTTCACGTAGTAGATGGGCGTCGTGAGGTAGAAGTGCGACACGTCCCGCAGGCTACGCCGTGGTTCAGTGGGCCCGGCGGGTCCGTCCCACCTGGACCCCACCGGCGAAGGCGGCTGCCGCCACACCGGCCGTGCCCAGTGCCGCCGTGGTGCGTCGGATGACCGACTTGCTGCGACGTCGGAAGATCACGATGGGCCAACCGCGTTGATGGGCCACCCGCTCCAGTCGGCTGTCGGGATTCACGGCCACAGGATGCCCCACGGCTTCCAGCATGGGGAGATCGCTGGCAGAGTCGCTGTAGGCGTAGCACTGCGCCAGGTCGTAGCCCTCCCAACGGGCCAGTTCACTGATGGCCTGCACCTTGCCCTGGCCGTAGCAGAACGGTCCCGACAAGGCGCCGGTGTACATGCCGTCCTCCACCTCGGCGATGGTGCCGATACCCCCCGACATGCCCAGTGAGGCGGCCAGCGGCACCACGAGTTCCTCGGGTGAGGCCGACACGATGTAGGTGCTGCGTCCGGCGTGGCGGTGCAACTCGAGGAGTCGTCGGGCCTCGGGTCTCACCTTGGCCAGAAGCCGTGGCACGACGTCCTCGTTCAGTGCCACCAGGTCGTCCTGGCGGATGCCGGTGACCCCTTCGAGCATGCGATCGCGGGCGCGGTCGGTGGCACCGTCGGAGGTGCCGCCCAGGCGGAAGGTCAACGCTCGCAGTCCGTCACCGACCAACTGATGAGCTGGCAGCAGATCCGCCCGCCATGCCGCCAGTCCCACCACGAATGCCGAGGCTCCGGCGATGAGGGTGCGGTCCAGGTCGAAGAACGCGGCGCTGGGTCCGGTGCTCGCGATCTGGCTGAGTTCGCTCACGAGTCGGACCGTACCTGCTGGGCGGCAGTGCGCAGCGTCAAGGCCAACTCGTACACCGTTCGGCGGGCGAGACCCAGTGACGTTGCCACCTCGGCGGCAGCTCGCGACACCGACATGCCTCCTTGCAGGAGGTCGGTCAAGGCGCGGCGAACCGCATCGTCGTCGCTGGGTGTGGGTGGTGGTGCGCCTTCGAGCACCAGGACGTACTCGCCTCGGGGCTCGACCGTGTGGACATGGGCCTTCGCCTCGGCCAGGGTGCCCCGCCACATCTCCTCGTGCACCTTGGTGAGTTCGCGCGCCAAGGCCACTCGCCGCTGGTCGCCGCAGGCTTGCACGAGATCCTCGACGGTGCGGACGAGGCGGTGGGGCGCCTCGTACAGCACCACGGTGCGCATTTC
>CAYMUC010000267.1:0-2181 GCA_964393535.1 uncultured Ilumatobacteraceae bacterium | reverse complement strand
GCCATGGGCACCGCCCCGCAGGCGCACACGCCCAGCGCCTCGGCCATCACCGCGGCGTAGCTGAAATCCAGCCCCGCCCCGCCGTAGGCCTCGGGGTACTTCAAGCCCAGCAGCCCCAGTCGGCCCAGCTGGCCGAAAACCTCGTGGGCCGGGAACTGCCCGGCAGCCTCCCACGCCGGAACCTGCGGGTTGACCTCGTGGACGATGAAGCGCTCGACGGTGTCGGCGATCTGGCGGTGCTCGGGGGTGAGTGGCATGGGGCGGAGCGGTGGGTTCCTGGGCGGATTGGGGTGTCGGTGGCCGGGGCATCATGGCCTCGCGGCCGCTCGAAGGCGCGAGTGTGGCGGTGCAGCAGGTGCAGGTCGAGACCAGGGCGTCCGTGGTGCGGGTCGATGAGGCCGTCGTCCCACGGCCGCGCGATGCGCTGGGGCCCGCGGGATGCGGCCATCGTCAGAGATCCAGCAACAGCGCGACCACGTTGGCGCGATTGGCGTTGGCCTGCGCCAGCATCGCGGTGGTGGACTCCAGCAGCAGGCTCAGGCGCGCCTGGTTCGCCGTCTCGGCGGCGATGTCCGCGTCGAGGATGCGCCCTCGCGCGGCGGACAGGTTGGTGCCGTACAACAGGTTGAACTCCACCGCGGCGTCGAGGCGGCTGTTGGCAGCCCCCCACTGCGCCCGCGCCGAGGCGGTGGCGTCCAGCGCATCGTCCAGCACGCTCAGCGCGGCGGTGGCGGCGGAGCCGTCGGCGTCGCCGATGTCCAGCACCGTGACCGAACCGGCGCCCGAGCCGGTGAGCGCCGACAGGTCGGTGGTCGACAGCGTCAAGGTGTCGGAGGTCTCCGGCCCGATTTGCAACGCCAGCAGCTGGGCGTTGTCCAGCAGGCGCAGCCCGTTGTAGGTGGTGCCGCCCAGCAGGTCCGTCACCGTGTCCTGCCACTGGGCGAACTCGAGCTGCAGGTTGTCGCGGTCGGCCTCGGTGAGCGTGCCGTTGGCGGCCTGCACGGCCAGCTCTCGCATGCGCTGCAGCGCATCCTGGACCCCGCCCACCGCACCCTCCGCCGTCTGGGTCAGCGCGATCGCGTCGTTGGCGTTGCGGGTGCCCACGTCCAGCCCGCGGATGCGCGCCTCCAGCCGCTGCGCGATGGCCAGGCCCGCCGGGTCGTCGGCGGCCGAGTTGACCCGCAGGCCCGTGGACAGCCGGCGCAGCGTGACATCCAGCGCGCCCTGGATGACCCCGAACTGGCGCTGCAGGAACAGGGTGGCCGGGTGGGTGGCGATCGACAGCATGTCGGGCGGGCGGCCGGCGGGCCGGGTGGGGCGGTCCGGAAGGTCCTGCCTGCGTGCGGGCAGGCCGAAACTGAAGCAAGACGCGATCCTACTCCGAGGATGGGGCCCGCAGCACCTTGGGCGTCAGCGCCCGGTGACCGCCCTTACCGGGGGTGGAAGGTGCCGCGTGGCCCCGTCGGTGCCGCTCACCTGGATCGGGGGGTGGCCGTGGATGCCTCGGGCGCTGCGCCGACCATGACGGTTCCCGTTGACCGAGAAGGTGCGTGACGAGTCGCTCGATTCGGGGCGCCGGCAACTTGTCCCGACGAATGCCCGAAGCCCCCCGCATGCCGTCTGATCATGGGGATGCGTGGATGCGTGGATGTGGCAACGACTAGACTCAACCGCCATGCGCCGCACGATCGACATGCCCGAGCCTGTGCGCCGGATGGCCGTGGATCGGCCGCCTCACACCTCGCAAGCGACTCCTCACCCGAGATCAGCATGGACCTCTCCACCCTCACCGAAACCTTGCGCTCGCACCTGGGCGAAGACAGCGGCCTGGACGCCGTGTTGAAGTTCGACTGCGGCGCCGAGGGCGTCGTCGTGCTCGACGGTGTCTCGCGGCCCAACCGGGTCGTCAACGACGACGTCGAGGCCGATTGCACGGTGGTCATCTCGCGCACCGACCTGGTGGCGCTGATGACCGGCAAGCTCAACCCGATGACGGGCTATATGACCGGACGCCTGCGCGTGAGCGGCAACCTCAAGGTGGCGATGAAGCTGCAGAGCGTGCTAGGGGGTGCCTGACCATGCCGTTGCCGAACTTCCCCTCGACCTGGATGAACGAGGGCCATCGCGCCTTCGAGGACGTGGTGCGGCGCTACATCGCCGAGCAATGGACGCCGCGTGCGG
>CAYMUC010000266.1:0-2187 GCA_964393535.1 uncultured Ilumatobacteraceae bacterium | reverse complement strand
GCGGTGGTGCGTCGATGTTCGTACACGCGGCCGTCGGACGCGGCGAACGTGATGGCCACCTGCTCCAGTTGGTCGTCGTATCGCATGCGAGCGGTGAGGCCGTTGCCATACGTGACGGTGTCGACGGTGCCGTCGGAGTTGAAGGTGACCGTCTCGAGAGTGCGGCCGTCCACGGTCACACCGGTGAGCCAACCGTTGGAGTCGTAGAGGAACTGCGTGGTGATAGGCGCCAGGCCCGGCACGGTGACCACCTGCGATGTCGCTTCTCCGGTGGCCGGGTCGTAGGTGGTCTCGGTGACGATGCCGTAGCGGTCGATACTGCGGCGCACCCGTCCGGCGAGGTCACCTTCGCTACGTTCCACGACGACCTCGTCGCCCTGCGTGGTGGTGACCTCACTGATGAGCGGGTTGCCGCCTACGGCGTAGTCGTACTCCACGCGGTGAACAGCACCCAGGCCCAGTTCCTCGACGCTGATCATGCGACCGGCCTCGTCGAACGTGGTGCACGAGGTGGATCCGCCTGCTACCTGCGCAGCGACGGGGCGCCCGGTGTCGTCGAACCACTGGGTAGCCGTTGGTGCGGGGCCGTTGGCCGGTGCGGGGGTGATGATGGTCTTGGCTCCACCACCCTGATTGGTGGGAACGGCGCCGGGGCACGGGGCGGTGGCCACCTCGCGGTCACCCCAGTAGTCGAACACGATCCGGTTGCCCGCCGGTTGCACCGCGGCGGTCTGGCGACCCCAACCACCCTGGCCATCACGGGCGCTCTCGAAGTCCAAAGCCGAGGTGATGCCGGCCTGGTTGGAACGGCGGGCCATCACTCCCGAGGCGGGATCGTCGTAGAAGGTGAGGCTTCGACTCACTCGGGGGGAGCGCACCGCGCCTGGATCCACCACTTCAGTGGTGGTGGTGTAGCCATATGCCGGACGCAACCGGTTGGTGGGCACCGCCACCAGTTGATTCCCGGTGTCGGGGCCGGCGTAGGAGATGTCCATGCTGGAGGCATCGCCGAGGCTGGTGATGGTGATCTCCACCGGCACCTCACCGGCAGGGAGTGACAAGGCATCACACGCCGCCTCCACGCACCGGGTCTGCGCCACCCGCAACTCGGCCACCGACGTCGCCGATACGAAGCGGTAGACGCCTGCCTGCTCCAATTGCAGCGTGCCGGTCATGGTGGCACCCCACGCCCCCGGCGTACCGGTGGGCGAGTCGGTCCAGTTGATGAGCAGCGACGGTGCCAGCGTGCCACCCACCAAGGGGCCCAGTTCACCGGTCGCATCGGCTCGCTCCGCATCATCGGCACGCCAGTAGGTGACGTCCAATCCGATCATGGGAGCGTCGTTGCCGTTGGAGTCGAAGACCTGATCGAAACTGCTGCGGGTGACCCTGGCGGTGGCCAGCGAGCCCTTGGTGGGGCCACGGGTTTCCACGAGGCGACCGTTCTCGTAGGTGCGAGCGGTGGTGAGGCCCTCGTAGCTGGTGTTGGACAGCAGTTGACCGGTGGTCAGGTCCCAGTCATAGGTGGCCTCCTGGCCGAAGCCGTTGACGACGCGCCGAGTGAAGAATGTGGCCGGGTCGAACTCGACGGTCTTGGCGGTGCGGTTCATACAGGTGTCGAACACCTCGGTGGTCGACACGGTGAGGTAGCGGTACTCACGGCTGCAACGCCGGGCACCGGGTTCGGTTGCGGGCTCGGTCACCGAGGCCACTCGACCACGATCGTCGTAGGTCACCTCGCCCCAGAACTGCGCGTCGTCTACGGCGATGACGCCCGAAGCGGCTGCTTGAGCCGCCAGTGGCGACCGGGTGCGAGCGATCCGGCCCGCTGCGTCGTAGCCCAGGTCCACCACGGCACCTGTGCCGGTGGCTGGGAAGTCCGAGAGGCGGCCGATCGTGACGGTGCCGTCGGCCAGTTCCACGTAGAAGGGCGCAGCGTTCGAACCGTTGCTGTACCGGACCTCACACAGCATGCCGGATGGAGCCGCGACGAACCCGGCGGGTGGAGTCGGGCATGTGGCGCCGCCGTAGCGGAACTCGATGGTGCGGCCCGACACGGGATCGGTGACCGACCGCAATCGACCCCCCTCCCACTGTTGGGAGAGCACAGGTCCGTCGGCGCCTGTCACGCCGACCAGATTGGCAATGCCATCTCCGGTGTCGTCGCGGAACACCGAGGTGGCGAAC
>CAYMUC010000265.1:230-2192 GCA_964393535.1 uncultured Ilumatobacteraceae bacterium | reverse complement strand
ATCCAGTTGAATATTGGGAATTATCAGGAATTCCGTGGAATATTCAGAATGATACGCATCGTCGCAAATTATACCAATGGCTACGTTTGTACTATATGACGCACTACTTGGTTCCTATTCTGATTGATATCTTCACAAGATTCCCTCTTGTTGGTGTTGAACTGTCTTCAAAAGATCCCAAACTTACACAATGGTACGAGGATCTTTTCTTTGATAGACTAGACTACCAAGAATTCCTTGTACGTCTTGGTCGTGAATATTGGACAGTTGGGCAGGCTTTCCCATTAGGATCATTCAACGAGACTCTTGGTATCTGGGAAAGAGAAGAACTCATCAATCCAGAAGATGTTGTTCTAAAACAATATCCTCTTCTTGGGACTCAACAATTTGAAATTCAGCCGCCTGACTTTTTAAGAGAACTTGCAATGAAGAAGAGTCCTACTCAAGACTTTAATACATTGCAACGTGACTGGCCAGAACTTCTACCATATCTAACAAAAAATGAAAACATTCCTGTTTCAAACGTTTTGATGAAGCAGGTTGCATTTAAGATTAATGACTGGGATGTTCATGGCACTCCATTGCTTCTTCGTGGTTTAAGAACACTTATGCACGAAGAAAAACTTATGGCTTCGCAAGATGCTATTGCAGAACGCTTATACTCACCGCTAATTCTCGCTAAGTTGGGGATCCAAGACATTGGTGATGGTGTTCCGTGGATGCCCGGCCCAGATGAGTGTGAGGCTTTTCGTGATGATATTGATATCGCTCTTGCTTCAGACTTCCGCGTTCTCGTCCATCACTTTGGGGTAGATATCCAGAATGTCTTTGGGCGTGAACAAATGCCAAATCTTGGCGAAGACTTTGATAGAATTGAGCGTAGACTTATGCAGTTGTTTGGAGTAAATCCAAGTCTACTTTCTGCCGGTTCTAATTCTCAACCTTATGCATCTTCTGCGTTACAAGCAGAATTCTTAAATCAGATTCTCCGTACTTATCAAAATTTCCTTAAGAGACATTTTATGGAAAGAGCAAGAGTCGTTGCAGAGGCTAATGAGCATTATGATTATGAACAGCGTGGGGACACTCGCGTTCCTATCATGGAAGAACATATTGAATATGATGAAGATGGCAATATTATGGTTGTTGAGAGACACAAACTGCTTATCCCAGAGATAAACATGAAAGTACTTGATCTTCGTGATGAAGCAACTCAACGCCAATTTTTGGCCCAACTAAAGTCTTCCGGTGTTCCCATTTCCGATCAAACATTTATGGTTGGTCTTCCTTATACATTCAAAGAAGAACTTTCTCGCTTTGAAGAAGAGGCTATTGAAAAGACCGTTGCACAACAAGAAGCGAAGGTAAAGATCTATAGACTTCTTAAGGCTAAGAATCTTCCAATTCCAGCAGACTTATTGCAAGAAATAATGGCGGCTGGATTAGATCCTAACGCTGGACTTAGCCCAGATGAATTCCCAGATATGGATATGGGGTTGAATCAAATGGGGATGGGTGATATGATGGGTGAAGGTATGGGTGGCCCTCCATCTGGCCCAGAAGGAATTCTAATGCCTCCTGAGCCGGGCGGATTAACACCAGCAGCACAACCTCTATCTCCTACTCCCGGTGGTATGCCAGAGGTTTCTAATGAAAGAAGCCCAATACAACCTCCCGGTGGTAGGTCTAGTATGAGTAAGGTAATTGAAGAAAAAGATGGTAGAATTGTAGAGAAGTTAAATCTACCTAAGAATTCCAAAAAAATCTCTTTAGTTAGAGAAGATATTAAACCCGAAAAACCTCAAGAAACTGATAATAAAAACGAATAAGGAGTTTTAATGGGTACTACTGAACCGTCAGGTATGTCTGGTTCGCCTCTTGATGACTTTAAAGAAGTTATTATAGATGCACACCTAGCCGGAATGGGAATGACTGCAATTGCACGACTTCTTTCAGATCGTT
>CAYMUC010000265.1:0-220 GCA_964393535.1 uncultured Ilumatobacteraceae bacterium | reverse complement strand
CTACTTCAGAAAGGTCTGTTCGCAGGGCAATTGATCGTTGGGATAGTGAGATTTATACATTTGATGTAAACAAGTCTCCCATCGCCGCCGCCAAGCGTCGTCTTGAAAACGAAGATACAGAAGAGGATCGGCTTCGTCGTGAACTAGTGGAAGCAAACCGTGAACTTCTTCGTCAATCAACGGACATTAAGCGTTCTGTAAAACTTATTAAGGATTATGA
>CAYMUC010000264.1:0-2203 GCA_964393535.1 uncultured Ilumatobacteraceae bacterium | reverse complement strand
GATCCTCATCGAAAACACCACCGAGACGGCTATCACCGGCACGCCGATCATGAACGTGGGGGCTTCGGCCGGGGCGGGCGGCAATTCGGTGGTGGTATCCGGAACCGGATCCAGTCTCTCCGTGGTGCATGGCGGCACGACCTTCCTCGGCAGTTCCACCCCGATTCGTATCGGCGGTGCCTCGGCAGGCAACGAGTTCGTCGTGAAAGATGGCGCCGTTTTCAATGCCTCGCGCTACCAAGTCCAAATCGGAAGCGCCAGCACCGCCAGCAACAACACCGTGCTCTACACCGGCGCCGGCACCGTGGTAACCAATCATACTACCACCGTCGGTCTGGCCAGCGGTGGCAACTCGCTCACCGTGGCCGATGGCGCCGTGCTCTGGCACCTCGGCGGCAACCCGAGTTTTGACGTGAGTACGACCAATGGTGTGACCAATACCGTGCTCATCACCGGCCCCGGTTCAAGGCTCCGGGCCAGCACCGTGCGCCTCGGGGACGCCGGGGTGGCCCAAATTGTCATCAGCAACGGGGGTGTCATGACCAACGCGAGCCTCACCACTTTGGGCTCCCGCGACGGGTCCTCGGGCTCGACCTTGTTGGTCACCGGTGCCGACAGTTTGCTTACCACGGGATCGAGTTCGATCGTGTTGGGTTCCACGGGCAGCGACACCGTGACCACCGTCAACGACGGTGGGCGCATCGCCAACAACAACGGCACGCTCGGGGGAGGAAGCGGCACCAACCACCGGGTCATCGTCGATGGCGGAACCTGGTCGAACATTTCCACTTTGCGGATCGGCACCGGGACAGGTGGCGGGCACTCTTTGGTGGTCACCAATGGCGGCACCATCTTCGCCGGCAGCCAAGGCTTGATGTCGGGCTTCAGCAACCAGGCGACCGGCAACACGGTCTTGGTCACCGGCGCCAACTCGCGCCTGAGGAGCGGAACCTTCACGGAGACATCCATCGGGCTGCGCAGCTCGAGCAACAGCGTGACGGTCGAAAACGGGGCGCGTTTCGAAGTCACAGGAGCCAACGGTTTCCGTATCGGCCAGGAAAGCACGGCCAATGCCAACTCCCTGCTCGTCACCGGGTCCGGGACGGTCTTCACCAACAACGACAGCACCTTAGTGGTGGGGCGTGACGGATCATCGAACTCCCTGGTCCTCGCCGATGGCGCTTTCATGCGCAACGCCAGCATGGTCGTCAGCAGCAACGCGTCCGCCCTCGGCAACAGCGTGCTTGTCACCGGCGCCGGCACCGTGTTGAGCAACATCAACGTCCTGCAGGTCGGCTTGCTCGGCACCGGTCAAATGCAGGTCGCCAACGGGGCCGTCGTCCACGCCGGCAATACCCTCGGCATCGGCAGTGGTTCCTCCTTCACTACCGACAGCGGCGTCTGGATCGGTCAGGGCCGCCCCGCCGCGCAAAGCATCAACGTCCTCCACGCCAACGCCAACAGCAACAGCATCGCCGCCATCGACGGACAGATCCAAGCCGCCGGCACGGTCACCGTCGGCGGACGCGGCATCGTCCTCGGTAGCGGGACGATTGAAGCCCCGACGGTCACCTTCGCCAGCAATTCCACCCTCGCGCCCGGCAACTCGCCCGGCAACCTCGACATCGACGGCAACGTCGTGTGGCAGGGCGGCGCCAATTACAACTGGGAAATTTATGACGCCACTGGCGGCGCCGGCGTGGGCTGGGATCTGGTCACCGTGAGCGGAGCGCTCGACCTCAGTGCGCTCACCGTCAACAGCCAATACAACATCAACCTCTGGTCGCTCTCCGAGCTGCCGCAGACCAGCGGCGAAGCCATCAATTTTGACAACACGCAGGACTACACGTGGACCATCCTCACCGCGTCCAACGGCATCATCGGATTCGGCGCCGACAAGTTCAACATCAACACCACGGCGATCAACGGCACCGGCGGCTTCACCAACGCGCTGGCTCCGTTGGGGACGTTCTCACTGCTGCAGTCCGGCAACGACCTGAAACTCACCTACGTCGTCCCCGAGCCTTCGACCTATGCCTTGCTCGCGCTCGCTGCGGCGGGATTCGGCGCGCATGTTTGGCGCCGGCAGCGCAAGTGATGGAGTCGGTGACTGACGGGGAGACAAAAAACCGGCGAGACGGGGGGCTCGTCGTTTCGGCGCCGGGGACGGCGCCGCTACATTTCACTGTAGCGTCGGCGTCCC
>CAYMUC010000263.1:0-2219 GCA_964393535.1 uncultured Ilumatobacteraceae bacterium | reverse complement strand
TCATGCGCTTCGGCGCGCAGGAGATCGCAGAGTCGGAGTACCTGCGGAGGCTCGCCGACGCCCTGGCTCTCCCGGCGTCATTCGCTTGAGGGAGTGCCAGTGGACACCGGGGGCTGCGGGCTTGCCGGAGCCTTGGCCGGGACCTTCAGGGAATCGCGGATCATGGCCGGCATCTGCGCGGGGTCTGGCACCACGCCGCCGAGGGCGGCGACCGTGTCCTGCGCGGACTGCGACCACATGTAGCGGACCCACTCGAACACGATGGGCGAGACGGGTGCATCGCGCGGAGAGAGCGCAATGAGGTTCAGCGGCATCGTCATCGGGTACTCGCCGCGGTGGATCGTCCAGAAGTTGGGCTCCACTGCGGGCGAATCCTTGGTCATCTGCACCGAGAGCAGCTTGGCGCGCGGCTGCCGGTAGACGAAGGGTGCGATGCCGATGCTGTTGAGGTAGGCGCAGCAGGCGTTCACTACCGACGACGGCGTCGGTTGCCGGCGGCACATGCTTGTCTGGAGCCTCTCGCCTGGCATCACGAGCCGAATGAACTGCTGCATGGTGCCATGTCCGGGGTCAAGGACATAGAGCATGACCCAGTCGTCACCGAGCGGGGAGTCCGCCTCGATGTCGGTCCACCGCATCACCATCGTGTCGGTGAGCGAGTGGGTGAGCGCGAAGATGCCGTTGAGCTGCGCGCGCGTGAGGCTGTTCAGCGGGTTCCCGACATTCACGTAGATGCAGGCCGCATCGAGTCCGACCGGGAAGACGTGGGCCTGCTTGCCCGTGGCGCGCTCGATCTCCGCGATCTCCTCCGGTGTCACCTCGCGCGAGACGGACGCGATGTCGCACTCGCCGGCGCGAAGCGCCGCGAGCCCGCGCGCGCTTCCGCCCTGGTTCACCTCCACCTTGACGTCCGGGTAGAGCTGCTCGAAGGCCTCGCCCATCGCCACGAGCATGCGCGACATGGTGGCGCTGCCGGTGATGGTGAGCGATCCTGCGAGAGGCTGGTCGCTGGCCCGGTAGTCGGGGAACTGCGCGACGAGCGCGGCAACCTTGGGGTCGCGGGGTTCGGGGGACATGGTGTCCTGGAGCTCCGCGACGGGAAGTGGCGCGGCGGACTGGGAAAGGGCCGCAGCAACGGCGATGGCGATGGTGGTACCCATGGTGTCAGCTCCTTGGCGCCTTGCGGCGGCGCAGCAGAATCGCGACGGCGGCGATCAGCACGGCGAGAAGTGCCCCAAGCCGCCAGACCACGCCATTGACGACATCTGCGGTCGCCCTCTGCACCTCGTTGATGCGCATCTGGATCAGGTCCTCGACGGGCTTGAGCTTGCCCGCGAGGCGGTCCTCGTCTGTGAGGCTGTCGGCGGACGCGAGCAGCGAGTTCGCCTCCACGAGGCTTTGCCGGACCTGCTCGAGCAGTGCGCCGTACTCGGCGATATCCACTTGGCGCGCTGGCTCGCCCGCCGGCGCGGCATCCGCCTTCGCCTGCATGGCGGCAACCCGGTCAAGAGCCTGGTTGACGTGCC
The DNA here is from genome assembly GCA_964393535.1 of uncultured Ilumatobacteraceae bacterium. GTDB lineage: Bacteria > Actinomycetota > Acidimicrobiia > Acidimicrobiales > Ilumatobacteraceae > CAYMUC01. The sequence goes on along the minus strand of CAYMUC010000263.1, from coordinate 693 downwards.
CAAGGGCCGTGCCCGACTCGACCGTGATGCCCTGCACCGTCTGCATGATTGGCCCGACCTTGTCGAGCAGGACGCCCGCATCGGTGAGCGTGCCTCGCACGTCGGAGATGAGCTGCCGCGCCATGGTGCCCTTGGCGTCGATGCCCTCGGGGAATCCCTCGATCATGTTCGCGATGCGGCGCGCATCGCCGAGCGCGCCCTGCACCTCCGGCATCACCATGAACTCGTAGACAAGCGAGAGCGCCTGCCAGTTGGCGAACAGGGGCACGCGCTTGGCCCAGAAGAAGGCGCGCTGTGCAGCGAAGTTCGCCTCCTCGAACTGCTCGGTCGCCCGGTCGAGCGGCTCGAGCAGGCCTCCGCCGCCGCGGACCTCATCGACGATCGCACGGCCCTTGCGAGTGGCCACGTCGGAGAATCGCACATAGGCCACGAACTCAGTGCCGCCCTTGGTGTGCCACCAGTTCGAGATGAGCAGGTCGATCTCGTCAAGCTGGTCCTGCGTGAAGACCTTCGCGGCGATCTCCCAGATGTCCTCGCGCGCCTTTCGGAGGTTGACGACAAGGGGCTCCGCACGCTCGCCCCATATGGCGTGGGCACGGCCGGAGTCCACCCAGTAGTAGTTCTGCAGCGTGACCACACCGAGCTGGTCGAGCAGCTGGGTCAGCGAATCGCTGCTGGTCGAGATGTCGTACA
>CAYMUC010000262.1:0-2228 GCA_964393535.1 uncultured Ilumatobacteraceae bacterium | reverse complement strand
GGTTCTCGAACGCTGCTGACCGATCCGCGCTGGTACTGCCACGTGCCCGCACACCCCTTGGCGCGCTCGCCACCGATCCCGCGCGCTCGGTGGAGGGCTTGTCGCCGCTCTACACCCCCAACGACCGCTTCTTCCGTATCGACACAGCGTTCGTGGTGCCCTCGGTGGCTCTGAATGACTGGTCTCTGCGTATCCACGGCATGGTCGAGCAAGAGTTGCGTTTGACTTTCGGCGACCTCCTCGCGGAGCCGATGGTCGAGGCGGACATCACGCTCAGTTGCGTGTCCAACGAGGTCGGCGGCACCCTGGTCGGCACCGCCCGTTGGCTTGGAGTCCGGCTCGACCACCTGCTCGCCCGAGTGGGCGTGAAGCCCGAGGCAGACCAGATCGTCGGCCGATCCATCGACGGCTTCACGGCGGGCTTCCCGGTGAGCGTCCTCGATGGCCGGAATGCCCTGGTCGCAGTCGGGATGAACGGCGAGCCCCTGCCGCAACGGCACGGCTTTCCGGCGCGGCTCGTCGTACCGGGCCTATACGGGTACGTGTCCGCCACCAAGTGGCTGTCCGAGATCGAGCTGACCCGGTTCGACCAGGTCGAGGGCTACTGGATCCCGCGGGGCTGGGCGCGGGAGGCTCCCGTGAAGACCCAGTCCCGCATCGATCGGCCGAGCACTCGAGTGCCGGCCGGACAGGTGACCACGATCGCCGGGGTGGCGTGGGCGCCTCAGCGGGGGATCGCTGCGGTCGAGGTGCAGGTGGACGACGGGCCGTGGCGCCTGGCCACGCTCGGTCCCGGTCTCGGCGACGATGGCTGGGTGCAGTGGTGGATCGACTGGGAGCCGACGCCGGGCGAGCACCGAGTGCGTTGTCGGGCTACTGACGGCACCGGCGAGACGCAGGTGGAGGAGCGAACGCCCGTCGCCCCCGACGGCGCCACCGGCTGGCACACCCGCCGCATCACCGGCGCCACCTGAACGAGTTGGCATCACAAGGCGATGCCGACCGTCGTAGCGGTGCCGGTGCCCACCAGTTGGCGGCACCGGCCCCACTGGAGCACTTCGATGAGGCCCCGCTACCTCATGTCTCCGACATCCCCTCACTGGTGGACCGGTATCGAGACGCCGGCCTGCAGGTCGAGGCGTCCTACGACCTCGACGATGTGGCGGCCGGAGCAATGACCTCACTGACGGCGTTCCGTCTGGCGCAGGAAGCGATGACGAACGCCCTGCAGCATGCGCCGGGTGCGCCGCTGTCGCTGCACGTCCACCTCGACCACGACCGATCCGCCATCTGTCTCACCGCCGAGAATCCACTGCGCGGCTCCGTCCCCCGAGGGTGCAACGACGGCCGGCACGGACTGGGACTCGTGGGTATGGCAGAGCGTGTCCGAGCGGCAGGGGGATCGCTCGAGGTCGGTCCCACGCCTCAGGGCACCTGGCTGGTGGCGGCTGAACTTCCCTTAGACCTTGTGCCCGAGCCCCGATGAGCGACACCGCAGTGTCGTCACCAGCTGCCACTGACCTGAGAGTCGTCATCGTCGACGACCAGCCGTTGGTGCGTCGGGGCATCGCCTTCATCATCGCCACCGAACCCGGTCTGCGCGTGGTGTCGGAAGCTTCGAACGGTGAACTCGGTTGCGCCGCCGTCAAGGACCATCACCCCGACATCGTGTTGATGGACATCCGCATGCCCATCATGGACGGCATCACCGCCACGCGGCATCTCCACGATTCGGGAGGTCCACCCGTGCTGGTGCTCACCACGTTCGACGACGACGAGGTGCTCTGGGGTGCCTTACAGGCGGGCGCCGCTGGCTTCCTGCTCAAGGACACCTCGGCTGATGATCTCATCGCCGCCATTCGCACGGTCGCTGGTGGTGGATCGTGGCTCGATCCCCGAGTCACGCCTCGTGTCTTGGCAGCAGTGCGCGACACCCGCCAGGTCGGTGGTGGTCGCGTCCGTGGCCTCGACGAACTGTCGGAGCGTGAACGGGAAGTGCTGGTGCTGATCGCCTCGGGGGCTTCGAACACCGAGATTGCTCAGTCCCTGTTCCTGAGCGAACGGACCGTCAAGGGTCACGTGGGCAACATCTTCGCCAAGCTGGGTGCCCGTGATCGCGCTGCGGCGATCATTCTGGCTTTCGAGTCCGGCCTGGTGGTGCCGAACTCGCCCTGAGGTGTGCCTCCATGGTCGAGGGTTCAGGCGGGCGCGCCACCTGCCATCGGCAG
>CAYMUC010000261.1:0-2240 GCA_964393535.1 uncultured Ilumatobacteraceae bacterium | reverse complement strand
CGGTGGTCGCCACGGGCTCGGCATGAGCGACCAGATCGAGAACCGCATCAGCGAGGCCAAGAGCCGCGGTACCGACGAGGCCCCGGCGCTGGCCTTGCTCCACATCGCCTACGAGCGACTGCTCACGGGCATCCACAACGAGAACACACTGGAGAACTACCGCACCATGGGTCGTCGGCTGGGCCGCCTGCTGTACGAGGGTCGGTGGTTCGATCCCCAGAGCCTCATGCTGCGCGAACCTCTGCTGCGCTGGGTGGGATCAGCCGTCACCGGCGAGGTGACCCTCAAGTTGCGCCGCGGCGACGACTACACCGTGCTCGACACCACCAGCCCCAACCTGACCTACGAGCCAGATCGCCTGTCGATGGAGCGCGTGGAGGATCAGGCGTTCGGGCCGTTGGACCGCATCGGCCAGTTGACCATGCGCAATCTCGACATCGCCGATACGCGCTCCAAACTGGACCTCTATCGCCAGGTCGGCTCGTTGGGCACCAACCGTCTGCTGGAGATCAGCGACGGCGACTGAGTTCGTCGAGCAGACCGGCCACCAAGGCGGTTCGCGCTGCCAAGGTGTCCACCTCCACGTACTCGTCGAGGGTGTGAGCACCGTTGCCGACGGCACCCAGGCCGTCCAGAGTGGGCACCCCCAGTGCTGCGGTGAAGTTACCGTCGCTGCCCCCGCCCACGGCCACGCCGGCCACGTCGCCCAGACCGTGGCGCTGTGCCACCTGTTGCGCGATGGCGAACAACTCGGTCGCTGCCGAGACGGGCATGGGCGGGCGACCAAGTCCGCCACTCACCGAGATGGTCGCCCCCTCGAGGACCGGGACCAACGAGGCCATGGCCTGCTCGACCCGGTGACGCTCGGCGGGTTCGGTGGCACGGGCGTCTACTCGGATCACGGCTCGGTCGGGTACCACGTTGTCGGCGGTCCCAGCCGAGGCGAGTGTCGGCGTGACCGTGGTGCCCAGTTCAGGACGCGTCAGTCGACTGATGCGCAGCACTTGTTCGGCCGCTTCCACCAAGGCATTGATGCCTTTCTCGGGCTCCAGGCCGGCGTGCGCTGCTCGGCCGTGAACGACGACCTCGAATGTGCCGGTGCCCTTTCGGGCCACCTTGAGCGCCCCTCCGGGGGCACTTGGTTCCAGCACCAGCACTGCTCCGCAGGCCACGGCACGTTCCTCGAGAAGCGCACGAGAGGTCGTAGAGCCCACTTCCTCGTCAGCGGTGATCAACATCTCCACCCCCGAGTGGTCGTCGAGGAGTGCCAGGGCGTGAATGGCCTGCACGATGCCTGCCTTCATGTCGAACACCCCGGGTCCCTCCAGGCGACCGTCGACGACCCGGCACGGCCTGCGTTCGAGGGTGCCCAACGGGAACACCGTGTCGTGATGACCGAGGACGAGCACCCGCGGCGCCGGTCCCCCCTGCCAGTGCACATGTGGGCCGGCATCACCCGCCACCAGACGGGCGATGCCTCCCACACGTTGTTCGATGAGGGATGCAACCGCTCGGGCCGAGGCCTCCAACGACTCCACCGCCTGCGACGGCGACTCGATACCCACCAGGGTCATCACGTCGTCCACGATGAGTGAGACACGGTCGCGAGCAGCGGTGAGCAGGTCGGTCACGCTCCCATCATGGCCTCATTCGCGGCTGATCGGCACCTTGTGTCCCTCCACCTCGACCGCCCCCATGGGCAGCCTCACCTCGAGAATGCCGTCGCGATAGGTGGCGTGTACCTGATCGGCCTGGGCACCTACCGGAAGGGGAATGGTGCGACGGAGGCTTCCGTAGCGGAACTCCGAGCGATACCCCTCGCGCCCTTCATGGCGCTCCTCGATGCGCCGTTCGGCCCGCAACCTCACCTGATCATCGGTGACCGTGATCTCGACATCGCGATCGGGGTCGATGCCGGGAAGTTCGGCGCGCATCACGAACGTGCCGTCTTCCACGAACTCCTCGACATGGATCATGGTGCCCTCGAGCGACGGATCACCATCGAACCACCGGTCGAACCATCTCTCGGGCCAGCGCTCGGTGAGCTCGGGCCACAGGCTCGACGAGGACCAACGCCACGGTGTGCCCATGGTGCGGCCCGAGCCTCTGGCAGGTCGTGTCATCAATGACATGTGCGACTCCTTTCGGTCAGCGCCACAGGGGGCGCCCCCTCATCACAGCGGTCAGAGCGGCACCCGGTCAGGTGCCAATGGCCCCTGACCGCCGTGATGAGTGCCTGA
>CAYMUC010000260.1:0-2243 GCA_964393535.1 uncultured Ilumatobacteraceae bacterium | reverse complement strand
ATCCGCCGAACCGGGGTTGGGACTCGCTTCAAGCGACCAACCCGAACAGCCACGAAGTGTTCGACAAGACGTACGAGTTCTTCAAGAAGGCTCGAGGCGGCGGCGCAGGCCAGAACACACCCGACGTCGTTCCCTTGCCTCATCCCAGTGACGACCGTCCATGGCTCACCATCATCGAGGGGCAATGATGAGCACCGAACGAACCTTCCTGGATATCTCCACCGTGCGCATCCACGGATATCTCGAGCGCACGCCGAAACTGAGTCTCATCCGCGGGGCCTCGGCTCTGCTGGCCGAAGCCACCGACCCATCAACGGTGAAAGACGCCCTCGCCGAACGCTTCCCCCAAGGCTGCGTCCAGATCTGCGAGGAGGCCGGCGAGTCCGAGAGCATCATCCACCTCGAACTCTCGTGCCAGTGCGGCACGTGCAACGCACACGCTGTGGCGCGCTGGGGTGTGAACCACATGCGCAGTCGCGTGCCAGCAGCCGACTTCCGGTCGAGTTGGGGAACCGCCTCCACCTACTCGGGCTTCGCCGGCGCGGCCGACGATGGCACCACGACTGGTTGGGGACGCTCGGAGAGTCCAGCACCCGATGTGGAACTGGCCATGCTGACGCCCTGCGACACCTGCCGCCGGGGCTACGCCGGTCCCCGCATCGGCACTGCTCGACGGTGCGTGGACTGTGCTCGGCGCCACGACGCCGCCAACCGCCGCTCGGCCCACAGCGTGGAGGAGAAGCTGCGCCGCCGACTCGAGCTGCGGGGCCAGCGCACGCTCGACGACTTCTTGGACCTCGCCCGACTGGGACCTGAAGAACGTCGCGATGGTGACCGCTCCACGCAAGCGCGCAAGACCAATCACCTCGCCACCGTCTACATCGACGGCAACGGCTTCCGTGCCATGTTCTCGGGAGCCGGTCGGCATGCCCATGACCACCGCTTCGACGTCAACGCACTATCGCGAGGTATCGGGGAAGCGGTGTGGTCAGCCTTGGAGGCCGCCGCACGGGCCGTGCTGCAACTTCACAACGAATCACACAGAGCCGCCGCCGACGAGTTGCCACTGATCCCCCACATCGTCGCCGCCGACGATCTGTGCGTGTCGCTTCCCGCCGGCTACGGCTGGTGCTTTCTCACCACCTACTGCAGCGCCTTCGGGCGACACGCTCGCGAGGTGGTGCAGGAAGCGGGTCGGAAGTGGGATCCCTCGAAGGGACGCCAAGCCGACGAGGTGTTCGAGAAAGTGCCACCAGCGACGGCATCGGGATCCATCGTGATCGCCCACGCTTCCGAACCGTTCAGCACCTGCCTCGACGCCGCCGAGCGACTGCTGAAGCAGGCCAAACGAGCCGTGGTGGGTAAGGAACCATCGGCCATGTGGGTGGATGTGTCGCGGGAAGGTTTCACCCCACCGGCGCATCGTCGCCCACTGAAGCTGCAACAACTCAACACGGCCCTGCTGGACGAGTTGGCGACACTGCCACAGAGCCTTCGTCGCAACCTCGTGAGCGATGTGGTGGACGACCCGGTCGACACCCGTGCCCGCGTGCAGAGCCGCGCTCGACGACTAGGCCTTCTCGACCGAAGTCGTTTCCCGGCGATTGCCGACGAGTTGAGGGGGCGGAATGCTGACGTCGTCCGGTTTGTCGACATGGTGAGCCTTGCTGACTGGTGGAAATCATGAGCGTGTCACTGTCGTTCTCGATCCGGTTCCACGGCCCGTTCCGTGTTGCCACCGGCCTAGCCGCGCCAGGGGTGGACGCCACCGTGGACCTCCGCCACCCCCTGCCCGCCACCGCCATGAAGGGCCTGGCCCGCCATGCCGCACGTGTGCAGTTGGCCTTGCCGTCTGATCTCGTGGACGACGTCTTCGGCACCGCCGCTCATCCATCACCGTGGAGTTGGGGCGACGGCCAGTTCCCGCCTGGTGCTCTGGTCACCAGCGTCCAGGCGCAGGTGCGCATCGACCCCACCACCGGCACCGCACATGCCGCCGAACGTGCACTCCTGTTCGGCGAACAGCTGTGGTGCAAGCCGAACGTCACCGCCACACTGGACGTCGAACTCACCAGTGCATTGCCGAGGGAGCGCCTCGAAGATCACCTCGCCGTGGTAGTGGGAGCCATGTGCAGCGTCCACTCGTTGGGCAGTAGTCGCCGACGAGGTCTGGGCCGAGTGACCGTGCGACTGGAAGGCACCACGGGGCCTGGTGCCGGCGACATGTTGGGAACCGACTGGGC
>CAYMUC010000259.1:0-2243 GCA_964393535.1 uncultured Ilumatobacteraceae bacterium | reverse complement strand
CCCGCAGCGTCAACTCGACGAGCCTCAGTGCGGCATACCGCCAGACCGCCGACCTGGATCTGACCGCCTGCGGCAACTGGCCAGGCATCGGAGGCGGAAGCAACAACCCGTTCACCGGCACCTACGACGGCGGCGGCTATGGCATCAGCAACCTGGTGTCCACCAGTGCCACCGTCAACACGTGGGGATTGTTCCGCAACACCAGCAACGCCACCATCGCCGATGTGACCCTCGACGGTGTGACCATCTCGGGCACCGCCACACAGATCGGATCACTCATCGGCTACGCCGAAGGCACCACCATCAGTGCTGTCACCGTGACCAACGCCTCGGTCAGTGCCCGCAACAACGTCGGCGGTCTGGTCGGCGATATTCAGGGTTCGACCCGCACGAACATCGAGGCGACCGTCACCGGCGCCGTGCACGGCTCCACACAGGTAGGCGGCCTTATCGGCCAAGCCGGGGGGCCGACCACCATCCGCAACACCACCGCCACGGCAAACGTGTCAGCCACCGGGTCTACGGCCGGGGGCATCGTAGGAACCTTGGGAGACGACCTCGAGTTGCACCAGGTGACGTTCAGCGGCGACGTGACCGCGGCGGGCGACAATGTGGGCGGCATCATCGGTTACGCCGAAGAAACCATGACGATGAACGGCGTGACCCGGACCGGTTCGGTGCAGGGTGCGGACTACGTCGGCGGCGTCATCGGCTTCGCAGACGGTCACGTCACCCTCAACGTCAACAGCTCTGGCTCCGTGTCAGGGCGCGACGACGTCGGCGGTGCGATCGGGTACCTCGAAGCCGGCCAGAGCCTCACGGTGAGCAACTCCAACTTTGGCGGTTCAGTCATGGGTGACAGCGATCTGGGTGGCGTTCTCGGCCGGTCTGGCTCCAGTGCCACCACCCACGTGATCGTCAGCCAGTCCACCATCACCGCACCGGTGATCGCCCAGGGCGACGAAGCCGGCGGCGCCATCGGCTTTGCTGCTGCCCACGTGACCATCAGTGCCGTCACCCGTTCGGGGGACGTGAGCGTGTCGGCGACCGGGTACGGGGCCGGCGGGTTCGTGGGATACAACAACACGTATTCACTGCTCATCGAGGACTCGACGTCGTCCAGTGATGTGCGTGGAAGAAGTGAAGTGGGCGGCGCCATCGGTGTCTTCACCAACGAGACTGCGACCCTGAACAACGTGGTGTTGTCTGGCACGGTGTACGGCAACAGCGTCAGCAACGTGACCGAGGTCGGTTGCTACGTCGGCACCATCGACGACGCCAACGACGCCGGGTTGTCGAAGACCGGGTCTCGGTCCACCGGCATGAAGGTGGTCGACGGCGTGTCCACACCCTGCCCCGACTACGTCGCCCCCGGCAGCGGTGGTAGTTCGTTGCCGCCAGCGATCAGTGACCTGGTCACCCGGCCCATCGCACCCCCGACCACCACACCGTCGACCACGGTGCCCACCACACGGCCACCCACCACCACCACACCACCAACCACGACGGTGCCCGCACCAGTCCCCGACGGCGGCGTGCTGCCCCAGTTGGAAGCCGGCGTCAGCCAGGTGATCACCGACGGTGTGCCCACCAACGTCGAAGTGTTCATCGACAACAGCACCGACCTGGTGCTGCGAGGCCAAGGCTTCGAACTTCGACTCGCCGGTGACTGCACCTTCGGCTGCACCATCCAAACCGACGCCAACGGGCGCGAAGTGTTGACGCTGGAAGAACGCGGACTCGCCAACGTGTCCGGTGAGGGGTTCCAAGCCGGCACCCTCGTCTACATCTGGCTGTTCTCCGAACCACGATTCCTCGGAACACTCACCGTCAACCCCGACGGCACCTTCACCGGCAACGTCCCACTCGGCGACATCGCCCCCGGACTCCACACCCTGCAGGTCAACGGAACCAGTTTCGACGGCCTCCCACGAACCGCCAACCTCGGCGTCATCGTCAACCCCGCCGGCGTGCCCACACCCGGACCCGGAGTCCTCCCCGCCACCGGCACCACCACCACACCCCTCTGGCTCACCGCACTGCTACTGCTGAGCCTCGGCTTCGGCCTGGTCACCCTCGGCCGACGCCGCACCAGCACCAGCACCACACGCTGAACCAACACAACAGCAGAACACAGCATGAGCGGGGGCCCACAGGCCCCCGCTCATCGCGTTCCGGCACACGACGTACTGATCAACCCACGACACACCGTCGACCATGAAATGACCGACCTGCCATACGCG
>CAYMUC010000258.1:0-2244 GCA_964393535.1 uncultured Ilumatobacteraceae bacterium | reverse complement strand
CGTTCGCGTGGCAGGGCCCTTCACGGTCGAAAGCCTCAGCCCGCACCGCACGCTCGGGGTGGACGAGAACGACGAACTCATCGATGCCGTCCAAGAGCAGCAGGCCGAGTACAGCGCTAAGCAGACCTTCGAACAGTTGATTCTGGAGAACCTCAAGTCGGCCGGCGTGCAGCAGGCTCACAAGGAAGACCGGATCTCGTTCACGTCACTGGTGCCCTGGCCTGGCTCACTGGTGTGTGCAGAGGGTCGCTACTTCGAGGGGACCGAGGAAGAAGGGAAGGAACGCCGCGCCGCCATCTTCATTGGTCCGGAGTTCGGAACTGTGCAGCGGGCTGATCTAGTGGCAGCGGCACGAGAGGCCGGAGATGCCGGCTTCGACGCGCTTATAGCTTGTGCGTTTAACTACGAGGCACATGCGACCGAGTTCAGCAAACTTGGACGTATCCCTGTGTTGAAGGCTCGGATGAACGCCGACCTGCACATGGCGGAAGACCTCAAGAACACCGGTAAAGGCAACCTCTTCGTGATCTTCGGTGAGCCGGACATCACGATCCTGGCCGAGGACGACGGGCGTATCCGCGTCAAGGTCAACGGTGTCGACGTCTTCAAGCCTCAGACCGGCGAGGTGGTTAGCGACGGGGCGGACGGGATCGCCTGCTGGTTCATCGACACGGACTACAACGAGGAGAGCTTCTTCGTCCGGCACGCCTACTTCCTGGGCGCGAACGATCCCTACAGTTCTCTGAAGACGACGCTGAAGGCGGAGATCAACGCTGACGCGTGGGCGACCCTGAACAGCGACACCTCGCGCCCGTTCGAGAAGCCCACAAGCGGGCGCTTTGCGGTCAAGGTCATCAATCACCTCGGGGATGAGGTGATGAAGGTGTTCAGGATTTGATCCTTGGTGTGCTTTTCCGACTTGAGACCGCACTACGGTGTAATTATGAGAACTCCACTAGAAGGCTTTCGATCCAGTTTCTTTTCTTACATGAGACTTCAGGAACTAGGTTTTACGCATCTACGGTGCATAACACGATGGCATGATGGAGTATGGAATTTATTTGTTGTTCCGTCATGGTTCTTGCAGACCATGGATTCAAATATTTCTATTACTTCAAGTAATTATTTCAGGATTTCTATTCCTGATAGAGATCCCGATTTCTTGGGAAACGAAGAAGATCCATTTCATATTGCAAACAGAATTGCATCATCTGGGCTTATAAATATATATCCAGACTTCATAACGAACATTAAATACACAAATTGGTGTCGTTATCTAGTGGTTCACATGGCAACTCACAAATCGTCTTTGCCAACTATTTCATTCAATGGAAAAGAATTTTTGGCGTGGATGAACTATTTTTCTGATGATATGACAGCGAGAATCCGCCCATTAGAAGCATTTGCCCCGCCGCCGCCACTCTCTGAGGATGAAAGGAAGTATAGGACACATTACAATATTCCAGATGTAGCGACAGAGCTTGTTCACGAAGGCTATCGTTGGTTCGGCGTTGGTTCTTTTGGATCTACTTTACCAAAGCGCGATTTCATGGAGGAGTGGTTTGAAGATACCTGGGCAGGTCGTGAGCCTCGATAAATCTAGAATCTACTAAAATCCAGATTTTTATAACTATGAGTGCGCCCAAATATGATTTTCATAGTGGGTTGTGCATACCCTTAATCCAATAATTGAGACTCTAGCGCCATTGCAATAGGAGATCGGCTTGGAATTCCGCATAGCAGACACGTTCACAGAAGGCCTTGCGCGCCTCACTGGCGATGAACAGAAGGCGGTAAAGACTACGGCGTTCGACCTGCAGCTGAACCCGGCCAGTCCGGGCCTCAGCCTTCACAAGCTGGACAAGGCCAAGGACAAGAACTTCTGGTCGGTACGGGTCAGCGGTGATCTTCGCGTGATCGTCCACAAGACACAGCGCAGCTTGATGCTGTGCTACGTCGACCACCACGACAAGGCGTACCGATGGGCTGAACGCCGGAAGTTGGAGACCCATCCAAAGACTGGCGCGGCGCAGTTCGTCGAGGTGCGCGAGCGCGTTGAGGAGATCAAGCCGCCTACGCCACCATCCGATCCGGCTCCGGCGGGACGATTGATGCCTGGCCCGGCTGTGAAGTCCAAGGCAAAGCCTTTGCTTTTCGCGGGTCGGTCCGAGGATGAGCTTCTGAGCTATGGCGTACCGCCAGAGTGGTTGGCAGACGTCATGCTCGCCGATGAGGACTCCGTAC
>CAYMUC010000257.1:0-2244 GCA_964393535.1 uncultured Ilumatobacteraceae bacterium | reverse complement strand
TTAACCTCGATGACGCGGCCTGCGTCAGAAAGAACCAGAGTATAGTTTCCAGTTTTCTGGTTGATGCTGACCACGCCGTCGAGCTTGGCAGCGGTAATGGCATCGTCGGCAATGTCGGCCGTTACGATATTACTGATGGCAACGGTCGGCTGGCCGAGGGCGTTAATGGTTGCGGGAACGACGGTGTCTCCCGAGGAGAACACCTGACCTGGGGTGACGGTGATAGTTGCCATAATTAAGCTGCGTGACGTGTTTCAGTTGGAGGCGCCGACTGGAGGGCAGCCTCGATGGAAATGTTGCGGATCTCTGGGCGGTTAGCCGTAGTCTCAAATTGGAGTTCGCAGTAATGCGCCTTGGCGCGGATTGGGTTCTTTAGCGTGTAATCTTCGGCAAGTCCGCTGGTGTTCGCCTGCCCCGGCACCAGCGTGATTTCGTTGTCGGGGTTGACCATGATCGCCTTGACCGTGATCGTCGCCGTGTCCGGTAGCGCCACGTCGGCCATGCTGCGGACGAACCGCTTGTTGTGCATGCCGCCGAAACCGTAGCGGCGCGTGCGGATTCGGCCGGCCACCGTGCCGACATAGCCGGCGACGCTCGGGTCCGGCGCGTCGTCGCCTGCCTCCAGCTCGTTGAGCATCATGATGATGCCCGCCTGCGACGTGCTGAAGAGGCGCCGCTCCCGCTGGTAGGTTGTCACCAGCAAATCATCAATGCCAAACCCATACTCGTCGCGGGTCTCCCACTGGTCGTTGAGCGCCGACCAAATAAACAGTGCGTTGTTGTAGAGCGGCGCCGAGCCGTAGGGCACGGCGAGGTGGTAACGGTTGTCGTGCCAGAGCCCGACTGCATTGGCGGCGAGGCTTGGATCAATGTTTTGCAGTTGGTCGGCAATCGGATCGCTCAGAGGCTTGGTGTCGCCGCGAAGTTTAAGATCCAATCGACTGTCGAGACGGTAGACCCCGCTGTCCGAGAGGAAGAAAACGAAGTTGCCGGCCACGGCAATACTTTTGCGGGCCGAGCATCCGACCTCGTCGGTCAGCAGTTCCAGTTTGCTTACCGGCGTGTCGATGCTGAACGCACTACCGTCTGTCGAGGCGAACTGGTTGACGTAGGCAATCCAGATCGACTTGCGCATGAAGACAAGGAAGGCGCCCTCGACCCACGGCTGCACGGCGACGAGAAAGTCGTTGCTGCCCTGGTTGGCACGGAACGAGCTAAAGAACGGATCGTAGGTATTCGGGTCGAGCGCGTCCGAGATGAGCACATTGTCGCGGCCGGCTGGCACGATCAGGCGGCCGTTGGCATACGTTGCCCACGGCACCGAGCGCAGCGTGCGGAAGCTGGCGCCGAGGCCAGCAGGGATGCCCGCCGGCGAGCGGACAAAGTCGGTGGCTGGGTCCAGATCCCAATACAAAGGCGCCTTGACTCGGCGCGCCGTGCGGCCGGTTGTTGTTGCGTCGGTCGCCGTGCCGGTCGGCACTGTAATGGTGAACGAGTTGGTCGATGCCGTGGCGATGTCGTATTCGTGGCCGTCAAACGCAGGCGTGCTGCTGCCCTCGATCCGCACACGGGCTCCAGCAGGATAGCCGTGCGCGGTAAGGTTGACGGTCGCGGTCGTGCCGGACACCGTGATACCGCCAGCCGTGACCATGCGCGTCTCCCAGCCGGGCTTGTTCACACTGGCCTCGCGCAGAAGATAGAGGCGATTGAATGCCTGCACCATACTGACCTTGTCGGTCGGCTCGATAATTTCGTCGGGCGAACCGGGATACGAAAGCGTTGGCGGGAGGATTGTTGAAAGGATCGGATCGTCGGTGTCAGTCAGAATTTCTTCTTCCGTATCGGTCACAATGGCGCCCGCGCCCCACTTCTCGCTAAATTCTTCGCCGTCGTCGAAGATTTGTATGTAAGCCTCGTCGCGGCCGGCCAACACGACAGCTTCAAAGCTATTGACCGCATCGGGCGAACGCACAACGGCCGAGGCAAAGATGCCGCCTTCATAGACTGAGCGGACCACCGGCTCGTTGGGGCTGTCGTTGAGGATAAACGGCACCGTCAGCGGCGCTCCACTCGGCGCAATCCCGCTGGCCATCCGCTTGGCCCCCTTGCGTGTCGTGGCCACGCCGCGATCCAGGCGCATGTTCTCGGAAAGTTGCAACATCCCGGCGGGCAACGTCACAGGGTTCATGCGGCTGGCGTAGCCGATGAAACCCATGTCGCCGTCGCGGACTGTTGGACTTTCTA
>CAYMUC010000256.1:0-2262 GCA_964393535.1 uncultured Ilumatobacteraceae bacterium | reverse complement strand
ACCCGATCTCCTCGCCCGACAGTGGTGGGCCGACGAGGACATCGCCGCTCACGGCATTCCGCTCGTCGATGTGCCCATCGTCAGCGTCGGTGGCGGCATGGGTTCGTTCGCTCTGGTGTCGGTCCTTCGCCTGTCAGGGCGATCCACCTCCGACATCACCGTCATCGGCCCCGAGTCGGTGCCGTACCGGACCTACCGCTACCTGTGCGACAACTCCCAGATTGGCGAGGCCACTCGCATCCGATCGGACTCCTCCTCCGTGATGGACAGCATTTGGGGATGGCCCGGCTACGCCGTGCGGGAAGCCTTCGGCGAACGGCCCGACGGCTTCGCCAAACCCTTGTGGAGCGTGCTCACCGAGCCGTTGATCGCCGACTACTGGACACCACAGGCTGGGCAGGTGTTCCGATCGATCGATCGCGAGATGCCTCGCATCGGCTGGCACAAGATGGTCGTGCCAGGTCTGGTTCGGACCGTGCGTCGCCGGGTCGGCGGGGGCTACTTCGTGATCAACACGCCCCCCGCCGGGAGTGGCAGCACCAAGCGCGTGGCCTACCGCTGCGGTTACGTGCACATCGGCATCGGCTATCCCGGATTGCGGTTCCTGCCCGATCTCCAGCAGTACCGACAGCAGTACGGCGACCATCAGCGAGTGGTGAACGCCTACGAACCGCACGAGCACGTCTACAACGAACTGATCCGCAAGCCCGGGGTGGTGGTGGTACGAGGCTCGGGCATCGTCGGGTCACGCATCCTGGCCCGTCTCATCGAGGACCGCGACCGCCACGGTGCCCGAACCGTCATCTGGCACCTGTTCCGCAACTACGTCAGCGGGCCACAGGGGCCACGCCGGTTCCGTCGTTTCGGTGCCGATGGATTCGCTTACCAGGGATTCAACTTCTCCCGCGCCGCCTGGGGCGGCACCGTGAAGAACCAACTCGCTGCCATGTCGCCCGCGGAACGACCGCAATTCATTCGCCGGATCGGTGGCACCAACACCCCATGGCGCGCCGAGTGGCAGGAACAGTTGGCACGCGGCCGTACCGAAGGCTTCTACCGCACCTTCACCGGTCAGGTGTCGTCGGTGACCCCTGGCCCGGACGGCACGGTGGTCACGCGCATCGCCGGACCCGACGGCACGCAACTCGAAATCCCGGCCAACTTCATCATCGATGCCACGGGTTTGGAGGCCACCGTCGACGAACACCGGGTCCTGCGAGAACTGCTCGAATTCGCCGGAGCTCGCACCAATCCTCATGGTCGGATGGATGTGTCAGACCACTTCGAACTGGTCGGCACCCGCAGCGACCCAGGACGCATGTACGCCTCGGGCTCCATCACGCTGGGTGGCCCCTACGCCCCGGTCGACTCGTTTCTGGGTCTGCAGTATGCGGCGCTGCAGATCTGCGACGACTTGGCCGCCCTGGGCGTGGTCCGGCGATTCGGCCGGGCGGCGTCCATACGGAACTGGTGGGCCTGGGCGCGGAATCGACCCCTCGACGATGGAGGCCGACCGTAACCCCCACCTTGTTCGGACGCCTCCAGACCCGCCTGTTCGTGACCGTCGCGATAGGTGGTGTCTGGACAACTCTCCTTGCGCTGCTCCTTCCCGGTCTGGCGCTTCGGGACGCCGTCGTCGTTCTTGCCACCATGGGCCTACTGGGACTGGTATGGGAGCTCGCCTACCACTGGCTCATGGGGTTCCGGTGGGAGAAGGATTGGCCATCGCTGCTCGGTCTGATCACCGGCGTGAACGAAGGTGTGGTCCTGGCAGTGGTCCTGAACACCGGCAGCGTGCCCGGACTGCCGGTGGGGCCTGCGGTCCCACTCTTCATGGTGCACTTCATCACCGTCTGGGTCGTGACCTGGGCGTGGCTGCAGGGCCCCATGAAGGTGTTCGATCCACGGTGGCGTTTCCGTGGAGGTCGACTGCTGTGAGTTCGCGTCCACCGGTCGATGTCGACGGAGTGTGCTGCGTCCGCGATCACTTCAACGATCCCCGCGCCCTCTACTGCGTGATCTGTGGCATTTCCATGTTGCAGCAGACCGCCCGACTGGTGCGCCGACCGCGACCACCCCTGGGCGTGTTGGTGTGGGACGACGGTGCCACCACGTCGCTCACCCATGACCTGGTCATCGGACGACATCCCTCGTCTCATCCCCGCGTCACCTCGGGTGAGATCGAACCATTGGAAGTGATCGACGGTGCCGAACGACTGTCGCGCGCCCACGCCTCGGTGACCCTCGACGCATGGGAGGTCC
>CAYMUC010000255.1:319-2266 GCA_964393535.1 uncultured Ilumatobacteraceae bacterium | reverse complement strand
CGAGCGATGGTCGACGATGCGGTGGGTTCGGATGCGTTCGAGACATCGATCGATGGCGTCGCGTCGACTCGGCTGACCGCGTTCCAGGCGCGCCAGACGTTCCTCCAACGCTGCAACCACCGCTTGTGTGATCCCTTCTCCGGTATGTCGCCTCACCCGTTCGAGGAGTTCGTCGGCTCGGTCGCTTTTCACGGAGAACGGCACGGTAGAAAACCGTAGCGATTCTAGAAGTGTCACAGCAAATGAGGGAGACCGCTGTATGCGTATGATCAGGCGTATGCCCCGAATGCAGGTGTACCTGCCCGATGACGTATTCATCGAGGTCAAACAGCGCGGTCTCAAGGCATCGGAGTTGCTGCAGACAGCCGTGCGCGCCGAGGTCGCTCGGCTTCAAGCGCTGGAGCAGTCGCAGCGCTACGTCGACGAACTGGCCGCCGAGGTGGGCGAAGTCACCGATGCTCAGCAGTCCCACGCACAGGCCATCGCTCGCCGCATCCGTGAGCGCGCCATCGGCAAGGTGAGTTGAGGTGCTGGTACTCGACAGTGGCGGCTTCAGCCGACTGTCGTCCCGCACGCCCCAAGCGTTGGCGCTCATTCGAGCGCTGCAGGCCGAAGGACTCTGGCCACCCGTAGTCCCCACCGTGGTGCTGGTGGAGTCGTTGCGAGGTGATGCCGCACGGGACGCTCAGGCGAGTCAGTTCCTCAAGGCATGCATCGTGCACAGCCACGTCGAACCTGGCCTGGCGCGACGAGCGGCCGACCTACGTCATCGCTCCCGGAAGGGATCGGCGGTCGACGCCTTGGTGGTGGCATCGGCCGAGCCGGGGGGCACTGTCTTGACGGGTGATCGCAGCGATGTCGAAGCCCTTGCCATGTACGCCGACGATGTAGGCGTCGAGGTGGTCTAGGCCTTAGATGCGTTCGAGGGCAGCGCCGTCGAACAGAGGGGTCATGTGCCACTGGCGCCGGTCGTGTTCCAAGGCGTCACCCTCCACGGTCACCGGACGCTGCGCTGCGTCGAGGATGGCTTGCAGTAGGCGGGCATCACTCGACGAGTTGAGGAACAGCTGTTCGTCGCTCAACACGAACCCGACGGCCCGCTGCAGTGCGGGGCCTTCGGGCAGGGGCTCGTACCAGGCGTAGTGCGGTGATGGATCGTCGGCCATCCACCGACGACGTGCGACGGCCTTGATGGTCTGCACTGCAATGTTGCGCTCGGCGCACACCTCGAGCAGTTCGGCAACGTCGCTGGCGTAGTCGGGAAGTGCGGCAAGCGTGTGGTTCCAGGGCAGTAGCACGCTGTCGAACGGGAAGCGTTGGAGGCTCGCCAGGTGTGCTCGGGCGATGCGAAGACCGTGACCGGTGACGCCGATGAAGCGCACAAGGCCCTCATCCCGTGCCGCGGTCAGCGCCTCGAGGGCACCACCGGGGCGGTGGACGTCGTCGAGTTCACCGGGCTCCACCAGGTTGTGGAGTTGGATCAGGTCGACGTGGTCGACGCCCATACGTTGCAGCGACTGCTCCAGCTCGCGACGAGCGCCGGTCGCGGTGCGCTCTGCAGTCTTGGTGGCCAGGAACACGTCACGCCGATGTTCGGCCAGAAACGGTGCCAGCAACTCCTCGGCCCGGCCGTACGACGCGGCAGTGTCGATGTGGTTGACGCCCCGCGCGAAGGCGAGGCGCACGGTCGCCTCGGCGCGGGTCGGGCTCATGGCGCCCAACGCTGCCGCTCCGAAGATGACACGTGACGAGAGGTGTCCCGTCGATCCGAACGCCTGACGTGCGAGCATGACCGACCATACCGCGCCACGTTTCGGGTCGATGCCGGGGCGCGAGACTGACGCCATGGGGTACCCGATGACTGTCGACGAAGCGGTGGCATTGATCACGCCCGAGGTGCGCGAGGCCTACGCGCAGGACGGGGTGGTGATCCTTCGACAGGCCCTG
>CAYMUC010000255.1:0-309 GCA_964393535.1 uncultured Ilumatobacteraceae bacterium | reverse complement strand
CCTGCATCCCGAGTGGTTGTTGCTGATCGATCTGGGACTGCAGCGCGTCATGGGCGACACAGGGCAGAAGAAGCATCTGTTCTTCGACGGTACCGAGCAGCAGTTCATCGAGCTGGTGCGCAACACCGAGGTATCGCCCGAACTGCAGCGCTTCATGTACGACTCGCCGGTGGCGGACATGATGGCCTCGCTGCTCGACTCGCCCGACATCTGGCTGTACTCCGACGAGTTCTTCGTGAAGGGTCCGGGCGGTGGTCGTACACCGTGGCACCAGGACCTGCCGTACTGGCCCATGGAGGGCTCCAAGAT
>CAYMUC010000254.1:0-2287 GCA_964393535.1 uncultured Ilumatobacteraceae bacterium | reverse complement strand
CTCCGGCAACGCCAACACCTCACCCACCAACGGCACCACCAACCCCAACACAGGAATCGTCGACGACGTTGATGGCACCGTCGACACCGGCACCGTCGACACCGGCACCGTCGTGGAGGGAGTCGACACGGGAGTCGACGCGGGTACCGTCACCACAACCGGCGGCGCAGGCACCTGAACCCCGACCGGCGTCACCACCGCCGACGTCACCGACACCGCACCATCACCCTGCGCGTTCGACGCCACGACGGTGAACGTGTACCCAGTCCCATTCGACAACCCCGACACCGAGCACAACGTCTCAGACGTCGTAGAACACGAAGCACCACCCGGAGATGCCGTCACCGTGTACCCCGTCACCGCAGACCCACCCGTCACCGACGGCGCCACCCACGACACCACCACACTCGCATCACCCGCAACACCCGACACCCCAGTCGGCGCACCCGGTACATCGAGCGTCACCGCCGACACCGTGCCGGCTGGGCTGGAACCAGCTGACGTGTTCGCCACCACACTGAACGTGTACCCCGTGCCAGCCGTCAGACCCGACACCGTGCACGACGTCGACGGCGTCGCACACGAGCCGCCACCCGATGACGCGGTGACCGTGTAGCCCGTGGTGTCAGCCACGCCCTCGGCGCCAGGTGTCCACGACACCACAGCCGACGTTGCTGATGTTGTGGCAGACACTCCCGTCGGCGCGCCTCCCGGCACATAGTCCGTCGCAAATGTCGCTGTGCCATCCATGGCCGGGTCTGTCCACGCTCCGGTCAGTGAGGCACCCGAACGGAACGGAATCACATAGCGCCCCGCAACATCAGAGTTCAGACTGTTCGCCACCAACGGGTTCGCACCGCTATCCATCAGGGCTCCGGCAACGACCGTGTCGACCAATTCGTGGCTATCAACCGCGGCCCCGTTCGCGTAACCCGACCACCCGATCGGGTATCTCATCGCACCACCGGCTGAGTACCCACCACCGGTGTGGTCGGTCATCGACCCGTAGTTGAATTCGACGTCATAGCCCGACACACCCCGTTCGATGATCACCACCTGGTACGTGTTCGACACAGGAGAACTCCAACTGCTTCCCCACGTCGGCATGCGATACCACGTCACGATCACCGACCGCCGACCATTGACCAACACGTCGCTGGCTACCGAGATCGTCGATGGCATACCCACACAATCGCTGTACACCAGGCGACCAGCGGTTGGGGCGGCACCCGGATCATGACCGGCGATGTTCACGACCGTATTGCCCCCGTCAACCCTCGTCACCGCGCGATGCCCTGCGGCATCGAGAACCGTGCCCGTGCCGATGAATCGCACACAATCGCCCGAGAGGAACGTTGACGACGGAAACGAATATTCCGTGCCGTCAGCACTCCGAGTGCCGAGAGCCACTCCCGGCCCCTCACCAGGGACGGTGAACACCGGTCTGTTGAAAGACGTGGACCCACCGGTCCCAAGTTGCGCATTGGTACCGGCCCCCCAACACAGGACCGACCCATCGACAGTCGCCGCACAAGTGTGATGTTCGCCTGCCGCGACCGCTACAACATCGTCGAGTGCCCCTCCATCAGTTGGGCCGACTCCAGCGACGACTCGAACCGGCCAACTCTGAGTGGTGGTGAAACTCGAGTCACCAAGATTTCCGTCCTGGCCGTTGCCCCAACAGACGACCGAGCCGGTGGTCTGCAGTGCGCACAGGTGCCGAGTGCCCGCCGTGACCGACACGACATCGGCCAACACTCCAGTATTGCCAACACCATGAACCTGAACGGGAGTTCCCTGGTTGATCGCTTGCACGGCATGGCCGAGCTGGCCGAGTTGACCGTTGCCCCAGCAAAAGACCCCACCGTCGCCGGTGGATGCACATGAGTTGAACAAACCCGCGGCGACCGAGACCGCCCCTTCGAAGTTGCCACTCCCACTCGAGCGTTCCCCGGCCACCACCCGGACGGGCGAACTCACGGACACATTCGATGTCGAACCGTTTCCCAAACGACCGTTGGTCTGCAAGCCCCAACACAGCACACCACCAGTCGTCGTCACCGCACACGTGTGCTGTGACCCGGCAGACACCGCCACCACATCAGCGAGGAAACCACTTCCATCATCCGGGCCAGCACCAGCAAGCACTTTCACCGGAGACTGCCTGTCGGTCGTGGCGCCATCACCCAACCGACCGCTACCGCCAGCACCCCAACACAACACCCCACCAGACGTCGTCACCGCACACGTGTGCTGTGACCCGGCAGACACCGCCACCACATCAGCG
>CAYMUC010000253.1:0-2298 GCA_964393535.1 uncultured Ilumatobacteraceae bacterium | reverse complement strand
GTCGCGTGTGGGCTGACCTCGGTGGCCGTGTGCCCGACGGCATCTGTCTGGATGCCGAGGGCATGGTGTGGGTGGCCAACCCACTGGCTCCCGAGTGCTTCCTCGTGGCAGAGGACCCCAGCGCCGGTGATGTGATCGACGTGGTCACCACCAGTCAGCCGTGCTTCGCCTGCATGCTGGGCGGCGACGACGGTCGAACCTTGTTCATGCTGACGGCCGAGAACTCGCACCACGCGGTCGCCTCCGCCAACCGCACCGGACGCATCGAGGTGGCCCGGGTGCAGGTGCCCCACGCCGGGCGTCCATGATTCATCACCTGCTTCCCGCCTCCGAGTGGGAGGCTGCGGGTGGCGAGGTGCTGTACCCGGCATCGCTGGCGAGCGAAGGGTTCGTGCACTGCAGTCCCGATGACGCCACCGTGCTGACCGTGGCGAACGCCTTCTACCGGGATGTGGCCGGACCCATGGTGGTCCTGGATCTCGACGACGCAGCCTTGGGCGACCTGGTGAAGTGGGAGGCGCCGGCGCACCCCGACGGTCGAACCGCCGAGCCGCACGAACCACGGTTCCCTCACCTTTACGCACCGATCGAGCCCTCCATGGTGATCTCCGTGCGTCAGGTCGTGCGCGACCCCGACGGTCGGTTCATCGCCGTGATGCCGTGATACCCAGTTGCCTGCCGAGGCGGTCGATGGCACCCGGTGTGCGGTGTCCCCACCACACCAGGTCCTGACCGTCCACCAACAGAACCGGCACGTCGGGGAACACGTGCTGCAACTGCGTCACGTGGCGTTCGGCGAACGGGTATGGCTCGCTGGGCAGCAGCACCATGTCGGGCGATCGAGCCGCGACCTCGTCGAGGCTCACCGTGGGATAGCGATCGGGATGGCCTGCCATGACCGTACCCACCCCCAACACCGCCAAGAGCGATGCTGCGTAGGTGTCGTGGTTCAGCGACATCCATGGTCGTTTCCAGATGGGAATGAACGCCCTTCGGGTGATCGATTGCGGCTGTGGGGGCACCCAGCGTGGCGGGGTCACACCGACGCGTTCCGCCAGCAGGTCCAGGTCGCGAGCCGAGGACTCGACCGACACGACGTGCATCACGTGCACCTCGCAGCCGACAGCCTGGAGTGCCTCGGCGTCTTCGCGACGGTTCTCCTCCCGGTCCACCACCACCACATCGGGCCTCAGCGCTGCGATGGCCTGAACATCGGGGTCCTTGGTGCCTCCCACATGCATGAGGTGCGGTTGCTCACAGAACCGTGTGCACGCCACCACGTCCACACCCCAGGCCAACAGCGTCTCGGTGGCCGACGGCACCAACGACACCACTCTCATGCCGTCCCCTCCCCCACTCAGCTCAGCAGTCGACGTTTCTGGGCCTGGAACTCGTCCTCGCTCAGCACACCGCGATCGCGCAGTGCGACGAGGCGTTCCAGTTGCGTGGCCACATCGACGGGTCCACCGGGTGCACCGTCGCTGGGCAAACGCCGATCGTTCTTCTGTTCGATCTGGGAGTGCACGAGGTTCTGCACCCTCTCGGGGTGCCTGATATCGGTGAAGCGTTGCCGGCCGTCCACGCCCGCCGACTCGATGAGCAGATCACCGGCACCGATGAGACGCTCGAACAACGTCTGATGAAAGTTCACGTTGTTGACGCGCTCGAGGGGGATCTCCACGCCCTGCTTCGTCAGCACCCCGCTGCGGTAGATGATGCGATGCGAAGTGACGGCGAAGTTGCTGGTGACCCACTTCACGTAGCGGATCAGCAGCCACAGAACACACAGCACGATCACGGCCAGCAACAGCCAGCCCACCACCCGTCGAACGTCACCCTCGAGTGTGGCCAACGCCGTGAGAGCCAGCACGATGGCTCCTGTGAGCGATGCCACCGGAGCGGCGAAGAACCACCAGTGCGGATGCAGATCCAGGGCGAGGGTCTCGTAGTCGTTGAGCAGTTTGGGCGAGAGCGGCACGGTGCGCACGTTATCCCTTTGGTCCATGCCGCCTGCGGCGCAGGGCCACTAGCGTGCCGGCGGTGGAACCCGATCGGCTGCTCGACGGATTGGACGACCAGCAGGTCGCCGCCGTGACGGCGCCGCCCGGCCTGGTCGCGGTACTGGCGGCCGCCGGGTCGGGAAAGACCACCGTGCTCACCCGTCGCCTCGCCTACCGGGTGGCCACCGGCACTGCCGACGCTCGACATGCCGTGGCGATCACCTTCACGCGAGAAGCCGCTGCCGAACTGCGGCGCCGACTGCATCGCCTCGACGTGCACGACCAGGTCATGGCTGGC
>CAYMUC010000252.1:0-2390 GCA_964393535.1 uncultured Ilumatobacteraceae bacterium | reverse complement strand
TGCTCACACGCGCTGTGGTGACCGCCCACCTGGCACTGGACGCCATGGGCATGGTGTGGCTACCACTGCAGCGGTCGTGGCGCCTGAACGAACGCCACTACGGAGCCCTGCAGGGCCTGGACAAGAAGGCCACCACCGAACGCCACGGTGCGGAGCAGACCCACCTGTGGCGGCGCAGTTTCGACGTGCCGCCGCCGCCGGTGGACGCCGACAGCCCCGAGCATCCGGCGAACGACGCCCGCTACCGCCTGCTGGCGCCCGATGTGCTGCCGGCCTCGGAATGTCTGGCCGACGTGGTCACCCGAGTGCTCCCCTACTGGTACGACACCTTGGTGCCGCAGTTGCGCGCCGGCCTCGACGTGCTGGTGGTCGCCCACGGCAATTCGCTGCGAGCACTGGTCATGCACCTCGAAGGCATCGGTCGTGACGACATCGCCGAGTTGAACATCCCTACCGGCGCACCTCGGCGCTACACGTTCGATCAGCATCTCCAGGTCACCTCGGCTGCGTATCTGGGCGACGCCGAGGCCGTGGCCCAGGCAGCAGCAGCGGTCGCGGCCCAGGCCGGCACCGTGTGACCGTCTTCACAGCACGCGCTGTGGATGGGCGTATGCTGCGGCCATGCCCAGCAAGAAGGCGTGGCTCGACCACTTGCGCAACGTCGCCCTGTTCAGCTCGTGCACCACGCGCGATCTGCAGAAAATCGCCAAAGCCGGAGACGAGGTGACCATGCCGACTGGTGCTCTGGTCGTGGACCAAGGTCAGACCGGTCGCGAGGCGTTCATCCTTCTCGAAGGGTCAGCAACCGTTCGCCGTAACGGCAAGAAGGTGGCTTCGCTGGGCCCCGGTGACGTGATCGGCGAGTTGTCGCTGCTGGACCACGGTCCGCGCACGGCCAGCGTCACCTGCGATACCGACTGTTTGCTGCTGGTACTCGAGCAACGCAGTTTCGTGGGCGTGCTGGACGAGGTACCGGCCTTGGGCCACAAGATGTTGGCCTACCTGGCGGGACGGATCCGCGAACTCGACCGCCAATATTACGGCTGAGCATTCGTTTACTAGGGTCTGGGGTGCCATGAGCACGCAGACCACCACTCCGCCCGCCACTTCGGGTCCCAAGCGCCTCAAGCCGCACCAATTGGTCATCGGCATCGGTGTCTTCATGGGCCTGTTCATCGTCGTGTCGGGCCTGCTCCCACTGTTGACCGGTTGGAAGAGCGATTCCCCCATCCATCGCGAGGTGTTCGGGGGTATTCCCGGCCCCTTGAAGGTGGCCTTCTACACGGTGATCCCCGTGATCATCGTGTGGGGTGCCTTGCGCTTCGCCGACCGGGTCAAGAACTGGGAGCGCGGCACCCCCGACCGTCGCCGCACCACACCCAAGAACGTGAAGCGCCGCCTGGCCGACTTCCGCGCCGGTGTGTACATGCGCACCCTGCTGCGCGACTCAGCCGCCGGGCTCATGCACTCCATGATCTACTTCGGCTTCCTGGTGCTGTTGGGCGTGACCACCGTGCTCGAGGTGGACCACCAGATGCCCGAGTCACTGAAGTTCCTGCACGGTGACGTGTACCGGGGCTATGCCCTGGTGGGCGATGTGGCTGGCGTGGTGTTCACCGGCGGTGTGGTGTGGGCCATCGTGCGCCGCTATGTGCAGCGGCCGTATCGCATTCGCATCAAGTCGAAGGCCGACCATGCCATCGGCCTGGGTGTACTGCTGGCCATCGGTGTCACCGGGTTCACCACCGAGATGTTCCGTATCGCCACCAACCGCGCCGAGGGCCTGAACATCGACCACGAACAGTGGTCGGTGGTGGGCTATCCGTTGTCACAGTTGGTCGACGGCCTGTCGCTGGGCACGCTGCAGTGGTGGCATCAGGCCAACTGGGTGGCCCACGTCATCGCCTTCGTGGCCTTCCTGGGCATTCTGCCCATCACCATGTTGCGCCACATGTTCACCTCACCGCTGAACATGTACCTGAAGGACCGTGAGCGCCCGAAGGGTGCCATGAAGCCCATGCCCAACCTCATGGAGACCGAACTCGAGAGCTTTGGTGCCAGCCTGGTGGAGGACTTCACCTGGAAGCAGTTGCTGGACACCGACGCCTGCACCATGTGTGGTCGTTGCACCAGCGTGTGCCCTGCTCATGCCACCGGCAAGCCCCTCGACCCCCGAGAGATCGTGCTCAAGACCGGCGAAGTGATGGCAGCTACCGCCGCTCACGCCCCCGGCGGTCGGGTGACCCCTCCGCTCAGCACCGACGGCGAGATCACCATCGGCGCCAACTCACTGTTCGAGCGCATCACGGCCGAAGAGGTGTGGTCGTGCACATCGTGCAAGGCCTGCGACGAGATCTGCCCGGTCAACATCGAGATCCTCGACAAGATCC
>CAYMUC010000251.1:0-2444 GCA_964393535.1 uncultured Ilumatobacteraceae bacterium | reverse complement strand
GCTCCTTCGGTGGAGCGCAGGTGAGCCGCACCTTCTACGCCCGTGGTCAGACCGGTCAGCAGTTGCTGTTGGGTGCCTACCAGCAACTCGCTCGTCAGATCGGCCTCGGCAACGTGAAGTTGTGGAACCGCACCGAACTGGTCGACGTGGTCGTGATCGACGGCCGCTGTGCTGGCATCGTCGTGCGCGACCTCATGACCGGTCAGGTGCAGTCGCATGCCGCTCACGCCGTGGTGCTGGCCACCGGCGGGTACGGGAACGTGTTCTTCCTGTCCACCAACGCCATGGCCTGCAACGTCACCGCGGCGTGGCGGGCGCACCGCCGCGGCGCCATGTTCGCCAACCCGTGCTACACGCAGATCCACCCCACCTGCATTCCCCAGAGCGACGACTTCCAGTCGAAGCTCACCCTCATGTCCGAGTCGCTGCGCAACGACGGTCGGGTGTGGGTGCCGGTGAACCCCGATGACCGTCGGGCCCCGGATCAGATCCCCGAGGGGGAGCGCGACTACTACCTCGAGCGTCTGTACCCGAGCTTCGGCAACCTGGCCCCTCGCGACATCTCCAGTCGCGCCGCCAAGCGTGCCGTCGATGCCGGCCAGGGCGTGGGACCGCTGAAGAACGGTGTCTATCTCGACTTCTCCGATTCCATCAAGCGTCTCGGCAAGAAGGTGGTGGAGGAGCGGTACGGCAACCTCTTCGAGATGTACGAGCGCATCACGGGCGAAGACCCCTACACGGTGCCCATGCGCATCTACCCGGCCTCCCACTACACCATGGGTGGTCTGTGGGTGGACTACGAACTCATGACCACCGTGCCGGGCCTGTACGCCGCCGGTGAGGCGAACTTCTCGGATCACGGCGCCAACCGTCTGGGTGCCTCGGCGCTCATGCAGGGTTTGGCGGACGGGTACTTCGTGTTGCCGTACACCATCGGCAACTACCTCGCCCCCATGCTGAACAAGGCGATCCCCGATACCAGCCATCCCGAGTTCCGCAAGGTGGAGGCCGAGGCGTCGGACCGCTTCAACCGTTTCCTGGCCGTGGGCGGCACTCGTTCGCCCGATTGGTTCCACCGTGAACTGGGCAAGATCATCTGGGACTACTGCGGTATGGAGCGCACCGAGCAGGGCCTCGAGAAGGCACTGTCGGAGATTCCCGCGCTGTATGAGGAGTTCCGTAAGGACCTGCGTGTCACGGGCGACGGTGCCAGCCTGAACCAGACGCTCGAGAAGGCCGGTCGCGTGGAGGACTTCTTCGAACTGGGCATGTTGATGTGCCGCGATGCCCTCGAGCGCAACGAGAGTTGCGGCGGGCACTTCCGTGCCGAGTACCAGACCGACGAGGGCGAGGCGTTGCGCGACGACGACAAGTTCGCCCACGTAGGAGCCTGGGAGTGGACCGGTGACCCCATGGCCGCCAACCGTCATGTCGAACCCCTGGACTACGAGTTCGTCCATCTCGCCACCCGGAGCTACAAGTGAGCCACCTGAAGAACCTGACCCTGAAGATCTGGCGCCAGAAGGGGCCCGGCGATGCCGGCCGTTTCGAGACCTACCAGGTGCCCGAGATCAGCGACGAGGCCTCGTTCCTCGAGATGCTCGACGTGTTGAACGAGCGGTTGATCAACGAGAACCAAGAGCCCGTCACCTTCGACCACGACTGTCGTGAGGGCATCTGCGGCACCTGTTCGCTCATGATCAACGGCCAAGCGCACGGCCCCGAGAAGGGGACGGCGACCTGCCAGTTGCACATGCGCAAGTTCCAGAGCGGTGCAGAGATCGTGATCGAACCGTGGCGGGCCTCGGCATTCCCGATCATCAAGGACCTCATGGTCGACCGGTCGGCGTTCGATCGCATCGTCGAGTCGGGTGGGTTCATCACCGCTCCCACCGGTGGTGCTCCCGATGCCAACCTCATCCCCATTCCCAAGGCAGTGGCCGACGCCTCCATGGACGCAGCGCAGTGCATCGGGTGCGGAGCCTGCGTGGCGGCCTGCCCGAATGGTGCGGCGAACCTGTTCACGGCGGCCAAGATCAGCCACCTGAACCTGCTTCCCCAGGGTCAGGCCGAGCGGTATGCGCGGGTGGAGGCCATGGTGGAGACCATGGACGAGTACTTCGGATCGTGCACCAACCACGGCGAGTGCGAGGCGGCCTGTCCCAAGAGCATCTCGATCGACGTGATCGCACTCATGAACAAGGACTACCGCAAGGCCAAGATCAAGAACCGTAAGGAACTGTCCCGGGCCTGACGAGTGCCGAGTCGTGGTTGGTGACCCTGAGGTCACCGGCTGCCAGTTCGAGATCCAGTGTGAGGTCCCCGCCGACACCGGCGGGGACCTTCCATGTGAGGCGGCCGATGCGCACACAGGAGTCGGCGGGAACCTCTCCGGCGAAGCGCCACTGCATGGTCCCTCCCGGCCAGGCGAGACGTGCCGTCAC
>CAYMUC010000250.1:0-2569 GCA_964393535.1 uncultured Ilumatobacteraceae bacterium | reverse complement strand
TACGAGGGGTCCAGCAGGACGCTCTACACGATCAGTGCTGAGCCGTCGTCGGATCGTGGCTAGTCGCACATCACGCGCTCCAAGAGGCACCGCCTCTGTCGCTGCCGTTGCCGCAATGTTCGTGGTTCCCGGCCCAGTCTCGGGAACATTCGACGGCTTGCCTTGGTCGACCCCGTGGGAAAGCGCACTCGCCGTACTGCTCGCAATGGCCGTGACCGTGCGCAGTTCGCGCCGGCGCATCATGCACGTTGCTGCGGCGGGCCAGCACAGAACCCGAATGCTGCAATGGCTTCTGCTGGGCCTTGCCGCCTTGAAACTAACGGCGTTCGTTGCGGCGCCCGGAGGTGGGTTTTTCGAGGCCTGTTACCGGGGAACCGAGTGGGAGAGCCAACGCCGCTGCACTGTGTCGTTCGAGAACCCGTGGCAACGCCATGACGTAACTCGCTTCGATCGTCGCTTGGACTTCGAGCCGCAGAGCCCACAGGCAAGCACCGCCGTCGGAAGTACATGGGATCTGGGCCACATGAACGACACAGATTTCAACGTCTTCGAACTCGATGCGTCGGCCATCGACTTTGTTCGGTTTCCATTCGACGCCCGTTGGACTGCGAATGTGACCGTGGGGCGTTCCGGTTCGGTCGACTTCGCATACGTTGGGGAAGGCCGCGCACGGCTTGGTTCCATCGTCATCGAACTGCCGCCTGCCTACGACGCAGTCGCTCTCGTCTCGGTCCCCGTAACGCCAGGCCGCTACGACTTCACCTTGGACTACGCCTTCACGTCGATCGTGAGGGGTGGCGAGGTAGCCGAGGGCCCATACGCCACCTTGAACGTGACCGGCATTGCAGTGGTGGGACCTCCGGTCATGATCGTGTTGCTGACGTCCCTGGTGGATCTGGTTTTGGGCCTTGTCGCACTCCTTGCCGCAGTCGCACTGGTGCGTAGTCTGCGATCGGCTGTGTATCCCATGGGTATTGCCGCGGGCGCATGGGTGAGTGCACGGTTGTTGGTCTCCGTCGGTGTGTTTCCCGAACTCGTCCGGGACTTAGTCCCGACCACGGGCCTGGTCGCCGCTTTGATTGTCGTCGCGACTCTGTACCGGTGGCCATCGGCAACTCTCGCCGCCGGGAGTACGTCGGTAGTACTCGTCGCGTGGGAGCGGGTCATGGACTGGACGGGCAGTTGGGACCGCGTGTTGTACCGCTCCCGCGGTGACGATTGGTTGACGTACCAGTCGTTCGCTCGCACCATGCTGGCTGAGGGACCGATTCGAGGTGGCGAAGACGTCTTCTACTACCAGCCAGGGTTCCGGTACCTGCTGTACGCGGCGCGGCTTGTAGCCGGCGACAGCGACGCAATGGTGGCGTTCGTGCAGGTGGGTGCGCTTGCGGGCTTGGGAATTGCGATGTCTTGGGTGGTGGCGCGCTGCACCACCGATCTCTGGCTCCGCATGGCCGGAGGCGTATTCGGGGCCTCGGTGTTGATTTTCGCCACCTCCAACTACGTGGTCGAGCGAGCCGTTCAAGGTTTGAGCGAGATTCCCACCTGGATAGGAATCGTGTGCATCGGGCTCGCCTTTCTCGATCGGCGGCCGTTTCGCCGAACGGTGTGTCTGGCGTTGGCTGCAGCACTCATCCTCACGATTCGACCGAATCAGGGTTTCGCCATGATCACCGTTTTGGCGATCGCTGCGGCCCTACTCTGGGTGGACCGACCCGTGTACTGGCGGACTGCAGGTGTTGTATCGGCATTGGTGTTTGTCGTCATCGCCCTCAGTCCGTTAGTACACAACCTGTGGTTTGGTCGCACGTTTGTCCCGATTTCGACGAACTCGTCTACGGCGCTCGACTTGCCTGTGTCGAGGTTGGCCAGAGTGTTCAGCGATGAAGAGGTGCGCAGCACACTGATTGAAAAGGCACAGGGCCTCACCAACTTCGGCACACCACGTCCAGAGGTGAAGTTCGCGACGTTGTCACCTCTTCTGGGCTTCCAGGTGACCTGGCTCGCAGCAGTCGTGTGGATGGTGCGTCGCCGTGGATGGCAGTGGCGGTCGCCCGTTATGTGGCTTATCGCAGCGTGGCCATTCGCCTATGCGATCAGTTACATCACGTTCGACGTTTGGAACTACTACCCACGACACATCGTGGCGTTCAACCTGGCGTTGGCCGTGTCGGGCTTGGTGATCGTCGGGCGATCTACACGAGCCGTCATGAGCGCCGCGGCACCACCGGAGCGTCACGACCCGTACCCGACGACGGCGACTTGATCTCGTGGTAGTCGTCCTCGACGTTGACCGACCACACGTCGTGTGATGTTCCGCTCACAAGATTCTCGGCCGTCAGCATGGCCGTGTACATCGAGTGATCCTGATTGTTGTACCGATGCATACCGTTACGACCCACGGGGTACACGTTGGGGACGTTCGCCGAGAGCCACTGGCGGATCACGTCGACATTCGTGGCGTACACGTCGTCGTAGGTCGGGTAGGCCTTGGGCATGCGGACCACGTAGCCCTCGGTCACCTCCTCGACTTTCGCCAAACCCAGATGGGCCAACTCTCGTGATGCCA
>CAYMUC010000249.1:0-2597 GCA_964393535.1 uncultured Ilumatobacteraceae bacterium | reverse complement strand
CCCGCCAAGACGGCCGCGGCTCCCGCCCAGACGCGAGCGGCTCCGGCTGCGAAGAAGGCAGCGGCTCCGGCAGCGAAGAAGGCTGCGGCTCCGGCTGCGAAGAAGGCCGCTCCCGCCAAGAAGGCAGCACCGGCGAAGAAGGCACCTGCCAAGAAGACCGCACGCTGACGGGCGCATGCCCGTGCGTGTCGTCACCTGGAACGTCAACTCGTTGAAGGCCCGCCTCCCGCGGGTCGAAGCGTGGTTGGCCGACGTGCAGCCAGATGTGGTGTGTCTCCAGGAGACGAAGATGGCCGACGACGCTTTTCCGTCGCTGGCCTTCTCGTCGCTTGGATACGAGAGTGCGCACCACGGCGAAGGCCGTTGGAACGGTGTCGCCGTGGTGTCACGCGTCGGACTCACCGACGTGGTGATGGGGTTTGCCGATGGCGAACGCGCTGATCCCGAGGCCCGTCTCATCTCCGCGACGTGCGGAGGCGTGCGGGTGTCGTCGGTATACGTGCCCAACGGACGGGCGGTCGATCACGACCACTATCGATACAAGTTGGCGTGGCTGGCGCGCCTGCGCGCCCATCTCGATGCCACGACGTCGCCGGACCAAGCCGTCATCGTGGCTGGTGACTACAAC
Organism: uncultured Ilumatobacteraceae bacterium; assembly: GCA_964393535.1. GTDB lineage: Bacteria > Actinomycetota > Acidimicrobiia > Acidimicrobiales > Ilumatobacteraceae > CAYMUC01. The sequence continues at coordinate 1,969 of CAYMUC010000249.1, read as the reverse complement.
ATCGCTCCTACCGACGACGACGTGTGGGATATCGCGAAACTGGCCGGCTCCACCCACGTGACGGCACCCGAGCGGCAACGCCTCGCCGAGTTGGAGGCGTGGGGTCTGTCGGATCTGTTCCGGCGGGTTCGACCCGAGCCCAAGTTGTTCTCATGGTGGGACTATCGGGGAGGCGATTTCCATCAGGGACGCGGTATGCGCATCGACCTGCTGTTGGGCTCTCGTCCGGTGGCCGAGCGGGTGACGTTTGCGGTGGTCGATCGCAATGCCCGTAAGGGTGATCAACCCAGCGATCACGCACCCGTGATCGTGGACCTCGCCGACTGACCCGGAGATGACGACGCCTCGGCGACGGTGCGCACGATGGCGTCGCCGTGCCGGCGGGCGAACAACATCCCCACCACGTCGGCGACGTGGTCACGGTGGGTCGGAGCCCGACGCGCCAGGCGGCGCAACTCGGCGTCGGTGCACACCACCGCCGGATCCACCGATGCAGAGCGAGCGGCACTGTCCCGCCACCTGCGTAAGGCGTCCAACACCACCCGGCTTTCGTCGAGACGTGATGTGATGCGCGGGACGTCTTCGGGTGGACCCACCACCGGATCTGGTGTCACCCGCATCACGTCCACCAGTGGACTGGGACCCGTGGCACGGTCTCGCCGTTGACGCGCCCAGGTCACCAGCAGTCGGTCCGCTGCTCGGGTGACCGCGACGTAAGCCAGTCGGGCTTCTTCGGCACGGGCCTCGGGGGAGCGTGCCGAAGTGTGGGGCACCAGTCGCTGCTCGAAACCGGCCACCACGACCACTGGCCACTCCCGACCCTTGGCCGCGTGGAAGGTCATGACATCCACCCCGTCCTCGTCGACGCCCAACTCGCCGAGGGCGCCGGTGCTGCGGGCCCAGGCGGCAAACGTGCGCCCGTCGCCTCCTCCGGTGTCGGCAACGAACTCGTCCACCAACATGGCCACCTGACGCCGAGCCCGCGCCATGTCGGCGTCACCGTCGGCGACGTTGTCGAGGGCCTCTTCGGAGACATCGCTGGCCCAGGCCATGAGGCGGTGGAGCCCACCCTGGTCGGCGGCTTCACCCACGGCCGCATCCAGCGGACCGCGTCCTCGGCGGGCCCGTACGGCGAGTTGGACGCGCTGGAGAGCATCTCGTAGGGCTGCCACTTGGGCGTTGGTACGCACCAGCACCGCCATGGATGCCAGGGGAGCCCCCGGACGGCGTTGGTCCAGCAGCCAACGAGCGATGCCGTTCGCCTCGGCGAGGTCGTCGTCGAAGGAGGCGAAGGTGACGGCCGCCCCTTCGGCCCGAGCGGCCACGATGTGAACAGGGAGGTCGGTGGTGCCCAGGATGTGGCGAGCGGTGGCGACGATCTCGGGGGTGGACCGGCGATTGCGGTCCAGTCGGATGACCGTGACCCGGGGGTACGTGGCCTCGACCTCGCGCAACAGGCGAGGCTCGGCTCCGTTCCAGCCGAAGATGGCCTGTGCCGGATCACCCACCAGGAACAGGTCGTCCCGACCGCCACGCCACATCTCGAGTACGGCGTGTTGCAGAGGGTTGAGGTCCTGTGCCTCGTCCACATGGAAGTGACGCATGCGCCATTGCACGACCTCGGCAAAGGTCCGGTCTCGTCGCAGTTCCGCCAACAACTGCACCAGGAGATCGTCGAGATCCACCACCCGCCGACGCCGCTTCAGGTCGTCGTAGGCCTGCCAACGTTCCACCACCCGGGCAGCGCCCTGACTGGGCCGGCGGGCCGCCGCCATGGCTTCACCCTCGTAGCGTTCGGGGGTGATGAGCCGGGCACGCGCCCAGTCGATCTCGGTGGCGAGTTCACCGGGAACGTGCTCACCAGCGGTGGTGGGGCACACTTCGCGCAGCAGTCGCCAGCGCTCGGAGATGACGGTGGGTGCACCACGTCCCTCATCGGCCAAACGCTGACGCAACAGTGCGTAAGCGG
>CAYMUC010000248.1:0-2632 GCA_964393535.1 uncultured Ilumatobacteraceae bacterium | reverse complement strand
TGAAGGAGCAGCAGAGCAAGAAGAACAGGCGCATGTTCAAAAATAGCAATTGCCCGTAGTTTGGGCGGTGAAGTTTGGGTTATATGGCTGAATCTGTTTTCAATCCCCGGGGACAGTTGTAAGTCCCCCCCCCCAAATCGGACTAGTTATTACTTGGCAAAAGGACTAACTTAGAACCTCAAACCCTCACCAAGCCCCTTCAACCATTTTAACTTTGCTTTCAAGGCAGAATCAGAGGTTTTTCAGAATGTACGGCGGACAGTCTTGGTACTGACACCAAAACAAGCGCTTTACGACTGGGCAAACAGTATTGAGCCCATAGACCTCAAAGAACTCGGTCAGATCATCGGTGAACCCGACGTGTATCTGCTGCCGGACTTCGACACCACAGAGCAAATGGAACGCTGGTTGAGAACACACTTTGACTGGTTCTTTTGCGGGCCGCTCAACAACTGGTACACTGACGAGGATCTTTGGGTGCAAAACCGAACATTCAAGATGTTTAAAGTCTGGTTTGACTATACACTTCATACCATGGTCTGGGACAGCCAAAAAGGACCCATTGAGAAAATAGCGTACTTCGAGGAAGACGACTGATGTCGAATGGCGGACTGTTGCGCCAAGCGGAATAACCAAGCTGATACAGCGGAGTTCACCGCTAAAAGGTGGGGTCAACTTCCCGGAATGGGGGGTCAATATCGCCGGAATACACACAATACGTAATGAATAAGCAACGCGACTGGCGCACGACCGCAAACAATGTCATTATTCGTATCATAATCAAATCTAAACATATCATATCGTATCATTTGTTTTTTGCGATGTCAAATCTTAATCGTATCTTAGCGTATCAAAACGTATCATAATGGACAACGGAGTATATAATCTTAAACTGAAAATAGATTGGAAGCTGATTAACTTAATCAGTGAAATAGACCGTTTTGATGCAAATTGGACAGCTATTGAACGCCGAGAAGGACAAAGCCTCAAAGAGTTGAAAAGCATTGCTACCGTGCGAAGCGTAGGGGCTTCAAACCGTATTGAAGGCAACAGAATGAGCGATGAAGAAGTTGATGTGCTGCTTCAAAAAATTGATATTACCAAGCTTACGGACAGAGATTCGCAGGAAGTAGTCGGTTATTTTGAAGTACTGGACTTGATTTCGGAATCTTATGAAAACATCAGCGTTACCGAAAGCCATATCAAAAGTTTGCATCATAGTTTGATGAAATACAGTGCCAAAGACCAATGGCATAAAGGCAATTATAAGCTGCATAATAATGCGGTTGAAGCCTCATTGCCTGACGGCACAAGACAAATCATTTTTCAAACCACCGAATCGGGATTTGCCACCGAAGATTCTATGAGGGCTTTGCTCAATTGGTATAATTCCGAAACGGAAGTGCACACGTTAATCAAAATAGCGTCTTTTGTCTATGATTTTTTGAGCGTTCACCCCTTTCAAGACGGGAACGGCAGATTAAGCCGTTTGATTTCAACGCTTTTGCTGCTCAAAAACGGATACAAATGGATACAATACGTGAGTTTTGAACACGAAATAGAAAATCGGAAAAACGAATATTATCAGGTGCTTAGAAGTTGTCAGGCACAACGCCCAAACGAAGATGTAACCGTTTGGATACAGTTTTTTTTGAATTGCTTGTCAAATATCCAATCGCAACTGCTATCGAAATTGCAAAAAAGTGGAATGGAAACACAGCTTTCGCCCAAAGAGAAATCAATTTATACCATTATTCAAAACCGTCCGAACATCCAGTCGGGAGAAATTGCCGTAAAGTTGGCTATACCTGCACCAACAGTAAAACGCATTTTGTCAGAATTGCTCAACAAAGGACTAATTGAAAAACAAGGAAACGGACGCAATGTGAGTTACACGATTAAATAACAATGAAATTCATAGAATCAATGACCCGACAAATATTAAAATCGCACAGCTAATAACAGCACCTACCCAAAAGGCTGGGTTTCGTGTTACAAATACATTTATATGATTAACTGAACATTATTTTTTCAAATCAAGGTTTGTGGTTAATGACCCTCCACTGGGCCAATCTGAAACCCTCACCAAGCCCCTTCAACCATTTTAACTTTGCTTTCAAGGCAGAATCAGAGGTTTTTCAGAATGTACGGCGGACAGTCTTGGTACTGACACCAAAACAAGCGCTTTACGACTGGGCAAACAGTATTGAGCCCATAGACCTCAAAGAACTCGGTCAGATCATCGGTGAACCCGACGTGTATCTGCTGCCGGACTTCGACACCACAGAGCAAATGGAACGCTGGTTGAGAACACACTTTGACTGGTTCTTTTGCGGGCCGCTCAACAACTGGTACACTGACGAGGATCTTTGGGTGCAAAACCGAACATTCAAGATGTTTAAAGTCTGGTTTGACTATATACTGCATACCATGGTCTGGGTCAGCCAAAAGGGACCCATTGAGAAAATAGCGTACTTCGAGGAAGACGACTGATGTTGAATGGCGGTCCTTGGCAGCAGCCGAGATACGCCATTATTCTTTCAAAAAGGTTCTGGTTCCGGCGGCACCGTCCTTCGTCACAATGCGCAGCAGATAGCTGCCGGGCGGCAATTTTGCCACATCAACCGCGCAA
>CAYMUC010000247.1:0-2651 GCA_964393535.1 uncultured Ilumatobacteraceae bacterium | reverse complement strand
CCTTGCACACCTCGCACGGGACGTACACATCGGGGAGGAAGTGCATCTCGATCTTCAACGTGCCGTCACCGCTGCAGGCCTCGCACCGGCCGCCGGCCACGTTGAAGCTGAACCGGCCCGGTTGGTACCCGCGCACCTTGGCTTCCTGCGTGGTGGCGAAGAGCTTGCGCACGTGGTCGAAGACACCCGTGTAGGTGGCCGGATTGGACCTCGGTGTGCGACCGATGGGCGACTGGTCCATATCGATGACCTTGTCGAGCAGGTCGAGCCCTTCCACACGTTTGTGTCGCCCGGGCGCCTCTTTGCTCTTCAGCAACTTCTGGCGCAACGACGGCAGCAGAATGTCGCGCACCAGGGTGCTCTTGCCAGACCCTGACACGCCCGACACCACCACCAGGCAGCCGAGTGGGAACGCCACGTCGAGATCACGCAGATTGTGTTCACGGGCGCCGATGACCTTGAGCCACTGCTCCCCCGGCTGGCGTCGCTGCGGGGGCACGGGCACGCTGCGCTTGCCCGACAGGTACTGACCGGTGACGGAGTCCTTGGCCTTGGTAATGCCCTTCACCGGACCGCTGTACACCACTTGGCCACCGTGTTCGCCGGCTCCGGGGCCGATGTCCACCACCCAGTCGGCGGCTTTGATGGTGTCTTCGTCGTGTTCCACCACGAGCACCGTGTTGCCCAGGTCTCGCAGTCGCAGCAACGTGTCGATGAGACGTTGGTTGTCGCGCTGGTGCAAGCCAATGGACGGCTCGTCGAGCACATACAAGGTGCCGACCAGACCAGAGCCGATCTGGCTGGCGAGGCGGATGCGCTGTGCCTCCCCACCGGCAAGTGTGCCCGCCGATCGCGACAGTGTGAGGTAGTCGAGGCCGACGTCGAGGAGGAACCCCAGGCGGGCGTTGATCTCCTTGACCACCCGTTCGGCGATCATGCGATCGCGTTCGCTGAGTTCCAGGCCCACCAGAAACTTGGCCGACTCGCCGATGGGGAGATCGCACACTTCGGCGATGTTGCGGCCGTTCACCGTGACGGCGAGCGTGGTGGGCTTGAGGCGCGCCCCTTCACAGACCGGACACGGCACCAGGCGCATGTACGACTCGAACTGTTCACGGGTCCAGTCGCTCTCGGCACTCTCGTGGCGACGCTTGATCCACGGGATGACACCCTCATAACTGGTGTTGAAGGTGCGGGTGCGCCCGTAGCGGTTGCGGTACTTCACCGTGAGGCTTCCCTCGACCCCGTGCAACACCAGATCCCGATGCTCGTCGGACAGTTCGTGCCACGGTGCCTTCAGATTGATGCCAGCCTCGTCGGCCACGCTTTCCAGCACTTTGTTGAAGTACTGGGTGTGGGCCGACCGCCACGGGGCAATGGCCCCCTCGCGCAGTGACATGTCGGGGTCGGGAATGACCAGATCGGGGTCGACCTCGAAGGTGGTGCCCAGGCCGTCGCAGGTACCGCATGCCCCGTAGGGACTGTTAAACGAGAAGTTCCGTGGCGCCAACTCGTCGAACGAGATGCCGCACATGGGGCAGGCGAAGTGCTGGCTGAACGTGAGCCGCTCACCCTCGCCATCGGCCTCGACGATCTCCACCTCGGCGACCCCGTCGGCCAACTTGAGGGCAGTCTCGAGGCTGTCGGTGAGGCGTCGCTCAATGCCTTCCCGACGCACCAGTCGGTCGACCACGATCTCGATGGTGTGCTGCTCGTAGCGGGCCAACCGCTCGCCTCGTGCGAGAAACTCCGAGATGTCGACGGTCTCGCCGTCGACCCGGGCCCGCACGAACCCTTGACCGGCGAGGTCGCCGAGCAGTGTGTCGTACTCGCCTTTTCTGCCCCGCACCACTGGCGCCAGTACTTGGAACCGTGTGCCCTCGGGCAGTTCCAGAATGCGATCGACGATCTGCTGGGGCGTCTGGCGCGACAGTGGGATGCCGTCATCGGGACAGTGCTGCACCCCGATGCGGGCGTACAGCAGTCGCAGGTAGTCGTAGACCTCGGTGATGGTGCCCACAGTGGAGCGAGGGTTGCGTGATGCCGATTTCTGGTCGATGGAGATGGCAGGCGACAAGCCCTCGATGACGTCGACATCGGGTTTGTCCATCTGGCCCAGGAACTGGCGGGCGTACGCGCTGAGCGATTCCACGTAGCGCCGCTGGCCCTCGGCGTAGATGGTGTCGAATGCGAGCGAGGATTTGCCCGAGCCCGACAGCCCGGTGATGACGATCAGCTTGTCGCGCGGCAGATCGAGATCGATGTTCTTCAGGTTGTGGGTGCGCGCACCCCGCAGGTGAATCTGGTCCATCGGTGTCGCGCGTCGCTTCGCTGGCTGACCGGAACGGCAAGCGGGTAATATACGGCCTTTACGTTCCCCCCGGCAAAACGAGTCACCCGTGGACACTGGCGACCGGATGACCCCCGGCGAACTGCGCACCGCGTTCGCGCTGGCGGGCGTGTTCTTCATGCGCATGATGGGCCTGTTCATGGTGCTGCCGGTGCTCGCCCTCTATGCGGAACACCTCGAAGGCGCGACCCCGCTGCTGATCGGCATCGCGCTCGGCATCTACGGCCTGACGCAGGCCAGCCTCCAGATTCCCTTCGGACGCTGGTCCGACCGGATCGGGCGCAAGCCCGTCATCGGGCTC
>CAYMUC010000246.1:0-2661 GCA_964393535.1 uncultured Ilumatobacteraceae bacterium | reverse complement strand
CGACCGGTGCAGTGAGGTGCCGAGGCGAGCCGACACCGGCGGCAGGGTGACGGCCAGCACGGGGCCAGTTCCGAGTGCAAACACAGCCGTCCCCACCCCGACGGCGCCACCCAACGCCACACCCACTACCAGAAGGCCGATCTCGATGCCCCAGCGCGCCGCGCGGATACCCACGCGACGGTCCATGAGGGCCAGCATGATCAGTTCCAACGGGCCCGCACCCACGTCGGTGGCCACCACCCCGGTGATCCCCACCCACACCAAGGCAAGACCCAGCGCCAACATCACCGGACGCCACACAGCCCCGTCGACGTGGGGCAACATCCCCAACGAGGCGTTGATGGACAATCCCACCACTGCCCCTCCCAGCACCGTGGCGGCACGGGGTCGACGACCGAGCAGCCATGCAACCACCATGGCCACAGCAGCGGTGACCCACGCCGCAGAACCCACACCCGTACCCAGGCGGTCGGCGAGACCCGTGTTCATGACGTCGTTGGGCGCCACACCGAGATCGGCACGAACCATGAGCCCCACGCCCAAACCCACGAGGGCGATGGACACCACGAACAGCACGACGCGCTGGGGCATCGGTGTGGCGGTCGACGGCACAGACATCGTCGGGCACGGTAGCGGCAACCCCGCCATGCGACGATGATGTCCGTGCAACGCCTCGCCCGAGATCTGTGGCGGGTGATCGAGCCCTATCACCAGTTGGCCTACCGATCACCCGAAGCCACCACCGCCTACCAGCAGTTGGGCCTGGACCGCCCCGACCTCCAGTACTTCGGCAACCGCCTGGCGGCCATGGGCGCCATCGGACCCAAGGTGGCCATCGCCGTGCTGTACGGGTTCTCGCCCACATATGTGGAGGGCGCCATTCCCGAGGTGTGGACCCGCGCTCAGCCATCTGACATTGCCGATGCCCGCCGCCGTGCCGCCGGTGAGGTGTTGGACCGTGTGATCGGGGCCGACGTGGCGTCGCTGGCCATGACCCGCGCCGCCGAGTTGGCCCGGCGAGTGGTGGACGCCACCGACTTCGCCGGCCGACCTGTGGCGGCCGCTCACGCAGAGCTGCCCTGGAGCAGCGAACCGGCACTGGTGCTGTGGCAGACCTGCACGGTGCTGCGCGAACACCGTGGCGACGCTCACTGGGCCGCCACCTCGGGCGAGGGCGTAGGGCCCGTGGACTGCCACGTGTTGCATGCCGCCGATGGAGCCATGCCGGCGGAGTTGCTGCAGCGAGTGTCGGGCTGGGACGACCCGGCGTGGGCGGGAGCCATCGAGTCGCTGACCCGACGAGGCCTGCTGCAGTCCAACGGCACACTCACCGACGCCGGTCGAGCCGTGAAACTCCGTATCGAGCGAGCCACCGACAGGGCGGCCGCACAGTCGCTCCAGGCCATCGGCGCCGACGGTGTGGACGAGTTGCGCACCATCATGACCCCCTGGGTGAGCGCCATCGTGGAGGCCGACGTGGTGGGCGCCTGGAAGATGCGCGAAGCGCTGTGGCGCGATCTCCCCGACGAGACGTGAACGCACCGGACACGATCGGGTCGTGGTTCATCACCACAGACATGGGTGACGGCGTCACCTGCATTCAGGAACGGTTCGTCCCCGCCGAGATCCGCTGCAATCTGTGGCACGTGAGGGGGCGCTCACATGACGTGCTGGTCGACACCGGCATGGGGTTGGTGTCGCTGACCGACGAGTTGTCGCAGTTGCGGGAACGACCCGTGGCTGCGGTGGCCACGCACACCCACTTCGACCATGTGGGGGGTCACGCCCAGTTCGCCGAACGTCTGGTCCACCGCGCAGAAGCCGACGTGTTGGCCGACCCCGACGACCGTGAGACGGTGTGGGATCGCTATCGATTCCATGTGCAACTGAACGCCCCAGCCGATGAACTCTTCGACCTCGCTCGGTGGTCGGTGCCACCTGCACCGCCGACCCGGGTACTGGACCACGGTGATGTGATCGACCTCGGCGATCGACATCTCGTGGTGCACCACTTCCCCGGCCACTCCCCCGGATCCATCTGCCTGGTGGAGGAAGCCACAGGCATCGTGTTCACCGGCGACGTGATCTATGACGGCATGTTGTTCGACCGACTGCACCACTCGGACGCCGAGGTGTACCGGGAGAGCCTTAGGCGACTGCTCGAGGTGCCCGGCCGCGTGTACCACGGCGGGCACGAGGCGAGTTTCGGCCGTGACCGACTGGAACAGTTGGTCGACGACTACCTGCACCGGCGGCGACCCACCGGGCCGTGAGTCCGTGGTTCAGGCGCCGGTGACGTGCGCCTCGAGACGCTCGAGGGTGCGCTCCAGCATGTACACCGGCACGATGGGCCACCTCGGGGCTCGAGCCTTCATCTCGGCGTCGAAGTTCGTCCAGTCGCAGTAGTGCTCCACCTCGGTGGCACCGGGTTCCACCTCGTGCAGCACGAACCCGTACAGGTGACCGAGCGGTGGTTGATCTACAGCACCGATGGTCCACTCGATCAGGCGATCCGGTTCGAAGGCGGTGACGGTGTTTCGCACCGTGTACTTGCCCAGTGGGATGTCGCCCATGGGTTCGCGGTCCATGTTCATGATGAACGTGTCACCCACCACCGCCACGGCGGGCCGGGTAGCCCTGACGCCCGTCAGGGCGGGCACG
>CAYMUC010000245.1:0-2672 GCA_964393535.1 uncultured Ilumatobacteraceae bacterium | reverse complement strand
ACCCTCGGCGGGGCGCACGATCGTGCCGGTCTCGTCGATCCACCCGGCCATCGGAATGTTGACGAAACCGAACAGTTCGTCGGTGATGTGCCGCGAGTCGATCAATGACGGATGCGTCGGCGACGCCGCGTCGATCCACCTGTAGGTGTGTGACGGCTCCACATCAAGGGCCACGGTGACGACCGTGAACCCCAGGTGCTCGAGTTCTGCGTGCAGTGCCTGCCAACCTGGCAGGCTGGTCCTACAGCCTCAATAGCTGGACCAGGCGACCAGCACCACCTTGCGGCCATGAAGCGAACTGAGCCTGAACGGGTCGCCGTTGCGGGTGATCAGTTCAGGGTCGGCGGCGACCGCAGTCGCCAGCGCCCTGCCACCCAGGGTTGCAGGTCCTACCGCCCACACGCCGTGGTCGATGTCGTGCACCACCGGCATGCCGAGGCGAGCGGCCATGTCCCGGATGTCGACCGTGCCGTCGGCACGAAGCACTCCGGGCGCGGGCACGCACACCTCGCCACGACACAGGCCTTCCGGCTTGAGCGCCCACCCCGTCTCTTCTGCAATGCGGTCAGCAACGACCCCGTCGACTTTACGTAAGGGGACACTCAAAGATTGGTCATTTTCAGCTGCAGCCGGATGTGGAGCCGCAGTCACCACACACGTAGCAGGCGCCGGCGCGCTGCATGTTCGACGAACCGCAGGTGGAGCACATCATGCCGGTGTTGGCCGAACGACTGGTGCCATGCGCCGGCGGAGCGGCCGCCTCACGAGCCATCTGCGCGGCCAGTTCCGATGCCGACGGAATGCTCTTGGGATCGGACACGGCGTCGACACTGCCGAGGTTCTCGATGACCGACTCCTCCACCCCGGGCAGGGTGGGCTGCATGCGCTCGTCACGGGTGAAGATGCCCAACTCGGCGCGCTCGTCGACGGTGAGGTACTCGAGGGCGAGACGACGGAACAGGTAGTCGACGATCGACGAGGCGATACGAATGTCGGGGTCGTCGGTCATACCAGCGGGCTCGAAGCGAGTATTCACGAACGCCTCGACGAAGGCACGCAGAGGCACGCCGTACTGCAGGCCGTAGCTGATGGACTTGGCCAGTGCGTCCATGATGCCGGCGAGAGTGGAACCCTGCTTGGACACCGTGAGGAAGATCTCGCCCGGGCGGCCATCGGCGTACTCGCCCACCGTGGCGAAGCCCTTGGTGTCGGCCACACGGAACTCGATGGTGCGGCTGGTGCGCGAGCGAGGCAGTTTCTCGCGGATGGGCTGGTGCACGATCTTCTCGATGATGCGCTCCACGGGTGCCACCGCTGCCGCAGCCGACGAGTCGGCCGTATCGCTGTCCTTCTTGGTGGTGGACAGCGGCTGACCGACCTTGCAGTTGTCGCGGTAGATGGCGACGGCCTTCAGACCGAGCTCCCACGACAGCATGTGCAAGGCCTCGATGTCTTCGATGGTGGCCTCTTCGGGCATGTTGACCGTCTTGGAGATGGCACCCGAGATGAACGGCTGCACAGCGCCCATCATGCGCACGTGGCCTTCGTAGTGGATGGTGTTGTCGCCCATGGAGCAGGCGAACACCGGCAAGTGCTCGCTACGCAGGTGGGGTGCACCGATGATCGTCTTCTGCTCGTCGATGTAGGCGACGATCTCGTCGACCTGCTGAGCGGTGTAGCCCAGGCGACGCAGCGCACGGGGAATGGTCTGGTTGACGATGGACATGGTGCCACCGCCCACCAACTTCTTGGTCTTCACCAGGCCGAGATCGGGCTCGATACCGGTGGTGTCGCAGTCCATCATGAGGCCGATGGTGCCCGTGGGGGCCAGCACCGATGCCTGGCTGTTGCGCACGCCGTACTCCTCACCATCACGCACGGCCTGGTCCCATGCCTGCTGGGCAGCGGTGAGCAGATCGGCGGGGATGACGTTGGTGTCAGCGATCTCGTGGCTCGCGTCCCGGTGCATGCGAAGCACGTCGAGCATGTAGCGCTCGTTGTCGGCGAAACCGGCAAAGGGCCCCATGCGACTGGCGGTACGAGCACTCGTGGCGTAGGCATGCCCGGTCATGAGCGAGGTGATGGCGGCGGCGAGCGCCCGACCCTGATCGCTGTCGTAGGGCAGACCGAGCGCCATGAGCAGCGCGCCCAGGTTGGCGTAGCCCAGACCCAACTGACGGAACTTGCGGCTGTTCTCGGCGATGGGCTCGGTGGGGTAATCGGCGTTGCCGACGAGGATTTCCTGCGCCGTGAACATGACCTCCACGGTGTGCTGGAAACCGGCGACGTCGAATCGGTCGTCGGCACCGAGGTACTTCAGCAGGTTGATGGAGGCCAGGTTGCATGCCGAGTTGTCGAGGTGCATGTACTCGGAGCAGGGGTTCGAGCCATTGATGCGACCGGTGGCGTGGGCGGTGTGCCACTTGTTGATGGTGGTGTCGAACTGCAGGCCCGGATCGGCGCACTCCCACGAGGCCTCGGCGATCTGGTGCCACAGGTCGCGGGCGCGCACGGTGCGGACCACTTCCCCCGTAGTGACGGCCCGCAGGTGCCACTCGGCGTCCTCCCGCACGGCCTGCATGAACTCATCGGTGATGCGCACCGAGTTGTTGGCGTTCTGGTACTGGATGGAGAACGAGTCGGACCCGTCGAGATCCATGTCGAAGCCGGCA
>CAYMUC010000244.1:0-2682 GCA_964393535.1 uncultured Ilumatobacteraceae bacterium | reverse complement strand
ATCCGACACCGCCACGGCGTAGCCATAGCGGTCGCCGGCCTCGGTGTTCGACGCCTTCAGGTACGACTGCTGAGACCACACCCCGCCACTGCGCACGAACACATACGCCGCACCCGCGTTACCAGCGGTGTTGTCGGAGCCATTGCCGTTCACACCGGAAGACGCACTGTCCTCACTGGAGGCGCCCACCACCACGGTGTCACCCGACACCGCCACCGACCCCCCGAACGAGTCGTCGCTACCGGTGTTCGAGGCCTTCAGATACGCCTCCTGCGACCACACCCCGCCACTACGCACGAACACATACGCCGCACCAGCAGTGGTCAGAGAGTTGTCCGTCTGATCACCATCGACACCGGTCGCCGAACTCTTCTCCGCAGAGGCCCCGACCACCACGGTGTCACCCGACACCGCTACCGACCCCCCGAACATGTCGCCATTGCCCGTGTTCGACGCCTTCAGATACGCCTGCTGCGACCACACCCCGCCGTTGCGCACGAACACATACGCCGCACCCGAACTACCAGCGGTGTTGTCGGAGCCATTGCCGTTCACCCCCGTCGCGTTGCTGGCCTCGAGATAGGCACCCACCACGACGGTGTCACCCGACACGCCCACTGCGAAGCCGAACTTGTCGCCATTACCCGTGTTCGACGCCTTCAAGTACGCCTCCTGCGACCACACCCCACCACTACGCACGAACACATACGCCGCACCGGCGTTACTCACATCGTTGTTGGAGCCATCGCCGTTCACACCCGTCGCGTTGCTGTCCTCGTCGGGGGCGCCCACCACGATGGTGTCACCCGACACCGCCACCGACCGTGCGAACTGATCCCGATCGCCGGTGTTCGACGCCTTCAGATACGCCTGCTGCGACCACACGCCACCGCTGCGCACAAAGACATACGCCGCACCGGCGCTGGTCAAAGAGTTGTCTGCCTGATCACGGTCGACTCCGGTCGCCGAACTCTTCTCGCCAAACGCCCCCACCACCACGGTGTCACCCGATACCGCAACCGAGAATCCGAACACGTCACCAGCGTCGGTGTTCGATGCCTTCAGATACGCCTGCTGCGACCACACCGGGTCGATGACCACAGGAAACACAGCGCCGGTGTCGTCGACGTCGAAGACGAGTCGATCGGCATCCAGACCCATGGTCGCCGGCAGATGACGGCCCGTTGCGTCGAAGGCCACCAGTCCGGTGAAGCGCAAGCGCTCACCGGCGCCGTCGAAGAATGCAAGACCCCGACCCCCCTCGACGATCTCACCCGTCAAAGTGCTCGACACGGTCTGTTGCAGACGCAACTGACCCGTACCCGCTGGGCGCGACCTCACCGTGAAGCCCTGTTGGATGCCAGCTGCACCGTGCTGCCACCACTCTTCCACCTGCACCGCGCCAGCGGCCCGATCAAGGCTGACCGTCGACGTCGCCACGCCGTCAGGACTGGCGCCACTCAACGGCACCAACGCACCATTACGACCCAACGCGGCGTCACTGAAGCTCACGCTGGCCCCGTCCAGACCTTCCACCACGCTGGACCTCTCACCGATGGTGACAGCCACCCGTTCGACACGGTCGTGAAACTGCAACTCGGTGCCGCCGTCGACGGGCCGAGCGACGCGCATCGCCGCCACGATGCCCTCGCGATCCTCGACGGGGAGATCGGCGAACGTCTGCTGTGCCGACGCGCCCGGTACAAGGACATCGTGGGCCAGCGGCGCCGTCTCGCCGGAACCGTAGCCAGTCACCCACGCCACCGAGATCAGACTTGCGGTGACCACGCCCAGCGTTTGCAGCACTCGTCGGCCCACGGCATCTCCTCACCACCAAAGCCAGCGCATCACCCTTTTGTAAGCGCTGCTTGCTAGAACGTTAGTCGGTCAGCCCGTGCCGGGCGAGAAGGCTCGCCACCCGGGCCTCCAGCACGACTTGGTCCTGGAGATCCTCCGGAGTCATGCGCAGGGCGTCTCCGAACAGGATGGTCGAGACCGCCCCCGCCACCAGTCTCTGGGCCAGCAACTCCGACAATCGCTCGTCGAGTCCGTAGCGCTGCCGATACCCCGCAGCCATCAGTTCCAAGAGGGGTCGCTCGGTGGCATCGCGAAACACCCCGGGATCGTTTGCCACCAACCAGTTCATGAGACGGACGATCACCACGAACTCCGAGGGGATCGTCGAACTCGTGATGGGTACTTGGATGGTGTCCCGCAACTCGTCGGCAAGTCGAAGGAACGCCTGACGAAACAACTCCACCTTGGACCCGAACCACTCGACCACGAAGCGCTGGTTGTGCCCTGACCGCTCGGCGATGTCGCGCACACCCACCTCATCGGGACGGTGCAGCCGCAGCAACTCGACGGTGGCGTCGAGAATCGTGGCCATGGCCTCGGCGCGGGGAACGCGTCGGCGGCCGACCCGGTCAGGTTCCTGTGACGTCACGACCGCACGGTACCGCCGGCAGGCAACGCCCGTCGGGAAAGCTCAACTGTGAGGCGACGCAGGTGGGCGTGGAGACCGACCTCGGCTGTTGCCTGCCATTCGGGTTCGTCCTCGGCGCCCAGGACCAACACCGAAGCTCCGTGTCCACCAAACCAGGTCAACTCCAATCGCCAACACACCCAACACGACCAACAGCAACGGCACCACCGGCGACACCGGCACACCACCACCCGTCG
>CAYMUC010000243.1:0-2701 GCA_964393535.1 uncultured Ilumatobacteraceae bacterium | reverse complement strand
CCCC
Source organism: uncultured Ilumatobacteraceae bacterium (assembly GCA_964393535.1). Classification (GTDB taxonomy): domain Bacteria; phylum Actinomycetota; class Acidimicrobiia; order Acidimicrobiales; family Ilumatobacteraceae; genus CAYMUC01. Next base: position 2,697 of record CAYMUC010000243.1, on the reverse strand, counting down.
ACACGGATGGCGGGCGAGTACGGCGCCCCCGAATGCCAGGCACCGGGAACACTGATGGCGTTGCGCGCCGTGGGGAGAGCAGAGGAGGCTTCGTTCATGACAACTCCTGGATCGGCAAGCCGTTGACGAACACATGAAGCGGTGAGGTCAGGGCCTCGGGCTGATGGACCAGGTCGCCGTCGAGCACCACCAGGTCAGCCCGCTTGCCCGGTTCCAGCGAGCCGGTCACGTCGGCCAGGCCCAGCGCCATGGCCGGAACCAGGGTGGAACGGTGGATCACCTCGGCTCCCGACACGCCGGTCTCGGTCATGAACCTGGCGAGCAGAGCGGGGAAGTCGGCGGTCTGGTGACCGAACTCGTCACTGGTCAACATGAGTCGTGCGCCACGTCTGCGCAGTTCGCCGTGGAGTTCCCACCGGTTGGCGAAGCCGAAGTCGGGGGACATGGCCCAGCCATCACCGTGGGTGTAGGGGTTCAGCGTCCCCCCGATGTTGAGATCCAGGAAGGTGCCCTTGGCCAACAGCACGTCGGCGATCCCGTCCTCGTAGCGAATGGTGCCGTCCAGTTCTCCCAGCCAGTTGCAGTGCGCCACCGTGTCGGCGCCGAACTCGGCGGCCTGCCGTATGGCCTCGGTGGCGTTGCAGTGTGCGACCACCGGCATGCCAAGCCGATGGGCATCGCGTACCGCGGCGTCGAACTCGGCGTCGGAGAACTGCGGTGCACGCCGGTTCGAACGCGGGGTCATGTCGCCGCCGCTTGCCATGAGCTTCACGAAGTCGGCCCCCTCGAGGCACAGCTGTCGTACCCGTTTGCGAACCTCGACGTCGGAGTCGGCGGTACGGCCGATCCAGTGACCGTGACCGGCGGTGGTGGTGATCGCCGGACCGCACACGACGAGTCGCGGGCCGATCACTTCGCCCCGCCGCACGGCATCACGCAGCACGAGGCTCAGCAGGTCGGGACAGCCGCAGTCGCGTTGCATCACCACGCCCGCCCGAAGGGCATGGCCAAGCGCTACCACACCCCGGTCGTACCGCTCCGAGTCATTGCCCTGCTGTTCGACGGGGATGTAGCCCGACGAAGCCGGAGGGCAGGTCACGTGGACGTGGGCGTCGATGAGCCCTGGGATGACCGTGGACGTGGAGGCATCCACGATCCGGGCGTCTCCCGGAGCGAGTGCCAGGAGGTCCGCTGCGGGACCGATCTCGGTGATCGTGCCGTCATCAAGACGGATGGCGCAGTCATGGATGGGTGGGCGGCCGGTTCCGTCGATCAGCCGACCGGCGTGGACGATGGTGGTCATGTCGTTTCTTCCGCTGAACGGTCTCTGACTTGGTCGAGAAGGACGATGGTGCGGTGGCCCATGTCGAACGTGCAGGCGTGGGGAGGTGCCTCGCCCGTGCGGATGGAGGTGCCGATGGCCTGCAGGAGCCGCGCGTGCGGCTGGGTGTAGGAGTCACGGGGGTCACCGATGAGGGACGGCTCGCCTTCGCTGAGGTGGTACACCACCGGCTCGGCACCCGAACGGGGAAGCACGCTGATGGTGTCGCTGGCGTCCAACACGACGGTGGCCTCGGTGGTGTCGAGTACCAGTTCACGACGGTCGAGGGCCGAGGCTCCCGACAGCATCACGTCAGCGGTCAACCCGTCCTTCCAGGTGATCTGGAATGAGGTCAGGTCGTCACTGTCGACCACTCGGTGTTGGCCGCCGGAGTCGACGCGTGAGGTGATCACGGTGCGAAGTGATCCGGTGGCCGTCTCGGCTGGTCCGAACCACCACTGCAGCAGGTCGGTGAGGTGTGATCCGTACTCGGCCAGGAGGCCACCGCCCTGGAGGCGAGAGGACCACCATGTCCACGGGCTCGCCCACAGGCGAGGGAACCGCATGTCGACCTGGACGCTGAGCGGGGTACCGAGTGCGCCTGAGACAAGGCGATCGCGAATCCAACGCCTCGCGGGGTTGAAGCGGAGTTGATGGTCGATCAGCGCGAGCAGATCGGGTTGTCGCTGGGCGGCCCGACACATACGGAGGGACTCATGGGCGTCCCGGGCCATGGGCTTCTCGCACAACACGTGTCGCCCGGCGTCGAGCGCAGCGGTGGCCAGTCGCTCGTGACTGTCGGGCGGCGTCATCACAGCCACGAGATCCACCTCGTAGCCGTCGAGCATGTCCCTCGCCACCAACTCGTCGCCCGAGTGGAACATCACCGGAGCCGTTTGGTCGCGGACGATGTGGAGCAGGTGGCGGTGAGCATCCGCGGAGGAATCTGCTGCGGCCACCAAGGTGAGGTGCTCTGATCGCGCCACCGCACGGGCGCACACCAGCCCCATGGAACCCAGCCCGGCGATCGCCACTCGCACCGGACGGTCACTCATATGTTACATACTACATGCGCTCTGGGGAGGCGTCCACCTCGCCGAGGGGGCGACCTGCGAGGGCGATGGCCTTCGCCGACCACCCCCGTGGCCCCTGGGACACCACGCTGAGGTCGGCCCGACCGCCCTGGCGGGTCTCGCCCGTGCCGTCGGACAGCCCGAGCACAGCGGCTGGGCGGCTCGTGATGGCGGGGACGAGTTCGGTCATCGGTGCCCCGAGGTCGTGGAGCAGGCCCATCACGCTGGCAGCGCTGACCGTGGGGATTCCCTCCTCGTCGAGGAGCGCCAGCACGCCGTTGGCGGACGAAATGACCGCCGCAC
>CAYMUC010000242.1:0-2775 GCA_964393535.1 uncultured Ilumatobacteraceae bacterium | reverse complement strand
CATCATGCCGCCCGGGAACGCGTAGTTCTCCAGCACCACCTGGTGGATGATGCCGCTGCCAGGTCCCCAGAAGCCGATGCCGTACTTTGCCGACACCGTGCGGAGGAAGTCGTACACCTCGGCATTCGTGTCGACGGCCTGGCCGAGGTCGATGCGGGCCCCGACCTTGGCGAGGATGAGGTGGTCGCAGTGCACCGTGGACGGCACGGCTGTGGTGGGCAGACCGGCGGTCATGAACTGCAGCAGTGCCATCTGGGCGGTGGCGTCCTGCATGGCGACGCGGTCGGGGTGGAAGTCGGCGTAACTGACACCTCGCTCCAGTTCCTGACCGGCGGGATCCTGGAGGTGATTCACCAGGATCTTCTCGGTGAGCGTGAGGGGTCGACCCAGCCGCTGACCAGCCAAGGCCACCCGCTCGGGCAGTGTGGCGTACACGCCCTGGACCAACTCGATGGGGGTTCCGGCGGTGACGGTCATGGGTCAGGTCCTTTCGGCGGGCGGTTCATCACTGTTCAGCACTTGCGCGGTCGGCGCTTGTAGACAACTCTAAGACAAGTGAACCCGTCAGCCAAGATCGGAGCAGCACCTGGGCGTGCAGGTCGGGCGATTCGCTATCGCCAGATCGCCGCCGAACTCCGCCATCGCATCGCGTCGGGGGCATACCCGCCCGGCGGTGTGCTGCCGAGTGAGGCCGACTTGGGGGCCGAGTTCACCGTGAGTCGGGTGACCGTACGCCGGGCGTTGGAGTTACTGCGCGACGACGGAGTGGTCGATGCCCGGCAGGGTTTCGGGTGGTTCGTGGCGCAGGAACCATTGCGCCAGAGCCTCGGGTCGCTGGCCACCATCGAATCGCAGTTGGCTCGAGAGGGCATCGCTGCCCAGCGACGCGTGCTCGAGTTCGAGTTCACCTCGGCGACTCCCGAGGTGCGCCGAGTCCTGGGGGCTGACCGGGTGCTGCGCGTCAAGCGTCTCAACCTCGCCGATGGTCAGCCCTTCGCCTTGGTGACGGTGTGGTGCCCGGCGCCGTTGGCCCAGCGATGGTCGTTGGCCGATGTGGAGCGCTCACCGTTCTACGAGCTGTTGGACGGTCCTCTCGAGCGAGCCGTGCAGACCATCGGCGCCGAGGCAGCCTCGCCCGAGACGGCGCGACTTCTGGAGATTCCCGTCGGATCTCCGGTGTTGCGCTGTTTCCGCGTGACGTCGCGGCCCGGGGGTGCACCGGTGCTCATGTCGCAGCACCGTTTCCCGGCGCACCGCACCGAATTCGTGGTGGAACTGCTGGATGCCGAACCATCGATCGCTCCCAGTGGGCTGCGGCTCGTCGACGGTGCGTAGGGGTCAGGCTCGGCTCACCAGGTGTCCCAGTGCAACACCTTGTCCAGGGGAAGGCGCTTGGCCAACTGGAACTCGGTGCCCACCGTGTAGGCGATGGGGAACAGGCCACCCTGGGAGATGCTGTCGAAGGGAATGCCCAAGAGATCGGCCACCTCACGCTCGCCCTCGCCGATGAGGTGAATGGTGGTCCACGCAGAGCCCATGCCTCGTTCGCGCAGGGCCAGCATGAAACTCCACACGGCGGGGAGCAGCGAACCCCACGCCGAGGCGCCCACGAACAGGGGCACTCGGTCGAGGCGGCCCTCGATGCAGGGGATCAGCAGCAGTGGCACCTCGTGGAAGTGGTCCACGAGGAACCGAGCCGAGTCGGTGATGCGTTCCTTCTGCTCGAAACGGGGGTCACCCTCGTCGAACTGGGCACTGGCAGGGCTGTTGGCGTAGATCTCGAAGTTGGCCTTGTACACGTCCGCGATGGCCTTCTTCTTGGCGGGGTCCTCCACGATCACCCAGTGCCATCCCTGACGGTTGGAGCCGGTGGGTGCCTGGAGGGCGATGTCGAGGCACTCCTCGACCACAGAGCGCTCCACCGGTCGGGTGAGATCGAGGCGCTTGCGCACCGAACGGGTGGTGGTCAGGACCTCATCGGCACTCAGATTCAGCTTCATGGGCAGCAGTCTGACATCTGCCAGACTCCGCATCATGGCTGAAGCAACCACCACCGACCGTGTGACCGTGACCATCAGCGAGGGGGTGGCCGACGTTCGCATGAACCGGCCCGACAAGCGCAATGCGCTGGACGGGGCCATGTTCCTGGCGTTGGCCGAGGCGGGGGAGCGGCTGAAGGCCGACCCGTCGGTGAGGGCCGTGGTGCTGTCGGGGGAGGGCGCGGCGTTCTGTGCCGGACTGGATTTCGGGTCGTTCCAGCAGATGGCAGGCGGCGACCGGCCGGCCGGTGGTGCCGGTGGTGACGGCAACCCGTCGTCCATGGCTGCAGGCCGCATCACGCATCTGGGTCAGCAGGTGGCCTGGGTATGGCAAGAGGTCCCGGTGCCCGTCATCGCTGCAGTGCACGGCGCGGCTCTGGGTGGCGGCATCCAGGTGGCACTGGGTGCCGACATCCGACTGGTGCACCCCGAGGCACAACTCTCGGTGCGCGAACTGCACTGGGGGCTCGTGCCCGACATGACTGGCACGCTGGTGCTCAGTCGTCTGGTGCGCCCCGATGTGGCCAAGGAACTCACCTTCACCGCCCGCATCGTGTCGGGGGTGGAGGCCGTGGAGTTGGGGCTGTGCACCCGGCTGTCTGAGGATCCAAGGGCCGACGCACTGACCATGGCGGCTCAGATCGCAGCCGCCAGCCCCGACGCGGTCAGGGGAGCCAAAGCCCTGTTCAACCGCTTGGTGAACGATGGTGCGGCGGCGCAGTTCGCCGAAGAACGG
>CAYMUC010000241.1:0-2782 GCA_964393535.1 uncultured Ilumatobacteraceae bacterium | reverse complement strand
TGTTCCAGTAGCCGGGAAACATGGAGTCGCCGCGAATCCAGATCTCACCCGGCTGACCTTCGGGTACATCGACGCCCGTCTCGTCGACCACGCGGATCTCCCACCCGGGAAATGGGCGCCCCGCCGACAGCAGGTGCGGATGATCCAGTCGATGATCCTCAGGCCCCAATTGCGTGACTGGGCACTGCGCCTCGGTCATGCCGTAGTTCTGACGGAAGCGACAACCCAACAGCCGTAACGAACGTTCCAACGTGGGCGGAGGAATGGGTTCGGTGCCATACCACAGCTCACACAGACTGGACACGTCTCGAGGCCGCTGCTCCTGTTCGTCGCAGATGCGATGTAGCAGGGAAGGTCCGGCGTTCGAGAAGGCGATCTGCTCACGCTCGATCGTGTCGAGAAACGAGGCCGGGTCGAAGCGGTCATGGACGACGGCTGTGTCGTGGCGTAGGAGGGCCAGCAGGGTTCCCGACATACCGGCCAAATGAAAGAACGGCATGACGCGCAGGTGGCGCGTTCCTGGAGGCGAATGAGGCATACGGGCACTGGTGCGATAGGCGGCTCCTACGCTGCCGCCCTGTGTCAGCGGCACACCTTTGGGTCGGCCGGTCGTGCCACTGGTGTGAATGATCAGGAAGACGTTGTCGTTGGTCAGCCTGTCGACAGGTCGCGGCGGAGGCGAGGCGTGAGGTGCCTCTGTGACGGGTACGCACCGACCAGCCGTGTCGGGATGCAGCAGGTGAGCGAACTCGTCGTCGAACACCGTGGCGGTGGGCGAAAACAGTCCGGTCACGGTTGAAACTTCCTCTGGGGCCAGTCGCCAGTTGATCAGCGCCGGTATGGCGCCAGCCCGGCAGAGACCGAGTACCTGTGCGATGTACTCGGTCGAATTGCGCATGACCACGCACACCACGTCGCCAGGTCGTACCCCATTGGCCGCCCAGCCTCCTGCACTGCCCTCGACCCGCGTCAGCAAGTCGGCATAGGTGGCCCGATCTCCGCTCGAGTCGCTGAGTGCGACCACCTCGGGATGCTCGGCGGCGGCCCGTTCGATGACGTGTATCCAACTCTCCATGACGACCTACCGACCACGAGGAACGAAAGTCGCAGCGTGGCGTACCCCAACGCCACTTCACCTGACCCGCATGGGGTGATTTCTCGGGCGTCAGGAGGCGCTGGCAAGCATCGGCTCTACAAAGTCTGCGGCTTCGCGTCGCGAAGCGACACCGATCTTGCGGTACAGGCTCTTCAGGTGGGTCTTCAAGGTGTTGGGTGAGATGTACAACCGCGCTGCGATCTCGTGCAGCGTCGACCGCGTGGTCAACTCCACCAGAATCTCCCATTCGCGCGACGTCAGGGCGTCGCCGTACTGCCGCCGTTCGCACGTCGCGAGGGGTGCATACACGGTCGTCGACACCGTGGAGCCACTGACGACGATCGTCGAGTTCCACGTAGACATCGAACTCATCCCCCGAATCGGTTCATCGAGGCGGATCAACCGCCACCGGGGGTGTGGTCTCGCTCAGGTTGAGCCACATGTCGGCGTCGCTCATGGTCATGAGCGCCTCGTAGGCAGGCGCCGGGTAGACCATGCGGGGCCCGGGCGAGTCGGGGCCCGGTTGCGCAACGGCGGTCGGTCCCGGCTCGAACGCAGCTGGCGTGACCAAACTCGCCAATTCGTCGCTCGAGATACCGCACAGTCCGACCACCTCAGGATCGATCCACGCCCGTTCATCGATATCGCTGCCACAGCAGATCTCCAGGGTGAGACCCTCGGGGCCGGCGAAGTACATGGACTGGATGAAGCCGTGATCGATGGGACCCATGACGTGCACGCCGCGGCTGCGGACGCGATCGCGAAGCGCCAGTACTTGGTCGAGCGTGTCGACGTGCAGCGCTAGGTGCTGCATGGTGCCCGCAGCCACGGCACCACCCGGGTGTCCGGCGTGCGTGAGGCCCACCTGCACCTCGGCGGCATTGTCGGGATGTTGCACGAATGCGATGTACGAGGTGGGGGACAACTCGACGAAGCCGTGAAAGCAGCCCTGCACACCGTGCATCCAGTACAACGCCTTCAGGGGGCAGCCCAGCACGTCGCACCAAAACTGCAATTGCGCTTTTATATCGCGCGTCGCGATGGCAAGGTGGTTCACACCCACGGGGTGCAGTGCGGGCGGCATGGCGGTTTCGGACATTTCGGGAACCTTTCGCGCGGAGGGGTTCAGGCCGGCAGATGGCGGCGGCACCACTCCACCACCACCTGCGAGTACGGATGGGTGTGGAACAGCATCAGCTGGTGTCGACCCTGGGGAAGGATGAAGAAGTCGACGGGACCTGCAGTGGCATCGACCACGCGCTGTGCCACAGGCACAGGGAACGTCGGGTCGTTCTCGCCGACGGCATACAGAATGGGCTTGGCATTGGACTCGATCGGTACCGCCGGCGTGTAGCGCATGATCGAAGCCCACGACGCCATGTCGTACATCCAGGTGTTGTACGGATCGGCCTTCTTCTGCTCCTTGGCGCCCACGTAGCCATAGTCGGTGTCGAAATCGAAGAGCCGATCGATGTCCAGTCGAAAACGTGAGCCCCACACGCGCTCGATCTGTTCATAGGCATCGGATCGGAACGGGTTGTCGGGGGGTATCAACGGTGAGCCGGGGATGGCGAACCCCATGAGTACGGCACCGGCGAACACGTCCGAAGCCGCCAGGGCGCAATACGCAGCCGCCGACCCCAGCGAGGAACCGGTGATGAAGACGGGCAGCTCTGTGGTCTCGGC
>CAYMUC010000240.1:0-2790 GCA_964393535.1 uncultured Ilumatobacteraceae bacterium | reverse complement strand
TGACCTCATCCTTATCAGGGATGCGCTCTAACCGACTGAGCTATAGCCCCGGCAACCGCTATACATTACCGGCCGTCAGCGAGGTTCCTCAACTGCTGGGGTGGGCGGCGGCGCCAAGGTGTCGGTGGTTCGCACCACCACTTCCTCCTCCAGCACGGTCACCTGCACGCCCCCCACCAGATCGGCGATGAGGTTGAACACGGTGGCCGCCAGCACGGCCAACCCGGTGAGCGCCGCTACACCGAACAGTCCCGCCACCCACAAGGCGCGGAACAACTGACCGCCTTCGAACGTGAAACTCTCCCAACCGAACGACTCGAGGAAGCGCTCGACATTGTCGACGGTGCCGGTGGTGTGGGCCACGTTCCACAACAGGACGGCCGCCAACAGCAGGGCCAGGTACAGCACCAACGAGAACAGCAACGACACCTTGAAGGTGCTCCACGGATCGATGGACCGCACCACGCGGGTGACACGCCGGACGCGGGGGCGAGAACGGCCGCTCACGACGAGGGGTCGCTTCACCATGAACCGGCGTTGTTCAGGTTCTGGTGGTGTGGGGGCGGCCACGTCGTCCACTGCGGTCACAGGTGAAGTGTAGAGACCACGCGGCTAGCGGGTAGCGCGGGCGGTCGCTGTGACACCGTCGAGATCGACCTCCACGACAACGTCACCATCGAGATCCTGCAATGACGTGAGGCGTGCGCCGTTGTGCCTTGCCGCCGCAGTAGCACCGGGGGCACCTGCCTGCACACCAGCCAGTGCCGCAGCATCGGCTGCCACCTGCGCGCGTGCCGATTCGATGGCTGTGACGCTCAGCCTGGCCGTGGCCACCACACTGGCGGCGGCCACCACCACCACAGCGGCGACGGCGGCGATCACTCGTCGTCGCTGGCGAGAATGGGTGCCACCGAGGCGACGATCTGACCAGTGTCCAACGCCATCACACGAACACCCGTGGCGTCACGCCCTTGCGAGGAGATGGCGCGGACCTCCATGCGAATGGTCACGCCGGTGGACGACACAGCCACGATCTCGTCGTCGAGACCCACCATGAACGCAGCCACCACCTGACCACGCTTGCCGGTGAGCCTGATGCCCTTCACACCCTGACCACCGCGACCCTGACGGTTGAACTTGTCGAGTTGGGTTCGCTTGCCGAACCCGGCGTCGGTGACCATGAGGATGGCGGTGTCGTCGCGTGCCACATCCACCGACACCACCTCATCGCCCGCACGCAACTTCATGCCTCGCACACCGGCCGCAGCGCGACCCATAGGACGCACTTCGGTCTCACTGAAGCGAATGGTCATGCCGGAACGGCCCACCATGAAGATGTCGTCGTCCCCCGAGGTCTCGATGACGCGCACGAGCTCGTCACCGTCGCGTAGGTTGATGGCGATGAGTCCGTCCCGGCGACTCGAGTCGTACTCGTCGAAGGCGGTCTTCTTCACCTGACCCTGGCGAGTGGCGAAGAACAGGTACCGCTCGCTGGCGAAATCGCGGGTGTCGATGATCGCTTGGATCTTCTCGTCGGACTGCAAAGGCAGCAGGTTCACGATGGGCATGCCCTTGGCGGTGCGTTCCCGCTCGGGGACATCCATGGCCCGCAGGCGGTACACCTTGCCGCGATTCGAGAAGAACAAGAGGTGCGCGTGTGCCGTGGTGAAGATGACGTGGCGCACCAGGTCGTCGGTCTTGAGACGAGCTCCGGCGACTCCTCGCCCACCCCGGCCCTGCACCCTGAACGACCCCGCGGGCACCGCCTTCACGTACTGGGCCTCGGTCATCACGATGACGAGTTCTTTGTCCTCCACGAGGTCTTCGATGCGCATGTCGCCGGTATCGAGCGTGACTGCGCACACTCGGGGCGTGGCGAAGGCCTCCTTCACGGCCAACATCTCGTCGATGATCACCTGTCGCAGTCGCACGTCGTCAGCCAGGATGGCCTCCAGTTCGGCGATACGGGCCTGCACATCGGCCAGTTCCGACTCGAGGTCGATACGCGACAAGCGCGTGAGTTGGCGCAACTGCATGTCGAGGATGTCGATGGCCTGGCGTTCGGAGAACTCGAACGGCGGCGACATGAGGCCCTCTTTGGCCGACGCCGCGTCATCGCTGGCCCTGATGAGGGCGATGATCTCGTCGATGACGTTGAGCGCCTTGATACGACCTTCGAGCACATGCGCACGGTCGCGGGCCTTGTTGAGGCGGAAATTGGATCGGCGGGTGATCACCGACACCTGGTGGCTCACGTAACCCTGGAGGGCCTGCACCAAGTTCAGGGTGCGGGGAACACCGTCCACCAACGCCACCATGTTCACGCCGAAACTGGTCTGCAACTGGGTGAGCTTGTAGAGGTTGTTCAGCACGACGTTGGCATTGGCGTCACGCTTCAAGGTGATGATGAGTTGCGTCTTGCCGCCCGAGGAGTTGTCGTTCACATCGGCGATGCCATCGAGATCGCCACCGTCGACCAGTTCCTGAATACGTGCGGCGATGGACGAGCAACTCGTTTGATAGGGCAGTTCACTCACGATGATCTGCATCTGGCCGCGGGCACCCTCTTCGATGACGGCCGTGGCCCGCATCTTGATGCTGCCGCGACCGGTCCGGTAGGCGTCGATGATGCCTGCCCGGCCCAGGATGGACCCACCGGTGGGGAAATCGGGACCCTTCACGAAGGTCATGAGGTCGTCGGCCGTGGCATCGGGGTTCCTGATGAGGTGCACGGTGGCGTCGATGACCTCGCCGAGATTGTGCGGAGGAATGTTCGTCGCCATACCCACG
>CAYMUC010000239.1:0-2795 GCA_964393535.1 uncultured Ilumatobacteraceae bacterium | reverse complement strand
CCGAAGGTCGTGGGTTCAAATCCCACCCCCGCCACTATGGGAACCCTGGACCATGTGTCCAGGGTTCCCCTGCTTTTCGGGAGCAGTGCGTGTTTGGGGGCCGCTCAAACCACTGAGCCTGTGTGAGAGCAGTGGCGCTTCACTCCGAACAGGTGCGATTGCCGCTCAGGGTTCGTTGTCGCTCAGCAGATCGGCAATCTCGATGAGTAGTAGTGGCACCTTGGAGGTGGCGAGCTGCCACACCAGTGCGTTGTCGATGCTGGTGTAGCCGTGCACCAAGATGTTGCGGAATCCTACGATTCTGCTGAGATCGGTGATACCGCCGGCCGTCGGGGGGGTCGACCTTGGCGAGGCGATTGAGTGATTCACCGATGATGGTCAACTGACGCTCCACCGCTGAAGCGATGAGTGCGTCGTGCAGATAGCGGTCCAGATCCACTTCGTTCAGGAAGACGAGGATCAGTCGGCCGGCTTGTTGTGCATCCCACAGAAGTGCCCGGGTGTCAGGATGCATACAGAACCTCGCTGGACTCGGTTGCTCGGCGGAGAAAGCAGGGGTTCCGGACGCCAGAGCGGACCACGAGGTCGACGGGTCGCTCGAGGAGAGCTTCGAGTTCTTCTTTGAGGTCGAAGTACCGGTCGACGTAGGAAGGTGATGTTGGATCAGCGAAGTCGACGAGCAGGTCGATGTCGCTTGTGATTTCGTCGAAGTCGTCGGTGGTAGCCGACCCAAACACGGCGAGGCGCACCACGCCATAACAGCAGCACAGTTCGGCGATGTCCTTGAGTCGGTCTTCGATGCCCGAATACACGGTCGACTCCTTCCAACCACATTGTCGCGCTCGCAAGCGGTCCTTGCTGACGCATTGGGCGGCGAGGCGTCGCTCTTGGTCCTCGTCCCAGGACCAAAGGGACTGCTGCAGGACTCGGTGTCGCGAACGTCGCGAGCGGCATCACTGTACTTTCAGGGCAGGTGTGCCCGGTCGAACTCCTGCTGAAGGCGTGGTCGCCTGCGGTGGGTGTCGCGTAGTGCTGCGATGAACTCGTCGACGATGGAGGCTTGGCCGGTTCCATTTGCAAGTGTGCGCATTCGAGCGAGGCGGGTTGCTGCCTGGCGGTAGTGCTGGGCGCCGGTGTTGGCGAGTTCATGTTCGACGAGTCGTTGGTGGATGGGGAGCACGGCGAGTGGGTCGATGGTTTCGTAGGCCGTGGCGAGTTGCGCCCACACGTGGTCGTCGTGCAGTGGTAGCGACGCTGCTTGTTCCCAGGCGAGGTGGGGGTCGTTCAGGGTGAGGAGGGCGAAGATCACGGCTTGGTCGGGGCGTGCGGACAACGTGGCCAGCACGTCGTCGCGATGGTCGGTCCACGATTCGCCTGCATCTCGGTACAACTGTGCAGCCGTGCTGGACGACGGCCAGCGTTGGAACACAACGCGTCGTGTGGTGACCAGTTCGGTGGGGTGGTGGCGGGCGAGGAGTTCACACCAGTAGTTGGCTGCCTTCAGCGCCTGGTGCCCGGGGGACTGCTGCAGGTTTCGGTGACAGGTTGGTTGGGTTAGGCCACCTTGTGGGCGACGATCATGATGGTCTCGAAGTCGATGGGGGTCAATCGTCCGAGGGTGGTCGGGCTCATGAGAACGGTTCCCGGCGTCCGTGTTGCTTGAGCACGTGGCGCGGTTTCCTACACTGTGGCCGTGGCCGACAAGCCTGACAGCCGTGAGAGGATACTCGCCGCGGCGATCGAGGTGATTGCCACCAGAGGCGAGGCGGCGCTGCGTCTGGCCGAGGTGGCCGAGATGGCAGGACTCAAGCAACCCAGCATCCACTACATGTTTCCCACCCGGGAGGACCTCGTAGTGGCGGCATTGCGAGAGAGGTACCGCCGGGCGGTGCTCGATGTGCTCGAGACCTACGACTCGTTGGTCGCCGGTGCCACGACCCGGGACGAGTTCGTACAAGCGTCCATTCGAGGGCTCGAGTTCGCCCTGCAGGACCAACGGAAGACGGCCCGTGCGACCCGACTCGCGTTGTTCGTGAAGGCCGAAACCAACGCCGCACTCCTTCGGGAGCTCAACGACGCCGCTTTCGAGGGGAACCAACGGCTCGCCGCCGTGCTGGGGAACGCACAACGCCAAGGCTGGATCCGCAACGACGTGTCGCCGCTGACCCTGGCGGTGTGGATTCGCGGGCAGGTCCTCGGGCGTTTCGTGCTCGAGATCGACTCTGAGCGCTACGACGGGGACGAGTGGACCCGCTTCGCGATCGCCGCCATCGAGGCGACGCTGCTCGCAAACACCGACGCGCCGTCGAAACGGTCCACCGGTAAGGCGGCGGGAGTTCGGCCGCGAACGTCTCGGCGGTGACGGCTCGGACCTTCACTCTTCAATAACTTATCGACTTCTTCGATAAGTTATTGATACGGTTGGGGCATGCAGGTTTCGAGTGTCTTCTCTTCCGGGGTCTTGTGTGCCGCCTCTCGCACGCATCGTCGAGGTTCCGGCGCCGCTGGCCGCGTCTTGGTCGTTGCAGCGGTGTTCGCGTTGCTGTTCGGGCTGTTCCCTTCAGTCGCCACTGCAGATGGCATCACCTGGACAGCACAAACTTCCGCAGCCGACAACTACTGGAGCTCGGTCACCTACGGCGGACCGACCGGACAAGAACTGTTCGTCGCCGTCGCCAGCACTGGCACCGGTAACCGTGTCATGACCAGCCCTGACGGCATCACCTGGACAGCACAAACTTCCGCAGCCGACTACTACTGGAACTCGGTCACCTACGGCAATGGTCTGTTCGTCG
>CAYMUC010000238.1:0-2810 GCA_964393535.1 uncultured Ilumatobacteraceae bacterium | reverse complement strand
TGCAGGGTTACGGCGGGGTGGGCTACGGCCCGGTTCGCACGCTGTCCACCCTGCGACCCGTGACGTTCACCACCGCTGGCGTCACCGGACCGCAGGGCCCCACCCAGGCCCAGTTGGACACCGCCTACGCCGGTACGCCGCTGGCCGGTTTGGTGAACACCAGCGTGTCGGCCAACGTGCCCCAGGGCATGCAGTTGGTGACCATTTCGGCCACGGGCCGGTATCGCATTCAGGCGTTGGGCGCCCGTGGCGGCATGGCGCTTCCCCGCGGTTTCACCTCGCCTCCCGGGGGTGATCGCGGCGGTCGCGGTGCGCTGGTGGAAGGTGTGTTCGACCTCGCCGAGGGTGACCAACTACTGATCGTGGTGGGCCAGCAGCCGGGCAACCAGGTGGGTGGTGGCGGCGCCACGTTCGTGGTGAAAGGCAGCGGACTGAACGATCCCGACCTGGAACCGTTGTTGGTGGCTGGTGGCGGCGGCGCTGTCAGCATGCCCTTCGACGAACTGGGCATCGTGGCCGACGCCACCGCGCCGTCGGGCAGTGTCACGGCGTCGGCAGCAGCGTTCGTGGACCTGAGCGGTGTGGACGGCGGCGGCGGCCAGGGATATGGGGAGCAGGAGGCCGGAGGGCGTGGCTGGGCCGGGGCCGGTGGTGGGTTTGCCGGTGACGGAGCGCCAGGAGCGACCGGCGGAGCCGTGGGCGGAGCGCAGGTGGGCGCCGCCGGCGGCAAGGCGTTCATGAACGGCGGCGAAGGTGGCGAGGGCACCACCTGCACCGGCCAGAACGGCAGCTGGGTGCAGGGAGTCACGTTCACCACGGCGGGTGGCTTCGGCGGTGGTGGAGCCGGAGCGCACTATTTCCGGCCGAACTGTTGGAGCCAGGGCGGCAACGGCGGTGGCTACAACGGTGCCGGAGCGCTGGCACCCATGGCCATGGACCAATATCCGCGTATCGGGCGCGGCGGCGGATCGCTGAACACTGGCATCTTCCCGGTTGGTGTGTCAGGTTTGAACGACGGCAGCGGCCTCGTGCACCTGTCGTACATTCCGCCCTCGCAACCGGGTTCGTTGTTCGCCGCTGTCGGCGCACCTCAAGCGGTGCAGTTGCCCGCTGGAGCCACGCTGGCACGCTCACCCGGTTCGGTGCTGACGTGGCGCAACGGCGTGCTGGTGCAGGTGCCCACCATTTCGCCGGCGACCACCACCACCTCGGCGCGCACCTTCATCGACACCACCGTCGGGTCCGCCACCGGCGGGCTGTTGCTGGACGTGGTCGAGGGGTCTGGTTCGTCGGGCGCGCAGATCATCGGTCTGTTGTCGCAGCGCAACAGCGACGAACCCCTGCCCGTGCCAGCTGGCGGCATCACCGGTGTGTCGACCAGTGCCGGCAACGACGAGGTGCGCATGCTGTTGGCCGGCACCGACGACGCCGACCAGGTGCGTCTGCGTGGCAACAACGGTGAGCCGGTGGCGGGTGCCGGCGGCCGCATCTCGAGCATCATCACCGGCCTGCCGCCGGGCACCCAGGGTGAGGTGTCGCTGCGGTCGACACCCCGCCTGTTGGGCACGTTCACTGTGGACGCCGACGGTGTGGCCTCGTTCGTGGCCGATGTGCCCGGCGACCTGCCTGCCGGCTCGCACACGTTGGTGTTGTCTGCGTTCTCGGGTGAGGATCAGGCTGCCGTGGTGAGCGTGGGCATGACGGTGGTGCCCCGCACAGCGACACCGGGCGGTTCGCTGCCCGGCGGCCTGGGTGACCTGGTGAACGCGCCGACCACCGGTGACGGCACGGGTGGCGGCACGCCGACCACCACGATTCCGCCGCGTGCGCCACAGACCACGGTTCCTCCGACCACCACCGTCGCACCGACGCGCACCACACCGCCGCTGCCCCAAACCGCCACGCCCGAGGCCATTCGCCAACGAGGAGACGAGTTGGTGAGCGTCGTGGCTGGGGTGTTGCCGGCCGGTGTTGCGGCGCCGGTGGCGGTGCAGGCCACGCCGACTGGCGCGGTGGTGAGCGGCCTGTTGACCGACCCCGTCACCGGGCAGCCCATGGCGGTACCGGTGCAGAACATCGTCATGGTGCAGGGAGAGGGCACGGCACTGCTGTTGGCCGCCGTCGGCGGCGACGGCGGCGCGGCGCCGCTGAGGGCCGATGGCGTGCTGCAGTTGCCGCCGGGTGGTCGCATGGGTGCGGCCATGGCCGGCTTCGCCCCCAGCAGTCCGGGCCAGATCGTGCTGTTCTCGGACCCCACGCTGTTGGGTCAGTTCACCACCGACGCCAGCGGTGTGTTCGCCGGTGACGTTGCGCTACCCGCCGACCTGGCGCCCGGGCGGCACACGTTGGTGATCACCGTGGGCGGGGTCAGCCAGAGCCTCGAGGTGGTGGTGGCGGCCGGTGATGTGGTGCCCGGACGCCTGCCTGCCACCGGGCAGGATCCGTGGCGTGTGCTGGGGTGGGTGTTGGTGCTGCTGGCCACCGGCGTGCTGCTGTTGATCGACCGCCGCCGCCGTTTCTCCAGGTGACAGAATGCGGGGCGTGACGACTGCACCTCATGATCTGTCGCAGGCCCGTGTGTACGTGGCCGGCCACACCGGCCTGGTGGGCTCGGCGGTGGTGCGGCGGCTGAGGGCCGAGGGTGTCGGCGAGTTGCTGACCGCCACGCGCCAACAGTTGGACCTGCGTGACCAGTCCGAGGTGTCGCACTGGTTCAAGGCCAACCGCCCCGACTACGTGTTCCTGGTGGCTGGCACCGTCGGCGGCATTCTCGCCAACAGCACCCGTGCCGCTCGAGCCCACCAACGAGT
>CAYMUC010000237.1:0-2812 GCA_964393535.1 uncultured Ilumatobacteraceae bacterium | reverse complement strand
GGTCAACGTGACGTACACGGTCACCAACACCGGCGGTGTCACCCTGACCCTGGGGTCGAACTCGATCGACGACCCCCGAGTCAGCAGCGTGACCTGCGCCGCCAGCCTGGCCCCCACGGCACAGGTCGTGTGCAACGGCACGGCCACGCTCACCCAAGCCGAGTTGGATGCCGGCGTATTCGCACTCGCCGCCACCGTGTCGGCCACCAATGGTGCCGCCACCGTGACCGACAGTGCCGGCACCACGGTGAACGTGACGCGGCAACCCGAACTCACGCTCGCCAAGTCGGCGACACCCACCAGTGGAGTCCTGGGGTCGGTGATCAACTACTCGTTCGCCGTCACCAACACCGGCAACGTGACCCTGGCCAATCTGACTATCGCCGATCCCCTGGCGGACCTCAGCGCCGTCAGCTGTCCGGCCACCACACTCGCCTCGGGTGCCTCGACCACGTGCGCCGCTTCGCTGACCCTCACTCAGGACCACGTGGACACGGGTGGCATCGTGAACACCGCCACGGCCAGTGCAACCTCGCCCGCCGGCGCCCCCAGCGTCGACCCCGCACCACACACCGCGACGGTGACCATCAACCGCACCGCTCAGATGACCTTGCTGAAGACGGGTACTGCCGACGCCACGGTGGTGGCGCCCAGCGACCGACTCGACAGCGGCGACCGCATCGACTTCACCCTGGTGGTCACCAACACCGGAACCACCACGCTGACCTCGATCGCCGTCACCGACACTCTTGCAGGACTGAGCGCAGTGTCGTGTCCCGCCACCCAACTCGCCGTCGCAGCATCCATGACGTGCACCGCCACCCTGACCCTCACCCAGGCCCACCTCGACACCGGCGCAGTCACCAACTCGGCGTCGGTCACCGCCACCACCCTCGACGGTGCCCTCAACCCTGCCACCACTTCCGCCACCAGCGTCAACCTGCCCCAGGCTGGAGCCCTCACCCTTCAGGTCACGACCACCTCGGTCACCACCACCGGCGGCACCCATGGCCTCGGTCAGATCACCTACCTGGCCACCGCCACCAACTCGGGCAACGTGACGTTGACCAACGTCACCCTGACCGACGACCTCACGATGTTCGGCTGTCCGTCGACCACGCTCAACGTCGGCCAATCCACGACGTGCAGCGGTACCCGCGCCGTACAACCGACCGACGTGGTCGCCGGGTGGTCGACCCTGAACGCCACGGTGGGCGCCACCACGCCGCAGGCAGCGACCGTGCAGGCCCTCGACGTCATGAGCACTGCGGTCGTACGCCCAGCAGCACTCTCGCTGACGGCGACGGCTAATCCGTCGACCATGACGACGACCGGAAACGTCACCTACACCGTGAGCGTGATCAACACCGGCCCGGTCGCCGTCAGGGACGTGACCCCCACGCTGGCGTCCGTGGCGCTCACCTGCACGCCTGCTGCGCCCGCAACGCTCGCTGCGGCAGCGACGATGTCGTGCACCGGCTCTGGGATGTTCACTTCAGCCGACCTCTCGGCGGGAGGTGTCACCCTCTCGGCGTCGGTCACGGGTACCGGTCTGGGTGGCGACGCCGTGAGTGTCACGCAACAGGTCACGGTCGGTGCCGGCAGTGCACCAGCACCGACCCCAACACCCACTCCGCTGCCGGCACCTCTACCGACACCGACACCGACACCCGAGCCCGAACCCCAGGCGGAGCCGTTCAGTGCCGAGGATGATTCGGTCGCTGCACCGATGGGAGCCATTCTCGAGATCGACGTCCTTGCGAACGACATCGGCGACGGTCTCCAGTTACAAAGTGTGACCATGCCACGTAACGCTCAACTCGACATCATCGGGGACCGTATCCGCGTCACACCCGGCCTCACGTTCGTGGGCCGCATTCAGTTCCACTACACCATGGGAGACGGACGGCAGACCGATCGCGGTTCCGTCACGGTCGACATGCGGACCCGAAGCCGTACCGTGTTACCGGAGATGTTCCTCGATCTGGACCGTAGTAGTTCTCGCGACCCGGACGAACCGGGTATCCCGGGCGTGACGATGGTTCTGGAACTCATGAGCCGCGCTGTGGTCGCCTACCCCGACGGTGCGCTCACGAGTGTCAAGGCACAGGATCGGTCAGCGCCACCAAGCTCTGTTGGGCTGGCATCCTCTCTGGCGGAGTTCACCTGCGCCACCACGACCGATGGCATCTGTACGCCCCCCATCACCCCGGCCGGCAACTACCGCTTCTCGATCCAGTTCGACCTGGCGGCCTCCGGACTGGACCTGACAGCGATCCCGCCTTGGGCGTCCGGCCTCGACGCGAGTCTGGATCTCAGCTCGAACGACTCGATCACCGCCCAGTTCGGCCTGGCCGGACCGGTCACCGTCTCAGGACCCGCAGTCGGTGACAGCACCACCGTGATCTGGGCAGGTGTGGACACCATCATGGGTACCGTCGACGATGTCCTGATCCGGGTCCCCAATTCTGGATCGAGCTACGCCCTGAACGGTCTGCCGACTGGCACGTATGCCGCCGTGATCGGCTCAGTCGACCAGTCCACCTGGATACAACTGGCAGACCGAGTTCCGTCGGTCGGGCTGGTCGATCTGATGACGACCACCCTCGCGCCCAGTCCGCTACCCGATCCCGTTGCGCCCGGTGTGCTGCCATCAGTTGGCGCTGCTCCGCAGCACCTGGTGCCGGCGACCGTCCTTCTCTTGTTGGGTCTCTGTGTGCTGTTCCTACGGCGTCGGTTGGGAACGCCCTCCACCCGGCTTCAGTGAGCCTGCTGCCAGGGCGGCACCGGGCGCAGGCGCGGATACCAGGGG
>CAYMUC010000236.1:0-2825 GCA_964393535.1 uncultured Ilumatobacteraceae bacterium | reverse complement strand
CCACACACTCGAAACACAAGGGCGACAAGCGAGAAACGCGGCCTGCCTACGGTGCGTCGCTGTCGGGTCAGAGTCGACCAGACGAGTCCGGTCGCCCGTGGGTCTCCGCCACAGCTCTTGGCCCCGCCGGTGAATGTCAACCACTCCCTGAGGAGGAACGAATGAGACGAGTTCTCGTAGGTACCACGATTGCAGCACTGGGGGTGATGGCACTAGGAGCCTCCCCGGTTCGAGCCCAGGAGGAGGTGTTGCCGATCCCCCTCGATGACACCCAGATGATCCTGGACAACATCTTCCTGCTGATCTCAGCCGTCCTCGTGCTGCTCATGCAGGCCGGATTCGCCCTCGTGGCGGCCGGCCTCACGTCGGCCAAGAACGTGGGCGCCATGATGATGAAGAACATGATGGACATGTGCTTGGGCGTGGTGATCTTCGCCTTCGTCGGCTACCACATCGCCTACAGCGGCAAGGACATCATCGGGTTCTCGTGGCTCTGGGGCGGCTACAGCGATGACCCCACCACCGACTACTCGCTGATGCTGCCGGTCGACTTCCTGTTCCAGGCCGCCTTCGCCGCAGCCGCCGCCACCATCGTTGCCGGTGCCATGGCCGGACGCACCAAGTACTCGGGTTACCTGGTGTACACCATCGTGATCACTGGCCTCATCTACCCCATCGTCGTGAACTGGCAGTGGGGCGGCGGCTGGCTGAACCAGATGGGCTTCCAGGACTTCGCCGGCTCGACCATCGTGCACTCCGTGGGCGGCTGGGCGGCCCTCATGGGCGCCATCATCGTGGGACCCCGCATCGGCAAGTTCGGCCCGGACGGCAAGCCCCGAGCCATTCCCGGCCACAACGTCATGATGGCCATGACCGGTGTGTTCATCCTGTTCGTGGGCTGGTTCGGCTTCAACCCCGGCTCGCAGTTGGCCGCCGATGTCGAGGTGCCTCGCATCGCCGTCAACACTCTTCTCGCCGCAGCAGCCGGCGGCGTGACCGCCATGTTCGCCAGCTGGTTCAAGTTCCGCAAGCCCGACGTGTCGATGGCCGGCAACGGCATCCTCGGTGGTCTGGTGTCCGTCACTGCCGGTGCCTACGCGCTGGACGGCAACATGTCGCTGGTCGCCGGCGCCATCGGCGGCGTCATCGTGACGTTCTCGGTGTTGCTGCTCGAGAAGCTGCGCATCGACGATCCGGTGGGCGCAGTATCGGTGCACGGTGTGTGCGGTGCCTGGGGCACCATCGCCGTGGGACTGTTCGCCAATGCAGACGCTCCGTTCCTCGACGAGGGCACCGATGGCCTGTTCTTCGGCGGCGGAGCCGACCTGCTGGTCGACCAGATCGTGGGTGTGGTGGCCGTAGCGGCCTTCGTGGTGATCACCACGGGCATCCTGTTCACCATCATCAAGAAGCTCGGCCTCCTGCGGGTGTCGGCCGAGGACGAGATGGCCGGTTTGGACGTCGCCGAATTCGGTGTGGCCGGTTACGGTCCCGACGTGCTGCCTGCCCTGGCCACTAGCCGTAGCGAGTGAGGAGTACGACATGAAAAGCGTGACTGCCATCATCAAGCCGTTCAAGCTCGACGAGGTGAAGGAGGCCCTTCGGGGCATCGGCATCCAGGGCATGACGGTGACCGAAGTACGCGGCTTCGGCCGCCAAGGAGGCCACACCGAGACCTACCGAGGTGCCGAGTACCAGATCGAGTTCGTACCCAAGGTGCGACTCGAGGTGGTCGTGGCCGACGGTGACGCCGACGGAGTGGTGGACACCATCGTGGCCGCCGCCCAGACGGGCAAGATCGGCGACGGCAAGATCTGGGTCAGCGATGTCGACCGCATCGTCCGGATCCGCACCGCCGAGGAGGGCCCGGAGGCGGTCTGACCCCCGGGTGACGAGAGCGGCTGTGCCCGGGCTCCTTCGGGGGTCCGGGCACGGTCGCGTCTCGGGTCCTGACGCGCCGGGGATCAACGCCTAGATTCACGGATATGACGGTGACCGAGTCAGCCCCGCCCGCAAACCAACGCTGGACGGCGCAGTGGAAAGAGCTGTACGAGGAAGTGATCACCACGGGCCTGTGCACTGGGTGTGCCGGCTGCGTGATCTCCTGCCCTCATGATGTGATCGGCTACGAGCACGAAGAGGGCAAGTACAAGCCGTTCCATCTGGAAGACGAATTGGGGGCCTCGAACTGCCTGCACGGCGAGAAGGGCTGCACCACCTGCACCCGTGCGTGCCCTCGCTTCCGGGCCTGGGAGCCACAGGCCGACATGCACCTGTTCGGTCGGGTGCGCGAACCCGACGAGATGTACGGCGTGGCGCGCCAGTTGCTGCTGTGTCGGGCCAGCGACGACATGGTCCACAAGATGGGCCAGGACGGTGGCTTCGTGTCAGCCATGCTGATCTGGCTGCTGGAGCACGACTACATCGATGGGGCATTGACGTCGTTCCTCGAGGCCGACGATGCGTGGAAAGCCCGACCCGGCATCGCTCGCAACAAAGAAGAAGTGCTGGCTTCCGCCGGGAGCCGCTACACCTACTCGGCCAACACCTTGGCGTTGAAGGAGGCGCAGGAGGAGAAGTTGCAGCGCCTCGCTCTGGTGGGCATGAGCTGCCAGACCTCCGTGCTTCCCATCATGTGGAGCCGCAAGGTGGGCAAGGTCTCCAAGCCGTTCCTGTTCAACATCGGACTGCTGTGTTCGAAGACCTTCGACGACGCCATCTTCGAGGAACTGTTCTGGGCCAAGTACGGCCTGGCCAAGGACCAGATGGCGAAGATGAACATCAAGGGCGTCTTCCAGATCTGGATGAAGGACGGCTCGTACCAC
>CAYMUC010000235.1:0-2870 GCA_964393535.1 uncultured Ilumatobacteraceae bacterium | reverse complement strand
TGGACAGGATCGAGCGGTTCATCCGACGCGGGACTCCGGGGGTGTTCATCCTGACGGGGCCTGCAGGCACGGGGAAGACGCACATCATGTCGCGGGCTGCGGAGAGGGCTGAGTCCTTGGGGCGCTATGTGGAGATGTGGGCGGCTACGGGCCAGGCGGCACGTCGCTTGGGGGTGCGTACTGCGCGTTCCGCTTCGACGGTTCATTCGGCGCTGTACGCCGCCCCGAGACGTGTGGACCGGGGGTCGGATGTGCCGCCGCAGGTGCGATTCGAACGCCGCGATGGGGGCGTCGCTGGCCGTGTCGTGTTCATCGACGAGGCCTCGCTGATCGGGAACGGCGCGGCGGAGGATCTCGAGAGTGCCGATTTGGTGTTCGAACAGGGTCGGCTTCTCGACGACATCTTGACGGTGGTGACCAAGGATCAAGGGGTGGTGGTCTTCGTCGGCGACCGTTTCCAACTTCCTCCGTATGGGGAAACTGAGCCGCTTGCGCTGGCACGGTCGTTTTTCTCCGAGCGGGGTGTTGTGGTGGAGGAGGCGGAGCTGTCGACGGTCAATCGGCAGGATGAGGGTTCGGCCATCCTTCGCCTGGCGGATGCGTGCAGAGTTGCGCAGGATCGGGGAGATGACCTGCCGGGGTATTCGGCGTTGTCCGATGCGGCCGAAGTCCAGGTGCTCAGTCCTGGGTCCGCTCCCGAGTGGTTGATGCGGGAGCTCGTCGATGGGACGGCGATGGCGGTCACCTTTCGGCATGACGACGCAAAGCGGTGGATCGATCGGACGCGCTCCCTGGTGGGGCGGCCTGTGGGGATGCCGGTCGAAGGTGATCGCCTTGTCACGATCCGTGCCTCGCATGGGATGGGGTTACTCAATGGAGAGGAACTCCGGGTGGTCGAGGTGGGTGGTGCCACATTGGTGACGATTCACAGCGAGTCTGTGTTGTTGCGCGAGATGGCTCTGGCGCACGTCGATCTCGGCGGAACGGTGACGACCTTCACGGCGTGGGTGGTGGATGATCTGTTGCGGGCGGCACCGCAGGTGGCACAACGACACGTGCTGCGGACTTTGTGGGCGGATTTTGTGTGGAGAGCCAGTCGTGAGGGTCACGGCCGAGACTCGCCCGAGTTCTTCGAGATGCTCGATGGCGATCCGTACATGAATGCGCTCTGGTGCATGTACTCGTATGCGCGGACATGTCAGCGTGCACAGGGTGGCGAATGGGATCACGCAATCTGTGATCTTCGTGGTACCCGCAGTATCCGGAACTCGCGGACTCGTTTCGGTTACACGGCCCTTACGCGGGCGCGTCGCTCGGCGTGGTTGATCGACTGGCCGACTGATCGGGTCAGCGATGATGCCGAGTTGTTCGAGGACTTTGTGGATGTTGCGTTGGAGGTGGTGGCTTGGCACCTCGGACCGGTCGTCGCTGTGCCGCAAGGAGGTGGATCGCCGTATGTGTCGTTGCGGCGTGCAGCCGGCGACGCCGAGGTGGTGGTGAACCTCTGGAAGTCCATGCGGTTCCACGTGCAGAAGCCGCTCGTCGGTGTCGGTCGAGCCAGAGTCGAGGAGGAGCTTCGTGAGTGGCTGGCAAGCAATGTGCCTCAGACCTTTGAACCACCGGATGAGGCGGTTGCTTCGGTGATGGAGCGGTTGGCTCAACACTTCGCTGAACAGGGGTATGACTTCGATGCCAGGAAGTCCGGTGAGCATCAGGTTCTGATGCGTCTGTCGACTGGTGATCGGGTTGCGCGGCTTCGGCAATACCACACGGCGAGCGGCCAACTGACCGGAGAGATTGCCTCGGACACCGGTGGTGATTCGACCCTGCTTCAGGTGCTGCGAAACGCAGTGGAGCTGGTGAACGTTGGGGGTGAGACATGATCGGGGCCAGCGAGACGGCTCGAGAAGTCGGTAAGCGTGTGACCGAGTTGCGCAAGGCGGGTCGGCTCGACGAGGCGTGTGCTCTGGTGGGGGAGGCGGAGCGTCGGTGGCCTGGGGATGTCGACATTCTTCGAGCCTTCTCTTGGTGCTTGTGGCAGCGGGATATCAAGCCCGTGGGGTCGAACGCGGATGCGGCGACTTGGACGCGAGCGGTGCGTGCTGCGGCTCAGGTGTTGAGTTGGGTGATGAGCCCTGTGGGAGGTGGTTATGACGCGTTTGACCCGACTCCGTTCGTGGTGCTGAGGACCGCCTCGGCGCTGAAGGAAGCGGGTCGGTCGCATCAGGCGTTGCGGCTGCTGCACCAGGTCGATCCTTCTCGGCTGGCGGTGGTGTCGAACAAGGCCGACTTCGATCCACCAAGAACCGACTGGTTCGCCGTGGTGACGAAGATCTTGACGGAGGAGAAACGTTGGTCGGATCTGACGGTACTGGCGACGCATCCTGCGCGGGTGGGTCTTTCCGGCAAGAACCTGAAGTGGATCGAGTATCGGCTGGCTCGTGCGGCGCTTCATGAGGGTCGACCCGAGGAGGCGCTTGCCGGGTTCGACAAGGCGTTGAGAGGGCATCGAGATGGGTGGGTGCGAGTGCTTCGAGCTGAGATCCTGACCGAACTCGGGCGTAACGATGAGGCCTTGTCGTTGCTTCGGGTAGCGCTCGCTGAGACTCGTGAGAAGGACTTCGGCTTACAGATCGGTGGCATTCGGAATGTGGCGCGGTTAGTGGCCGAGAGTGATCGTGAGCGGGCGGTGCTGCACTTGCGCTTGGTCGTGCGTGTGTTGAACGAACAGAAGTGGCGTGTGAAGCAGGAGGATGTCCAGTTGGCGGAGCACCTTGGGGTGTCTCTGGAGGCGGCAACGGATGAGGAGGTTTCTGTGCTGCGGCGATGGTGGCGTCTTGCCGAGGCGGCGCAGCGGGTGGCGGGAACCG
>CAYMUC010000234.1:0-2872 GCA_964393535.1 uncultured Ilumatobacteraceae bacterium | reverse complement strand
CTGTGTGAACCACTGCGGTCGTTGTTC
Source organism: uncultured Ilumatobacteraceae bacterium (assembly GCA_964393535.1). GTDB lineage: Bacteria > Actinomycetota > Acidimicrobiia > Acidimicrobiales > Ilumatobacteraceae > CAYMUC01. The sequence continues at coordinate 2,845 of CAYMUC010000234.1, read as the reverse complement.
AAGGACGAAGTGCGACGTCTGGGTCACGAACTGGGGCTACCCGACGAGATCGTGTGGCGCCAACCGTTCCCCGGGCCGGGACTGGGGGTGCGCATCATCGGAGAGGTGACCCCCGACAAGGTGGCGACCTTGCAGGTGGCCGATGCCATCGTGCGGGCCGAGATCCGCGACGCCGGGTTGGAACGGGAGATCTGGCAGGCCTTCGCCGTGCTGCCCGACATCAGGTCGGTGGGGGTCATGGGGGACGAGCGGACCTACGGCCATCCGATCATCATTCGCGCCGTGACCAGTGACGACGCCATGACGGCCGACTGGGCCCGCCTGCCCTACGAGTTGCTGGAACGCATGGCCAGTCGCATCATCAACGAAGTACCGGGCGTCAACCGGGTGGCGTATGACATCACCTCCAAGCCCCCGGGCACCATCGAGTGGGAGTGATGGCCGCGTCGACGGCGCCCGCTTTCGCAACATGTTCGTCATATTGGTAACGTGACTGTCGCATGTTGAGACCGACCTCTCGACTCCGGCGTCTGGCGGCTGTGAGCGTTGCTGCCCTGGTGACCGTGGCCGTGACCTCCGATGTGGCGTTGACGCCTGTGGCATCGGCTCAGTCCGTCGACGACCAGTCGCGCAAGGTCGCCCGCCTGGCCGACCAGTTGGAGCGTCTCGAAGAGGAGATCGACCGCTACGCCGAGGACTACGCGGCGGCGCTCGACGAACAGTCCCGCCTGACCGAGGAGATCGACGCCACCACGATTCGGGTGAACGAGTTGGAGGCACAACTCGCGGAACTCCAAGGTGATCTCGCCACGGTCGCCATCGCCGCGTTTGTGACCGGGGGAGCCGGCGGCACCCTCACCTCCTTGCTCACCTCGACGGGGGGTATCGGCGATGCCGTCCAACGCCAGCACCTCACACGGGTGGCCCTCGATGCAGGTGTTGTCGACGCCGATGATCTCGATGCTCTGGTGGAGCGACTGGCGGCAGAGCGTCGCTCGTTGGAGCGGGCGCAGCAGCGCATGACGGCACTGGCCGAGGCGGCGGAATCGGCGCGTCGCACCGCCGAGGAGCAGCAGGCCGAGTACCGGCGGCAATACCAGCAGGCCAAGAACGAACTGGGACAGTTGATCGTTGCCGAACGTGCTCGCCGTGAGCGGGCTCGTCTCGCCGAGGCGCAGCGCCAGGCCGAGGCCAACCGCCAGGCCAGGGAAGCGGCTGCGGCAGCGGCAAGCGCTCGTTCCGGTGGATCGACTGCCCGAGCGGTGTCGCTTCCCAATATCCCGCCCCCCTCCACCAAGGCCGGCATCGTGGTGAATGCAGCGCTGTCGCAGTTGGGGGTTCCCTACCGCTTCGCCACCTCGAAACCCGGCGTGGCCTTCGACTGCTCAGGCCTCACCAAATGGGCATGGGGCATGGCCGGTGTGCCACTGCCGCATCAGAGTCGCCAGCAGTTCAACACCACGACACGCGTTCCCAAGGAACATGCTCAGGCGGGTGACCTCATCTACTACTACTCGCCCATCAGCCACGTGGGCATCTATCTGGGTGACGGTCGCCTCGTGCATGCGCCCGCCACCGGTGACGTGGTGAAGGTGTCGGCGGTGAACTGGGGTCGCGTGGCCGGTGTGACCCGACCGGGCTGACGGCGACTACCGTCCCAGGGATGCTGTCCCACGAGCCGGTCCCGGGTCTCGACATTCCGGCGGTGACGACCTGGCTGGAGCGCACCATCGCCGATGTGGTCCCGCCCTTCCGCTTTGCACTGATCGCTGGTGGACGTTCGAACCTCACCTATCTGGTCACCGATGCGGCTGATCGTCGACTGGTGTTGCGACGCCCTCCGCTGGGTCATGTGCTGGCCACGGCTCACGACATGGCTCGCGAGTTCCGCATCATCTCGGCTGTCGGCGTCACGTCGGTCCCCGTGGCGCCGGCGCTGGGGTTGTGCGAGGACATCGAGGTGAACGGGGCACCGTTCTACGTGATGGGCTTCGTGGACGGGGTGGTGCTGGACGCACCGACCAAGGCTGACCTGCTCACCCCGGAACTCCGGCGCGCTGCCAGCGAGCATCTCGTGGATGTGCTGGCCGAACTGCACGCCGTCGACATCGACGCAGTGGGACTGGGTGATCTGGCCAAGCGGACCGGGTACGTGGAACGCCAGGTGCGGCGGTGGACCACCCAGTGGGAGCAGTCCAAGACTCGTGAACTTCCCGCCATCGACGAGGTGGCCCGACGTCTGGCGGCCGAACTGCCCGAACAGCGCGATGCCGTCATCGCTCACGGCGACTATCGGTTCGGCAATTGCCTCACCGATGTGGCGCATGGCCGTATCGCCGCGGTGCTGGACTGGGAGTTGTGCACCCTGGGTGACCCCCTGGCCGACCTCGGCTACCTGGGCGTGTACTGGACCGATCCGGGAGAGCGTTCCAAACGGCACAACGACCCTTCGGGGGCCGAAGGCTTCCCCGCCTATCACGAGTTGGTGGAACGCTATGCCCGGACCACTGGACGGGATGTGTCGGGGATCGACTACTACGTGGCGTTCTCGTCGTGGCGATTGGCCGTGATCAGTGAGGGCGTCTACGCCCGGTACCTCCACGGCGCCATGGGTGATTCCATCGATGATCTGAACACGTTCAAAGTGGGGGTGGAACAGTTGGCCGAGGCTGCACTGGATGCCATGCGGGGGCGGTCATGACCGCCGAGTTGCCGGGTTGGGGTCGGTCGTTGTTCACCACCGCTGACCTGACGCGGCCTGTGTTCCGCCGCGGCGAGGGTCCGGCTGTGATCGTGGTCCACGAGATCCCGGGTATCACACCGGCCGTGTTGCGGTTCGCCGAGG
>CAYMUC010000233.1:0-2876 GCA_964393535.1 uncultured Ilumatobacteraceae bacterium | reverse complement strand
TAGACGTCGATACCCAGACCATCGATGCCACGGCACGCCTGGCGGACTTGTCATCGCTTGGCAACGATCAGTTCAGTATCGCCTACGACCATGACGCCAGTCGTGCGTACATCGATCTCGGAAGCGATCCTCTGGCGATTGCTGTGGTGGATCTCGACACGATGACCGTTGTCGACATGATCACCGATGATGCGGCAACCTTTGCTGGCGCACTTGTTGTACGGACCGTGACCAACGAACTGTTGGTTCTGCTCGACGAGAGTGGTGGGGTCGTCGTTCTGGCACGATTCGACCTGGCCACCGGCAACCGTATGGCTGATCTCGCCACACTCAGCGTGGTCGGTTACGCCGATGCCTCCGCAATGAGTCTGGATGCTGCGCAGAGCGCCATGTTTCTTGCCGAAGCAAATGTGATCGAACGGATTGATCTCGAGACGGTCAACAGCACGACCTCGACAACGGTCACGGAAACCACAGCAAACGACGTTCTAATCGGCAGTTTTGTCGACGCCGTTCCGTCACCCGATGGTGAACATGTCTATTTCCTCGCTGCTGTCGCCGATTGGGAGCTCAGCGTCGTGGAAGTCGATACCGATGATGTGACAGCGCGGCGCATGGTCCAACTCACCGACGATCATGAAGTCGCTGCCTACGGCAACAGTCGTCTGGCAATCAGTCCTGACGCAACGATGCTGTATGCCTTGACGTACGACGACATCGACACAGGTTTGAACAGCCGTGTCGTGGTGGTCGATGCCGACGTGATGTCCAGGGTCGACGCCATCGACCTTTTGGGGGGCGTCGGCAATGATTTCGATGCGATTGCCATGTCGCCCGATGGTGCCACCGGATACGCCGCGAGTTCCTCGGGCGGTTTCGTCGAGTCGTTCAGCTCTCGAACCTCATGGGACACCACGGCGATCGGCGGATTCGACGCGTTGAGCGATGGTGCAACGATCTCGGCATCGCACGTTGCGTGCACCGAACCCGGCCAATGCTTGGCGGCGGGAACCTACAGCGATGTCAACGGCGTCGTGCAAGTGTTCATCGCTCGCAGCCATGACGGCGAGTGGACACACGCCGAGCCCATACCTGCCCTGATTGCCGTCAATAATGGCGGTGGCGGAGCAGTCGTCGTCGATCTCGACTGCGATGCGATCGAGACATGCGTGGTGGTAGGTAACTACTCGACGAACTACGCCGACTCACAGGTGGCTCGTAGCAGTGCACCTCGAACGCTCTCGTTCGCCTTGGCGATCAGCGTCGACCCTGCAAGTAGTGCCTTCGAGATGGGTTCAGCAGCGTTCGTCGACTTCCAGGCGGGCGCAACCGATCCGTGGGAAGTGCCGAATTCCACCACGGTGATCGGGGTGTCGTGCAACGGGTCGACCACCGGTGTCTGCGCGGTGGTCGGCGAGCTGGAGATGCTGCTTCCGCCTGATGACAGCGACCCCGACAATGTGACCCAGGACATGTTGAGCGCACCGTTGTCGTATGCGGTGGGGGCGAGTGGGATCGTCGAGGGATTCGTTTGGCAAGGAGCACATCCGACCACTGAGGTCAGTGATCTGGCATGCAACATCGCTCCGAGCCACTGTGTCGCAGTCGGTCGCCATCAACCCGACGCCACCAACGAGCCGAACGTCTTCGAGATCACACTTGTGGTGTTGCAAAACGGAACGTCGAGGTTCTCCACGGCGCCCGCAGTCATGGCGTTGACCGGGCACGACAACCTCCCAGACGATCTGATCGTGTCATGTCCGACCGCCTCGACCTCACCTCAGTCAACCCTGGTGTCCTGCAAACTGGCGGGCTCGTATAACGACATTTCGGGCAACGATCGAACGCCGTTCACCGCCGATGTTGCTGTTCCCAGCACGAACTCGAGCAACGATGCCATCACCAACGTCGAGGGACACGACGTCTACGACGATCTACAACACCCAGACGTTCCTTCGGGTCTGATGTGCATCACGATGGACTCATGCGTGATGGCGCACGACACAGATGGTGCTCAGCCCAGTCAGATCTGGGAATTCGGTACCGGTACTGCGGTTGAGTTCGATTGGCAAGGGTTTGGGAGGCAGCGAAATTCGTTCATGTCCGACTGGTCGATGGATCCTGCCAACTGGTCCGACAGTGGAACCAGTGACCTCGACTGTGCCGCGATCACTCACTGCGTCGCCGTTGGCTGGTTCGAGATCAACGGCCATGACGCTCTGCCGTACCTCTTGACGAAGCACGACAACACGTGGGGTTACGCCGAGCGAGTTCCTGGAGTGCCATATCCGGGTGTCGGCGCAAGTCCGTCGGTGCAGGCGCGGATTGCTTCTGTTGCCTGCCCCGGCGTCGATGCCTGTGTGGCCGTTGGTGGCGTCGCGTCGTACAACGCGAACTCCGCTCGCGCCATCATCGTGCAACAGCACAGCGCGACAGTGATCGCGCCAACGCCGCCGCGATCGGTCGCTGCGACGGTGTCGGGCGACTCGGTGACGGTCACCTGGGAGCCACCCACGGTGGGTACAGACTCACCAGTGGCGTACACGGTCACGCTCTCCGGGGGTGCCGGCACAAGCACCTGCTCGGTGGCGTCGCCTGCCACCCAGTGCACCATCACCGGTCTCAACCCCGGCGACTACGTGGCGACGGTCGTTGCCACCAACCGTTTCGGTACGTCGTGGGAGAACCGCGGAGCGGAGGCGACGGTTGCCGGCGTCGGGGTTCAGGTGCCTGCGCCGCCGGTTGTGGTGACGGTACCCGTGTCGACGGTGCCGGTGTCGTCGGTGCCGGTGTCGACGGTGCCATCAACGTCGTCGACGACTCCTGTGTTGGGGTTGGTGGTGCCGTTGGTGGGTGAGGTGTTGGCGTTGCCGGAG
>CAYMUC010000232.1:0-2877 GCA_964393535.1 uncultured Ilumatobacteraceae bacterium | reverse complement strand
CAGCAATGGTCTCGTTCTCGTCGATGACGTAGTTGTAGAAGGCAAGTACCTCAGGACGCTGCAGTGCAGCAGCACTGGGGAACATGTAGAGGCCACGGCCGAGCGGAGTGTAGTCACCAGCGAGAAGGTTCTCGACGGTGGGGTCAACACATCCGGCTCCGCTGTCGATAGCGAGACCCTTCACGGTGTCGGAGTACTCCTGGTAGAAGGAGTAAGGGATAAACGCCATTCCACCGAGTTCACCTGAAACTCCGGCAACAGCCTGGTTGTCGTCCTCACCGATGTTCTTGTAGTCGGTGCGGATGTTGCCCGAGTCACCGTTGATTTCTTCAGTGAAGAAGTCGAAGGTTCCCGAGTCAGTACCGGGGCCGTAGAGAACGAGTGCTTCACCAGCAAGGTCACCGGCGTCGATTCCGGGAACTTCGCCCCAGGTCGCGAGGGTGCTGCCCTCGGCCCAGATGGCGTTCAGCGCTTCCACGCTGATGCACTCGAGCGGGTTCTCCTGGTTCACAACCACGGAGAGGGCGTCGTTCGCAACCGTGATGGTTCCAAACTCAATTCCGTTCTCCGCACACAGAGCAGCTTCTTCGTCCTTGATCAGACGCGAGGCGTTGGAGCCATCGGTTTCGCCGTTGCAGAACTTCTCGAAACCACCACCGGTACCAGAGATACCAACGGTGACGGCGACAGCTCCACCAACGGAGTCCATGAACAGCTCAGCAGCGGCTTCGGCGAACGGGCCGACGGTGCTGGAGCCATCGAGGAGGATGGTCCCAGACAGCTCGGGTGCTGCCTCTTCAGTGGTTTCCTCGGTAGTTTCCTCAGCCGGGGCGGGTTCGGGTGCTTCCTCTTCAGCCGGCGCACAGGCTGAGAGCAGCAGAAGACCGGCAGCAGCGAGTGCGACCGGAGCAAGAATGTTCTTTCTCACAGTGATACTTCTCCTCTTGGATTGAGAGTGCACGCAGGTTTGCGCGCCTCACACACTTTTTCGCTTTGACCTTGACGGTCGGTGGTCAACGGGTAAACAGAGGGGAAACACTCACCAACCGCACCTGCCCCAAGAATGGTCATCCTGTGTCCTTTTCGGAGGGTTTTCCTCAACGAGGGCTATCGTCTGGACAAATGGTTAACAGACGGTAAACAACTCGCCTGACCTCTTCCCCACTACCCTGGTGACTGTGAGCACCGCCGACTCGACTCCCCGACACAGTCCCCGTCACACCTGGTCGTTGATTGCCCTGATTGCGGGAATTGTTTTTGCCCCGATTGCTTTTGTCGCCCACCACGTTGTCGTCCTCGCCACCGATACTGACCGGGTGGCGGGGGCCTTGGATCCCGTGTTGGACCTGCCCGAAGTGCAAGAGGGCCTGGTTTCTGCCCTTACCGACCCGTTGGAGGAGTTCCTCACCTCCGACGAATTGATTCAACGAATCGTCGATTCAGCGGGGCTTGGCATCACCGTCCCCCCAGTTCTCGATGATGCGCTCACCGAGCTTCTTCAACCACTGATCGACGAAACCCTGACGCAGGTGAACGCCGGGGTGACAGAAATCATCGCCTCGGAACCGTTTGCCAGATCGTGGCGACAGATCATTGCCGACACCCACGGCGAGTTTGCAGAGATTGTCCAAAGTGACCCGGGAACACCGTCACCCGAGCTCACTCTGTCTCTTCGCCCCTTCCTTGTTGATATTCGAGACGGACTCGTTGACCAGGGCTTCAGTTTTTTCGAGGGTGTTCCCGTTGTCGATATTCGTGTGGGAATTATCGAGGCCGAGACGATGGAATCCCTGCGGACTGCCATCCAGGTGGCTGGTGTGGCGGAACCGTGGGGGGTGGCGCTCGTCGGTGTTCTTCTCGCCGGGGCCATCGTCTTTTCCCCAAAAAGACAAAACACGTGGGCGATTGCTGGCGGCGGGGTGGCCCTGTCGATGATTGGTGTTGTCGCTGTGCTGTGGCTTGTGCGGACTGTGTGGATTCCGATTCAGTTCCCGAGTTCCGCCGACATCGCCACCCCGATTGCGGATGCCCTCCTCGACTACCCCATTTCGCAGGCAGCGCTGATTGCCGTCGTTTCCGCAACCGTGGGGGTCGTGGGGTGGGCGATAGAGTCGCGCATCGCCCGCCAGAAAGCCATGTCCTAGGCTTAGCCCATGCGCATTCTCATTACCGGTGGTGCCGGTTTCCTCGGATCACACCTTGCCGACAGGCTGATCGCTGACGGTCACGAAGTGATTGTTGTCGACAACTTCTTCACCGGCCGCAAGAAAAACATCTGGCACCTTCACAACCATGAAGGTTTTGAACTGATTCGCCACGACATCACCTTCCCGCTCTACATCGAGGTGGATGCCATTTACAACCTGGCATCTCCCGCCTCCCCCATCCACTACCAAAAAGACCCCGTCCAAACCACGAAAACCAGTGTGTTGGGTGCCATCAACATGCTGGGACTCGCCAAACGCCTCGGCGTCAAAATCTTCCAAGCCTCCACGAGCGAGGTGTATGGGGATCCGGAGATTCACCCGCAACCAGAGTCCTACTGGGGCCGGGTTAACCCCATCGGTCCCCGTGCCTGTTACGACGAGGGCAAACGCGCTGCTGAAACACTCTTCTTCGACTACCACCGCCAACACGGCCTGCCTATCCGCGTTGCCAGAATCTTCAACACTTATGGCCCCCGCATGGCGCCTGACGACGGTCGAGTGGTGAGCAACTTTGTCTTGCAGGCCCTGCGCGGTGAACCCCTCACCATTTACGGCGACGGCAGCCAAACCCGGTCGTTTTGTTACGCCTCCGACCTCATTGAAGGGTTTGTCGCCCTGATGAACAACGACAAGGGGCTGACGGGCCCCGTGAACCTCGGAAACCCCGGAG
>CAYMUC010000231.1:0-2878 GCA_964393535.1 uncultured Ilumatobacteraceae bacterium | reverse complement strand
CACTGCTCTGCCGTTGAGCTAGAGGCGCATGAGATTGGCCAGGCTAACGGAGAGACCGTCTGCCTGGCCAACCACATGACTGGGGTGAGCGAGGGGAATTGAACCCCCGGCCTTCAGGGCCACAACCTGACGCTCTAACCGACTGAGCTACGCCCACCATGAGGACGCCAAGTCTGCCATGTGATTGATCGATCCACACATTTCGAGGGTGCTGTAGGGTGGCATCGACCTACCGTTACCGGAGCTGATATGACCACCACGACGTCTGACGATCGTGCTGCACTCGCCACTCGAGCCCGCGAGATCACTCGCCGTGAGCTCGCTGTCTACGCCGAGCGCACCCAGGGCTCGCAGCGAGCCACCGACCGAGCCCGCCGTGTGCTTCCCCTGGGAGTGCCTTCGAGTTTCCAGGCCTACGACCCTCACCCCATCGTGGTTCGCTCGGCGCAGGGCTGCCACATGATCGACGTAGATGGCAACCGCTACATCGACTTCGACATGGGTTTCGGTGCCTTGTTCGCCGGACACATGCATCCGGCCGTGTCCGCGGCGGTGCGGGCACAGCTCGATGAGGGCACGTTGTTCGTGACGCCGTGCGAGCTCAATGCCGAGGTGGCCGAACTCTTGGGTGACCGCTACGGGTTGCCCATGTGGCGGTTCACCAACTCGGGGACCGAGGCCACCATGGACGCCATTCGCGTGGCCCGAGGCGTCACCGGACGTCACAAGATCGTGAAAGTCGAGGGCGGCTACCACGGTCATCACGACGAAGTGATGATCTCCATGAAGCCTCCCGTCGAACTCGCCGGTCCTGCTCATGCCCCGGTTGGCGTGCCGTCCACGGCGGGGATCACGCCCGGTGTCCTCGCCGACACCGTGGTCATTCCCTACAACGACGCCGACGCTTTGGAACGTGTGCTCGCCACAGGCGAGGTGGCATGTTTCATCGTGGAGCCGGTCATGGAGAACATCGGCATCTGCTTGCCGCAGCCGGGGTACCTCGAGACCGTGCGCGAACTCACCACTCGCTACGGCACGCTCCTCATCTTCGACGAGGTGAAGACGGGCATCACCGCTGGCTACGGCGGTGCCACGGGAGCCCTCGGCGTGCTGCCCGACCTCGTGACGCTTGCCAAGTCCATCGGGGGTGGCTTTCCTGTAGGTGCCTTCGGCGGCAAGGCCGAATACATGGACGCCATCACCACCGGCAAGGTGTTGCATCTGGGCACCTACAACGGCAATCCGCTCGTCATGGCGGCCGCTCGGGCCACCTTGGTCGAGGCCTGCAGTCGTGAGGCCACGGCCGCAGCGGTGGCGCGCAACAGCCAACTCATCGCAGCGTGCGACGCCATCATCCAACGCGCAGGGCTGCCGGCCCACACCGTCCAGTTCGGCGCCAAGGGATGCATCACGTGGTCCACCGAACCGGTGCGCAACTATCGCGACTACAAGGCCACCGACTTCGACCTGGCCTACGCCCAATGGATCCATGGCATCAACCGCGGCATTCTGCTGCCACCCGGACTCGACGAGCAGTGGCTCATCTCGGTGATGCACGACGAGGGGGCAACCATGGCCTACGCCGACGCCTTCGACGAGTTCGTGCGAGACCTTCAGCATGCCGACTGACTCCAGTCCCAAGGTTCGCCCTCCCTTCAGCCGCATGCTCGGACGGGCACTGCTTCGGCGTTGCCCGTGGTGCGGGGGGAGGGGAGCCTGGTTGAAGGGGTGGTTCGGCAAGGTCGACCGCTGCCGCACCTGCGGCCTGCAATACGACCGTCAGTTGGTGGGCTTCGAACTGGGTGCCACGGCTATCAACGTCATCTTGACGCTGGGGTCCATTCTCATCACGGTGGTAGTGGGCTTCATCGTCACCATGCCCGACATCGCTGTGCTGCCCATCTTGTTGGTGGCTCTGGGCATGGGTCTGCTCATTCCTCTCCTGGTGTATCCGTACACCCAGACACTGTGGATGGCAGTGGACCTGTTGATGCGTGCACCCGATGACGACGAGCTCGCCGACTGGGCTCTGGCCTCGGCGGCCGAGCCCGGCACGTATCGGGCGCGCGACCGCCAACGCTGAGTATCGACTGGGCCAACGATCCGGTGAAGTTGCCGGTGATAGGGCTTGCGACACTGAACGTACGACAGTTCTTGCCCGAACGGTTGTTCGGAATTACAGTACTGTCATTCCCGCAGGGCATCTCTGCCACACCCCCTGCGTAACGTCCGCCGCAGCCCAACCACCCATCGCCACCTGGCGAGAAAGGCAGATCGTTTCACCATGGATCACAAGTCCGATCGCAGCCCCGACCGTGACAAGGCCCTCGAGATGGCCCTCGCTCAGATCGACAAGCAGTACGGCAAGGGCTCCATCATGCGCATGGGCGAGAAGGCCACCATGGCCATCGAAGCCGTGCCCACTGGTGCTCTCTCTCTGGATCTTGCCCTCGGCGTCGGGGGTCTTCCCCGGGGTCGCGTGGTCGAGATCTACGGTCCCGAGTCGTCGGGTAAGTCCACCCTGGCAATGCACGTGGTGGCCGAGGCTCAGCGCAACGGCGGTATCTGCGCCTACATCGACGCCGAGCACGCCATGGACCCTGTGTACGCCCGTGCCATCGGTGTCGACGTCGACCAGTTGCTCATCAGCCAACCCGACACCGGTGAGCAGGCTCTCGAGATCGCCGACATGCTCATTCGTTCGGGAGCCATCGACGTTCTCGTCATCGACTCCGTGGCGGCGCTCACGCCCAAGGCCGAGATCGAAGGCGATATGGGCGACAGCCACGTCGGCTTGCAGGCTCGCCTCATGAGTCAAGCACTGCGCAAGCTCACCGCCAGCCTCAACCGCACCAAGACCATCGCCGTGTTCATCAAC
>CAYMUC010000230.1:0-2898 GCA_964393535.1 uncultured Ilumatobacteraceae bacterium | reverse complement strand
ATCTTGGTGTACGTGGGACGGACTGTGGGCCGGCGGGAACTACGTTGACGGCGCGTCATCGCAGGTCAGCATAGTATTTGGGTCGAGACACGATGATCATGCATGATGTCTCGACCCAGGTCTGGTGCGGCCGCCGGGTGGGGTGGGTCGCCATTCGATCTCCCCGTCCGTGCTGAACGCCGGTTGCGGCTCGGTACCTCACCCCCGGCGTGGGCTTCATCGACGAACTCTTGGAAGAAGAACTTTCACTCCGGCTTCCCGAGAGAGTCGCCTTCTGCACCAACACGACCGCATCGGTGAGTCTGATCGCAGCAAGCCAGAGTTCGGTGGCCACCAAGGGTTGGTCGACGCCGCAACCCTCCTCGGTCTGGACAGCCAACCGCACTGGAGTCCTGTGGGGTGTGCCACCGAGATGGCGCGTCATGCGAGTCGACGACTTCATTCGATCTGCTGGCGGCAACCTGCCCGGCGCACCACAGTGCCACCCCGTATCGAGGGTTCTTCGACAACAGAGTGATCGGTCGCCTGGCGGTGTGCCCCGATTCGGGAACACACCGCGTCGCTCGGAGCGCGATGAACGTCAGCAAAAGTGAACTCGTTTCGTCGGTCCGTGTCGATGTGTACCTGCACAACGAGAACCGAGTGTTCAGCCGACGGAACTCTCGATGTCGTGGACCGCAGTGAGACGAACCCGGTTGGGGACGACCAGAGGCGCGGTCTCCTTCGACACCTGAGCGCTGTCAGCGCAATCCGCGCAACCGCCTAGCCGAACTTCTGATGCCGTGCTTCATGGTGCGCAGCAACGTAGGCAGGGGGTCAGGGCGCAATGTCCACGTCGCATGAAGAAGAAAGTTTCTCTTCTTGTGTCATTTACCGTGACGTATGTAGTGTCCGCAGGTTACTCAATAAGAGTCACCGGAAACCTCTGGAGGCCACCCCATGCGTACGTCGTCTCTGTCACGGGTCAGTCGACTCGTCACCGTTGGTGCAGTGGTCTTGGCGGCCGTCGTCACGGTCACCACCACCGGCACTGGCCCAGTGGAAGCAACGGGGGGTCCCACCTGGTGGGTGGCCACCTCGGGCACGCCCGATGGCTCGGCGAGTAGCTGCGCTGACCCCGATGCCGTTGGCACCACGCATGTCGCCATTCAGAGCATCCTCGACCAAGCTGCCGACGGCGACACGGTGCACCTCTGCGCCGGCACCTACGCCATCGGCACCACGCTCACCGTCGCGCAGGACATCACGATCATCGGTGAAGGGGTCGCCGCCACGATCTTGGACGGCGGTTCGACCACCCGCATCATGGAGATCGCATCAACCGTGACTCCCACGACCGGGGTAGCCATCGACAGCATCCAGTTCCGGAACGGACGCGCCACGAGGGGGGGAGCCATCTCGGCCGGTCCCGATTCGAAACTGACGATCGTTGACTCGATGTTCCGAAACAACGTGGCGGCCGACAATGACCCCGAGGCCAACGAACACGGGGGCGCCATCGACATGGCGGGAAACATCAACGCTACGGGGTCGCTTCACGTCGTCGGGAGTACGTTTCTCGACAATCGCGCCCAGGATGACGGTGGCGCCATCAGCACCGGAGGTATGGGTTGGCCTGGACAAGGTCACCCCGACTCGACGATCACCAACAGCACGTTCGTGGACAACGTCGCTGGCCGTCAGGGTGGAGCGGTGAACTCGACGTTTGGCACCACCAGAGTCAGCCACAGCACCTTCCTCGACAACGATGCACGTGTTGGTGATCGCAGTACTCTGACGGCTGAGGAACTTGCTGACGGTGGCGCCGCCACCTACAAGAGTTTCGTCTCGAACAGCTTGATCGCATCCTCGACGCCGTCAACGGTCGGTCTGTGCGCCGCCTCGGATCCCACGAACGAACTGACGTCGAACGTGACCACGGATGCCTCGTGCAACGGCTCGGGAGGCTCGGTGAGTACGGCGGCGGATCTGGAGTTGACGTTCGTCGCCCCCTGGGGTGGCGCCACGCCCACCGTGGCCATCGGGTCGGGCAGCGATGCCATCGGTGTGATCACGGCCAACTGCCCCGCGACGGACCAGCGTGGTGAGGTCCGTGGAGCAGCACCATGTGACGCCGGCGCCTTCGAGTACGTGTCTGGTGCCGCCGCTCTCACACCCAACCGTATCGAGCTCGAGATGCTGGCCGGTGAGCCCCTCGAGAACTACACCTTGCCGGTCGCCAGTGGTCTCACGTCGCCCACCTACCGACTGGCCACCGAGGTCAGCCCCGCCCTGCCGGCCGGTGTGAGCCTGTCGACCTCGACCGGTCGACTCTCGGGAACGCCCACGGAGAACACCACGGCCAGTGCATTCGTGATCACGGCCACCGACGGAAACGGTGCGGTGGCGAACCTGCGGATCGACGTCGACGTGTGCCCCATGGCGCAGGACCAGTCAGGCGTCTTCCTCATCTCGTCACGCTCCGAGTTGGGGGGCTTTCAGGACGGTGTGTGCGGCTTGGACTCGGACTATCGCCTCACGACCGACGTCGCCTGGAATGCCTCCTGGACGAGTGTTGGTTCGCCGGCCGCGCCCTTCACTGGCACGTTCGACGGGGACGGTCACACCATCACGGGACTGGAGATCACGGGGGGCGACTTCTCGGCCTTCATCCGGCGGGCCATCGGTGCCACGGTCAGTGCTCTCACCTTCTCGGCCGACGTCGAGGGTGGCTACGGCTCGGCCGGACTGGTCGGTTACTCGGACCGGACCAACATTCTCGATGTGCACGGATCGGTCACCTTCAGCGCACAGAACGGCGGCGCCGGCTGCACGGGCGCCCTTGTTGGCGAGTTCTACACCGACGGGACGATCACAGACTCGTCGGCCACCGGCACCCTGTACGACCCCGACGGCGAT
>CAYMUC010000229.1:0-2916 GCA_964393535.1 uncultured Ilumatobacteraceae bacterium | reverse complement strand
GTGTCAATTATTCTGGGTCGACTGCGGCTTCTGGGCCTGCATCTTGAAAACGCCGCCGAAATCCGCCAGGGCCGTGATCATGCTTTCGCAGTCGAGCAAGTGGTCGTCGCGTTTGCCGATCCGAGTCCAGAAGGCCGTCTCGCGGCCCGTCAGGTGGTTGCGTTTGACGACTTTCTTGTGCGCGTTGATCTGGCGCTTGTAGCTGTCGGAGACGTCGGCGGCCACGGTCCACTCGGGGCCGGCGCCGGATCGTAGCCATTCCAAAATATCCTGAGTAAGTTGCGATGACCAAAGCATGTGAATCCAACCTTTGCGGAATGGGCGCACGATGGACGCGGCGCGGCGGACGTCTTGGCCAAGTTTGATCGGATAGTGGGCGCGCTCCTCGCCTTTGCAGGGAATCCAGCGGTTATGCATACAGCGGTCGTAGACCTCTTGCGCGCGGAAGCCGTAATCGACGGCAACGAGCTTGGCGCGCATCGGCCCGACCGCGCGCGGCACATCGAGGCCGAGCTCGGACACCTTGGCTTCCACGTCTTCCCAAAGTTGCAGGCGGCCCTCGTCGACGAGTCGGCTGGACCCGTCGCGGGCAAAGGCCCGGCAGACAAACCAGTAGTGATCCATCTGAACGTCGACGCCCATCATCCGCACTTCGCCGTCGCGCAGCGGGTCGCGCAGGCCATACTCGCCAAAGGGGATGACGCGCTCTTCTTCGTTCATCGATTCTTCCCAGGGCTCGGCAAGCTGGGATTGGATAAAGTCCATCAGGCCGAGCAGGCCGGCTTTGGCCGTCAGGAATTGCGCGGCCAGTTCGCCGAAATCGCAGGAGCGCCAAGGTGCATACAGGGAATTGAGGTGGTAGCTTCGGCGGTTCATCGGCGCGCCGGGATTGGTCGCGCGCCATTCGCCGCGGCGGATCATTTCCATCTTCTGCCCGCTGGTGATGGGTTGCTCGCAGGATTCGCAGTAGTAGCGCGCCGTCTCTTTGACCCGCTCCAAGTTCCAGGTCTTGCCGTCCTCGAGCTTGGCGTCATCCGACCATCGCACCCGGGGCCATTGCAGGCGCTGCTTGTGCTGGCAGTGGGGACACGGGACGAAGTAGTAACGCTGGTCGCCCGAGAGAAACGCTTTCCAGATCTGGCCTTCGGCGGTGGTCGGCGTGCTGACTTTGACGGTCAGCGAATTGGCAAAGGTCTTGGTGCGGTTCTGGGCCAACGCCACGGCATCGGCCTCTTTGGTTGATTCGCCGGCCAGCTTGTCGACCTCATCAAGCAGCAGCAGGCCCGCAGGGCGGGAACTAAGGGACGAGGGAGAGTTTGACCCGACGAAATTCAAGACACACTGGTCGAAGGTTTGCTGAAGGTGCTTGAAGGCGTTGCGGTTTTTGTCGACTTGCGATTTTAGAACCGGCGACTCTTCGACGATCGGCTGCCAGCGAACCTCGGAAAAGCTACGAGCCAGGGCTTCGTTGGGCATGACCCAGACCACCGGCTGCGGACGGTTGACGATTCGCCAGGCGGTTCCCATCTGGAGCAGGGTCGTCTTGCCCGTCTGCGTGCCAAAGACCATGGCGATCTCGCTGACGTCCACGTCGCCAAAGGTTTCCAAGGGCTCGCGCATGTAGGGCGTCATGGCCGTGGAGAATCGCCCGGGCATGGCAGTTCCGGTGCGCTCGCTTAACCAGATTTCATCCTCGCACCACTCGAGAACGGTGCGGTCGTCGCTGACGCCATAGACCGCCCTCAAGTCCTCGCGCAGTTGGTCGGCGGCCGGGCTCATATCTCGGAGCGCACGCCCTCTTTGAGCTTCTCAAAGAACATCTTGAGTTCGACTTCGATCTCTTTCTTTGGAAGTCCGTGCAGCCGGGCGGCCAATGTCTTGGGTGCGGCGTCGAGTTGGCGGCGGATAGAGTTGTGCGGCCGCAGGAAGATGTCGCGGGCCTCGGAGTAGTATAGGGTGATTTTCTTTTCGCGCAGATAGTCGCGGCGGAACTGGTCGGCGCGCTGGCGCACATTGGAAGCCAGGGCAAAATTGGCGTTGGCCTTGCGATATTCTTCATGCGTGGCACCGCTTTTGGCCGCGTGTTGCAGGCGGTCGTAGGCAATTTTCTCGGCGCGCTTCGCCCGGCGGCTGTGCTCGATCGGATCGCTGTTCTCTTCCTCGGCAATCAGCGCCTCGGCGTCGACTACCTCTTCCTCGGGCAGTTCGTCGACAAACGCCGGCTCGCTAATCGTCACGGGATCTGGGGCTTTGCGCTGGCGGTTGCGCGGCTTGACGTGATTTGTCCGCCACGCGTTCATCTCTTCGGTCGTGGTTTCCGGCATCCCCGCTTTGAGCAGATTGGCGGCTTGGCTTTTGCTGATGCCAAGCTGATCGGCTATGCTGCGGACGCTCATTGTTTAGTGGTCGAGTAAAGTTAAAGGGGGTCTATGTGGGCCAATTTGGTCAAATATCCGCATACCGCCATTTGAGCCAGAATCGACCACAGGCGCGTTTTTTTGGAATTGGCTGTGGCGGCAGGCCCATCTCGTCATCTCGCCGCTGTCAGCCTATTGGACGTTTTGCGGGCTATTGGACGCGCTAACAATCTCCGCGCTTGGTTCGGGCACTTGGGTGCTGTGCCCAGAGTAGATTTCTTGACCGGGGGAGTCATGTTATCCGTGCCACCTGGGTTCGCCGAATCCAGCCCCACCCCTCGTCATCGAGGATGTATCCCGGCTTCCCCACGATCACATCGAACAGGTCGGCACATCCCATCTGGCCAGAGATCAATCGCGCGTGCGCCTCGCCACGCATCGACCACAGCATGAGTGTGAAGCCTTCGGCCTTGCGTGCCTTGAGCCACTCAATCGCCCTGATGTTTGGCTCGCCGCGTATGTGCAGCGTGCCATCCACGTCTACGGCAATGACGCGGGG
>CAYMUC010000228.1:0-2953 GCA_964393535.1 uncultured Ilumatobacteraceae bacterium | reverse complement strand
ATGAGGAGCATGCGAACAGACCGCTGCGTTCAGTCCTTAAGACGGAAGATCTGATTTTTCATCTTTTAACATTCATCAACATACTAAACACTTGGCGGGTTGCGTTACAGGGGTAGCATGAGGGTACTCTACGTAACTTTTAAACTCTATAGCCATGTGTGCATTACAGAGCAGCCGGCCACAGCCGGAGTACCCTTGCAGTCAGCAAGACCTTTACACCATTGTTGAGACCGGCTGGAACAGCTATGCCGAGTATCTCGCAGATTTTACGAACCTGAGCACGTTGTATACGGCAGCCACGGGCACGAACCAGCTGAATGCGCTGGACGTGGCGCGCAAGATACCGGATGAGGATAACCGAACGGAGGTGCACAAGACGCTGAGGATACAGCTGAGCGGGTTGGCTGAGGATTGCCTGATACTATGGAGTGACATGAGCACGTACATCCGCGATGGTTTTCCGGAAAATGAATATGAGAGCAAACGGATAGCGGCCGGAGCGAATTATTATGCCGGGGCGGCCCGCGAGAACTGGGACGATGTGAAGGGCCTGATGCAGAACGGGGTTGATTTTGCGGATGCAAACGGTACGGTGCTCACCCTGGGCGGTATGCCGGCCACGTTTGCCGCGGCCCTGCTTGACGCAAAGACACGATTTGAAGAGAAGCATCAGGAGTTTTTGCAGGCCGAGGAGGAAGCAAAGGTGCAGACGGACCGGAAGATCGATGCGAACAATGGTCTTTACCGTGCGCTGATCAAGATGTTTGAGGACGGGAAACGGATTTTCAGGAAGAACGCTGCCGTGCGGGAGCAGTTTACATTTGAGCGTGTTTGGGAACTGGTAAGCGGCAGCGGTGGGGGTTCTGGCACTGCCAATAAGGCCAAGCTCTCCGGTCAGATAACCGATGCGAATACGCTTACCCCGCTGTTTGAGGTTGCGGTTACATTAACGTCTGCGGATTCGGGTACGGTGCCGATCACGCGACTGACGGATGCGGATGGCCGGTTCTTATTTGACGACCTTGCTGCCGGTGGTTTCTCGTTCCTGGCAGAAAAGGTGGGGTATGAGCCAGTGAGCAATTCGGGTACGTTGGAGGCTGGGCAGAGTGCGGTCTACGACCTTCAGATGGTGCCGCTGGTAGGGCCTTGATGTTTCGACTGCGCTTAGGGTACGGTGGACGGTGGACGGTGGACGGTTGACCGTTTAGTTACGACCTGCGGTGGTGAGAACGCTTCGATTCGTTCGACTGCCCTTCGACTACCCTTCGACTGCGCTCAGGGTACGGCTCAGGGTACGCTCAGCAGTGGCTCCATAAAAGCAGAAGACAGTAGCTAACTGCTAATACCTGATCGCTAATACCTAAAAGCTAACCGCTCTCAGTACGCTCTCACGTTCTTGCCCTCCATGTAGTTGATGAAGGCGCGGTTCACCACGCGGTTGCCGCCCGGTGTGGGGTAGTTACCGGTAAAGTACCAATCGCCCAAATGCTCGGGGCAGGCAGAATGCAAGCCCTCGATGGATTGGAAGATGAGTTTCACTTCGGCATTGATGTTCTTGGGCGAGATGATCTCGGCTGATTTGTCGGACAATTGCTCGGCTGTGAACGGACGGTAGATGTCCTTTACCACGTTGACGGTGTGCTCCAACGGAAGCTCCATCTGTGCCTTGGCCCTTTCGTACACATCGTCCAGAATGTTCTCCTGCTTGGTCTCTTTAAGGAGTTCCACGGCTGCTTTGAAGACCATGAAATCGCCCAACTTGGCCATGTCGATGCCGTAGCAATCGGGGTAGCGGATCTGTGGCGCACTGGAAACAATGACGATCTTCTTAGGCCCCAATCGGTCAACGATGCGGAGAATGGATTGCTTGAGCGTGGTGCCGCGCACAATGGAATCGTCAAGAAGTACCACCGTATCCTGTCCTCTGCGCACCGCCCCGTAGGTGATGTCGTACACGTGCGACACGAGGTCGTCACGATGGAGGTCGTCCGTAATGAAGGTGCGCAACTTGGCATCCTTGATGGTGAGCTTTTCCACACGGGCACGCATGCTCAGGATCTCGCGTACCTGCGCGGCATCGAGCGAGCGCTTGCCTTCGAGGATGAGGTCGGTTTTGAGCACGTTGACGTAATCTTCCACCCCTTTCACCATGCCATAGAAAGCGGTTTCGGCCGTGTTGGGGATGTAGCTGAAAACGGTGTTCTTGATGTCGTATTCGATCTCGCGCAGCACGGGTGCTACCACCAGTCGGCCCAGTTCCTTACGCTCTTCGTAAATGTCCTTATCGCTGCCGCGAGAGAAATAGATGCGTTCGAAGGAGCACGATTTGCGCTCGGTAGGTGTGCAGAATGGCTTTTCGGAAACACTGCCGTCCTTTTTGATGATGAGGGCATGCGCGGGTTGAATCTCCTTGACGTCTTCCCATTTCACATTGAAGGCGGTTTGGATGGCCGGACGCTCGCTGGCCACCACGATCACTTCATCGTCCATGTACCAATGCGCGGGGCGAATGCCAGCCGGGTCGCGCATTACGAATGCATCGCCATGCCCGATCATGCCGGCAATGGCATAACCTCCATCCCATTTCTTGGCCGATTCCACCAGTATCTTCTGGATGTCCATGTTCTCGGCAATGAGCGGAGTGGCCATCAGTTTGCTGATGCCCTGCTTCTTGTATTCGTAATAGAGGCGGTCGTTCTCCTCGTCAATGAAATGGCCGATCTTTTCCAGCACGGTAACGGTGTCGGCCTTCTCCTTGGGATGCTGCCCTATCTCCACCAGTTGTTGGAAAAGCTCATCGACATTGGTCATGTTGAAATTGCCGGCCAGCACGAGGTTCCGTGTCATCCAGTCGGCACTGCCGATGTAGTACTCCGGTCGTCCGCCGTCGGTCCCCGTCTCGACCGCTCCGGGGTCGTCGGCCCGTGCGCCGTTCTCGAAGTAGAAGATGCGG
>CAYMUC010000227.1:0-3003 GCA_964393535.1 uncultured Ilumatobacteraceae bacterium | reverse complement strand
CCGACAACGACTGCGACGGCGCCAACGACGAGGCCGAGGTGATTGCGGCTGGCGCCGCAGACCTCGACACCTACTACGCCGACGCCGACAGCGACGGATTCGGCGACCCCCTCGTGACAATGCTCCGCTGCACAGCAGGCGATAGCTACATCGCGGTGGGTGGCGACTGCGATGACGCATACGCCTACATCAACCCAAATGGCACCGAGATCTGCGACACCTACTCGCCTTCACGCGATGAGGACTGTGACGGCCTCACGGACAATGACGATCCGAGCGCCAGCCAGGCCTCGAAGACCCGCTTCTACTTTGACGGTGATGGTGACCAGTGGGGTATCGGAAAGGCTGTCTTCCTCTGCGATGCTGCGGAGGGGTTCTCCGCCCTGATCAACGGCGACTGCGACGATGCACGAAGTGACGTGTATCCGATGGCGCAGGAGGTGTGCGACCCGCTCGACGTTGACGAGGATTGCGATGGCCTCAGTGACAACGATGATCCAAGCGCCAGCCTGGCCTCGAAGACCCGCTTCTACGCCGACAGTGATGGCGACGGGTACGGCATATCGGCGGGCTCCATCCTGCGCTGCGATGCGATTTCCGGCTATGCGGCCTTTGATGGTGACTGCGATGACGCGGACACCGCGACGTACCCCGGCGCGCCCGAGACCTGCGCCGACCTCGGAACCAACAACGACTGCGACGGCCAGAACGATGAGGCCGAGGTCATTGCCGCAGGCGCCGCAGACCTGATCGACTTCTACGGCGACGATGACGGCGACAGCTACGGCGACCCTGCGGTCATCACGCAGGCGTGCGAGGAGCCGGAGGGCTACTCGTCCAACTCCGACGACGAGTGCCCGGACGTCTACGAGCTGCGCGCGCCCGCCACCTACTACTTCGACGGCGACGACGACGGCTACGGCGACCCGTCCATCTCCACCGACGTGTGCGACATCTACGCGCCAGACGACTACGTTGCCAACGACGAGGATGGCTGCCCGTCCGACCCGTGCAAGTTCGAGCCCGGCGCCAACGGATGCGGCATCCCCGAGACATTCGACGGCCAGCTCCGGGCATGGGGCCTGAACAACTACGGCCAGATCGATGTGCCTTGCGACCTCGGCGCAATCCAGAATGCTGCTGGTGGCTTCCTGCACACGGTGGCCCTTGACGCAACTGGCACGGTGCATGTCTGGGGTGCGGGCGACACCGATCCGCCGACGAATGTCGCGCCGGACTACGGCCAGAGCATCCTGCCCGACGGTCTCGGCACGGCGACGCGCGTCGGTGCCGGCTACTACCACTCCATGGCGCAGATGCCTGATGGAACGCTGCGTATGTGGGGAAGCGATGAGTACGGGCAGTGCGACGTGCCAACCAGTCTCGTCGTGACCGACTTCGCGGGCGGCGGGTTCCACACGGTAGTGCTCCTGCCCGACGGCACTGTGCGCTGCTTCGGTGCGGGTCAGGTGTCGCCGCCTCCCAACGCACAGCCCGAGTATGGCCAGAGCATCGTCCCGGAGATCGTGTCGAACGCAAATGCGCCGGGTTTCGTGCCGGTGACTCAGGTGGCCGCAGGTGCTTTCTTTACTGCTGTCCTTCGGGCTGACGGCTCTGTACTCGCATGGGGAAGCAACATCAACCAGCAGCTCAACGTGCCCACAGACCTCGGTCTGGTGGCAAAGTTGAGCGCTGGACGTTCGCACTGCATTGCCTTGATGGAGGACGGATCAGTGCGGGTTTGGGGCGGATTCGCCACAACGCCCGGTACCGATACCGCAGCGCTGCGGGCAGTCCCCGGGGACCTGCGCTTTGCCGTGGATGTCACGGGCGGCTGGAACTGCAACGCTGCGGTGGACGCGGCGGGCAATGTCTATGCCTGGGGCCTCGCTGACGCGTCTCTGGACTCTAAGTTGTTGCTTCCGCCGAACCTCGGCACCGCCGACCGCGTGTGGGGCATCGGCCGTCACCTGCTCGCGCGCATGGGCGCACCTATGACGGACGGCGACGGCGACGGCGACCCAAGCACCACCGACTGCGACGACGGCGACCCTGAAGTCAATCGCCAGGCCACCGAGATCTGCAACGGCATCGACGACAACTGCATCGATGGAATCGACGAGGGCTACTCCGACATCGATGACGACGGCATCGCCGACTGCGTCGACCCTGACGACGACGGCGACGGCTACAACGACGACGTCGACGGCTGCCCGGCCAACGGCGACCTCAGCGCCCCGATCCTCTTCTACCTCGACAGCGACGGCGACGGCTACGGCGACCCCGACCAGTACACAGCGCCGCTCTGCGACGCTCCCGCCGGCTACGTCGCAAACTCCACCGACCTCTGCCCGGCCAACACCGCGCTCCAGTCGCCCATCGGCTACTTCGTCGACAGCGACAGTGACGGCTACGGCGCCGGGGCTGCGGTGCCCATCTGCCAAACCAACCCGCCTGCAGGCTACTCACGCCTCAGCGGTGACTGCGACCCCGCGGATCCAGCGATCTACACCGATCGCATCTACTTCCGTGACATCGACGAAGACGAGTACGGCGACCCGAATGACACCTATGCAGCATGCCTGACCTCTCCGCCCTCAGGCTTCGTCGCCAACAACCTCGACGGGTGCCCGACCGATCCGGCAAAGATCGCACTCGGCGACTGCGGCTGCGGCATCCCCGACACCGACCAAGATGGCGACGGCGTGAGCGACTGCATCGACTCCACGCCGCCGATGTTGCTCGTCGCCGGCAAGGGCGTCTTCACTGGTGTGCCCACCGAGCCAGTCATCATCGATGTGCAGGTCGGCCGCCAGCAGTTCGCGTCCTTCGGCGCGAACGTCAAGCTTCGCTACGACTCCACGCGTCTGCAGTTCGTGTCGGCCGTGCCCGGCCAGCAGGGCGACGCCGACGGCATCTTCACGATGTTCGTGTCGCAGCCGCAGGCGAACGCCGCCGCAGGCACGCTGCAGGTGTTTGTCAGCAACGCAGGCGATGCGGATA
>CAYMUC010000226.1:0-3025 GCA_964393535.1 uncultured Ilumatobacteraceae bacterium | reverse complement strand
GTCAGATCCACAGCCCATCCCTCTCTTCGTCGGGGTCAGACCATCTGATCAGATCGGCACCCCCGTGTCCGCACCCGACGACAGCCCACATCCCGGTGTCCTAACCTCGGGGGATGTCGAAGCATCGAGCGGCGACACGGTTCTGGGCAGGTCTGGCAGCGATCGCCGTGGTCGGCGCCTGCAGCGGCGGCGATGCCGCCGACGAGACGGTGCGCAATGTGACCCTTCGAACGGTTCCTCGTTCGGTGCCGCGCCTGACGGTGCCCCGGCCCAGTGTCACCGCTCCCAACCTGCGCCAAGCCGAGCCGGGCGGCGTGATCGACCGGACCGTTCGCACCGCACGTCGACCCCCGGCCGAGATCGCCGAGACGTTCCCCGTCGTGGCGGTGCCGAAGTCGCCGAAGTGGGTGGACAGCGAGCGCGCCCGGGCTGTGGAACTGGAGGGTTTCGTCGAGTATCTCCCGTTGACCTTTCACCTGCCCGTTCCGTACGACCCTGCTGCCACCGCTCGGCGCCTTGTGGGACGCAGCGACAGTAAACCCGGGTCGTGGCCACCCGGTCTGGCGCATCAGTCAGATGACCCGGCCGTAGCCCAGGCAGCCACCAAGGTGTATCAGGCGCTCGTGCGGGCTCGTGGGTGGGATGAGCGTCGGGTCGACGTGACCGCCCTGTACGACGGCATCGCGCAGGTCTTCCCGCCGCCCATCAGCAACTCGAAGCCCGACGATGCCACCCCGGTGGCACCTGGGACGCGCTTCATGCGAGCCACCGAGCATGTGGCGCAGTACACCTATGGCCCGTTCATGCGGGCGTTGGTGACCGTCGCAGAAGCCGATGAGTTGCTCAAGGCTGGCCTGGTGGCCGACATCGCCCTCGACCGCCTCGACCATGTCGCCTTGGACACCTCCACCGACATGATCGGCAGTCGTGACCTGTCGAACTTCACGTCGCTGAACGGTACGGGGCAGGCCGTGGTGATCATCGATACCGGGG
The DNA here is from genome assembly GCA_964393535.1 of uncultured Ilumatobacteraceae bacterium. Taxonomy (GTDB): domain Bacteria; phylum Actinomycetota; class Acidimicrobiia; order Acidimicrobiales; family Ilumatobacteraceae; genus CAYMUC01. The sequence goes on along the minus strand of CAYMUC010000226.1, from coordinate 2,032 downwards.
TGCTCAGTACGCACCCTGCGTTCGAGGGCCGTGTGGTGGCACAGGGCTGTTGGGCTCAGGACGGCACCTGCCCCGGCAACGTCACATCATCGCAATCGGCCGGTAGCGGCGAACCGTGCACCTTCTCGGCGAACTGCGATCACGGCACCCATGTGGCCGGCATCGCAGCCGGGGCCGCGGTGCGAGAAGACGATCCCGGCGTCAACCGGAACATCAGCTCGTCGGGCCGGGATCTCGGTCGTTCCGGCTCGACCGACAACGTGTGGGCGTCGGGGGTGGCGCCTGGCGCCGACATCGTGTCGTACCGAGCCAGCGGGCAGAACACCACCACCGGGGGGCCGGGGTTCTGGCGGTCGGACCAGGCGTCGGCCTTGGCCGCAGCCAGCTCCGAAGCCAGCCTGCGGCAGATTGCGGCGGTCAACATGAGCCTGGGTGGCGACCAGTTCAGCGCCACCTGCGATGCCGAGGACAGCGCGGTCACCGCGGCCATCAGCACCCTGCGAGCCCAACGCATACCGGTGGTGGTCTCCACCGGCAATTCCTCGTGGACCGACAGCGTCGCGTTCCCCAGTTGTGTGGACGACGCGATCGCCGTGAGCGCCGTCGATGCCGACGATGTGGTGGCCAGCTACGCCAGTGCCGGCACGGGACTGGTCGACCTGTTTGCGCCCGGCGGCGACAACAGCACCGGCGCCATACTGGCCGCAGGCACCACGCAGACCCTCGCCTCGGCGACGTTCGAGCTGAAGCAAGGGACGTCGATGGCGGCGCCCCATGTGGCGGGAGCATTCGCCCTGCTGCGGGGGCTCTACCCCGAGGCATCGGTGGCCACGCTGCTGGAGCTGATGCGGTCCACGGGTGTGACGGTGACCGACCGACGGGACGGGGGCCGCACCACGGCACCGCGCATCGACCTGGCACGCATCGTCGACGCGCCGAATGTGCCGGCCCTCACCAGCACACGTCTGTACCCGGGAAGCCGCCAGACCATGTCGATGGGTGTGGGAGCCACACGGGCGAGCGCGACCACTTGGCGCACATCGATCACCTTGCCCCCCAGAACCGCCGCACCGCTGGCACTGGACGATGTCGACGACTTCATCATGTACGTGCACGTGCGCAACGGCCGGCTCGACCGTGCGCGCGTGGGCGGCGGCGTTCCGCCATCCACGTTTCCCCTGCAGATCGGCTACTCACGTTCCGCATGTCGTGCGATCGACCCTGCACGCAGCTACCGCCTCGACCTGCCCGCAGGTGACCTGGTGGAGGGCGTGAACAACGTGTCGTTGGACGTCACCCCTGGAACCGTGGTCGACGGTGTGACCCTGCTGCTCATCTCCAAGCCCACCGGTGAGTTGGCACAACAGGGGGCCGTGGTGCTGGCCGAGGGCCTTGCCGTACTCGACGAAGGCAACGCAACGGTGGCCGCCGATCTGTCGGTCAATGCGACGCTGGAGGGGCGTGCGCTCACCCTGCATGTGGGCATGGCCGACGGCCAGAGCGCCAGGGAGTCGGGGCTGGTGCTGCGCACCTCGGCGGCCCCCACCGGTGTGTACATCACCCCGGCCAACGGCTTCACTGGTAGTCCGGGAGGGCTGTGGGAAGACCACACCTACAACCTGAGCGGACTGCGTCTGCGCGGCTCACCCGATCAACTGGGTATCAGTCACGCAGGGGTCAACGCTGTGCGCGACCAGCGCGACTGCCTGGGCCTGGTCTATGCCGCGCTGAACATCGGTGGCCGACCGCTGGGCGCAGGGAATCCGGTGTTAGCCCGCCCGCAGAACGTCACGCCTCGTGAGGCTCCGAGTTGGACGTGGCTACGCCCGTGATGGATGACCGTCGTGGCACGCGGGCGAGAAGCTTGGTAGGTATGGGGTCATGGTGACAGCTGCGGGACCGGAACATCGCCGAGCCCGTCGGAGCAAGCGACCGCCTCACCCCACGGCGGAACTGCTGCTGACCACCACGGTGGAGCTCCTCGAATCGGCCCATATGGACGAGTTGAGCATCGCCATGGTGTTGGAGCGTT
>CAYMUC010000225.1:0-3045 GCA_964393535.1 uncultured Ilumatobacteraceae bacterium | reverse complement strand
CGACCCTCACGATCGAGCACCTCGAGCCTGAGACGATGACGACCCGCAGGAGCATCGCCAGGCACCGTCAACGACGCATCCACCACACCCGACTGATCAGCGGTCACGCTTCCCAAAGGCATCGGCGTGGAGAACAACGTCGCCGTCACAACACTGCCCGGACGCAGACCCGTGAGCCTCAACCGCAACGGCCGACCCTGACGAAGCCGACCCATGGGTCCACTGAACGCCGCGTTCGGCTCGAAACCCATACCCACCTCGGCATCACCGACACGAACGGTGAGCGAACCATCAACAGTCCACGCCGTTTCCGTGGCAACCGCACGACCATCCACGAACACCGCAGACTCCCCAGCCGACAACACCGGATCAGGAACCGATACGGGCACCGTCGGCGGCACCGTCGTCGTCGGTGACGTCGGTGCGCTCGGCACCGTTGTGGGCGGCACCGTCGTGCTGGGACCAGCCGACTGCGCCGGCTGACCCGTCATATCCACCAACGCAGCCGGCAACGGCGGAATCGACGGCTCAGGCGAAGGCTCGGGCGCCACCACACACGGATTGGTCGTGTACCGGTGCAGATGGAACGGCAACCCCATCAACTCACACACACCCCACACATCCGACGTCGTCGCAGGATCCACCCAACCATCCACGGCAGCCCAACCCGCAGCATCCAAAAACGCGTGGCTGCGAAGATCCTCAGCATCCGTCGCCGCCGAACCCGCCGACGCGTTCCCCAGATCAGAAGCCGCACCAATGGCCGTCGACGCGCTGGTGGTGGGGAGACGTGAATCCCAGAACGACGCAGCGATGGCCGTCGACTCCCCCAATCCGATCAGCCCGCCCGCGGAGCCACCACTGATGGTGACACTGGCATACGAGTTGGTGATGGCGATCGTGTCAGCGTCGTACCCATCGCGAACCTGAAGTCCGACCAGACCACCAACTCCGTGGTTGCCGGTCACCTCACCCACGGCAAACGAGTCGATCACCTCGGCGTCAATCATCTGGCCGACCAACGCGCCAACCGTTGCGTTGCCGGTCACCGAACCGGTGAACGACGACCGCATCACCGTCGCCGGCCACAGGGCACAGCCAACCAAGCCGCCCACGTAGACACCGGCGGGGTCGTTGACGGTTCCGGTGAACGACGAATCGGTCATGTCGCTGCCGAACAGGAAGTCACCAGCAAGGCCGCCGATGCACTCATGAGAGCCGCTGACCCCGGTGACCGTGCCCGAGCCGTGCACATCGACCACGTTGACGGCGTCGGAGAAGCCCACCAGCAATGCCGAGCCGTAGTCGCCCAGGACGCTGCCCGAGACATTGAGCGCACTGATCGTGGCACGCAAGGAATAGGAGACGAAGGCCGTGTACCAACCGCCGTTGATGTCGAGACCACTGATGGTGTGACCACCACCGTCAAAGGTTCCGGTGAAGGGTGAACCGTACGGCCCGACAGGAGTCCACGAGGCGTTCCACGCAATGTCGGTGGTGAGTCGATAGTGGGTATCGAGTCCGCACGTCATGGCCTCGAACACCTCGAGATCGGCTCGTGACGCAATGAGGTGCACGCCCGTCTGATCGACCTCGAGCGAGCAGGTGTCGATCAGCACATTCGCCACAGCCCCGGTCCCGTCCGATGCGGTGATCACCAGGTAGCGACCCACTGGGTGTGCGTTGGGAGCGCCCCCCAATCGCCCATCGCTGGACGACAAGGTGACCCCTCCGGTGAGCGGCGCGCTGACCTCGGTGGCCAACCGGTAGGTGGGTGAGGTGAGACCACTGGCGGCAGGCAGCATGTAGTTCTCGATCGATTGCCCGGGCACGAACGGGAGAGCCAGACGATTGGGGGTCAGTGCGGGTGCGCTTGGGACGTACTCGAACGCACCGGCATCGCAGGGTGCGGCGCCGCGAGTGACGCCACGCTGATCCGTCGAGGCGCAGTTCGACAAGATCGCCCCGACCGCAGCACTGTTCGCTCCGATGGCCACGGTCGGGGTGTCGCCACCCCACGGGGCCAGAAAACTAAGGTCGAGTTGGGCCAACGTCCGAACCAACCCACCAGCACCCGCACACGAGGCATCGGTGGTCACGTTGGCCGCCAGCTGGGTGCTCGGAGAGTCGGCGACGCACAGTCCGACCGTCGGCGACTTCGACGACGCAAACAGGCTGTTCGACACCAGAGTCTTGTAGGTGGCATGACCGTGGTTGACGGCACGGTTATCCAAGAACGTGCTGTGACTCACGCGTGTCACGCCGGAATCGGAGTCGACGGCGCCGCCGATCCCGTACCGGGCGACGTTGCCCACGAAGGTGCTGTTGGTGATCGTCGGGTCGGGGTTGAACATTCCACTGGTTTTGACCGCGCCACCGTCTTCGTCGGCCACGTTCTCGTAGAAGGTGCTGCTCACGATGTGCAGCGACCCCGGGTCGATGCCGGGAGAAACGGGGATGATGGCGATGGCACCGCCTCGAGACGCGCGGTTGTTGCGAAACAACGAGTTCGTCACGGTGAGTTTCGCCTCACGGTGCACCTCGATAGCGCCACCATTTGAACCAACGCCATTGCGGAACTGGATGTTGTCGACGGTGGCGCCGGTCGTATCGCTGACCTGCCAGTCAATCTTCATGATTTGGGTGGTCGACCCGCCGTCCAGGATCGTGGAGGCGACCCCGTCACCGGTGATCATGACGTCCTTTTCGACGGTGAGCATGGTGCCGATCAAGTACGTGCCGGCGCAGAGGTGCACCGTGTCGCCGTTGGCGGTCGAGTTCAGGATGCTCTGGATGGCGACATGCGTGGTGCCCACGACATCGGGGTCGGAACAACTGCTCGCCGAGCCATCGGTTGTGCCCGAGGTGGCCACCCACCACGTGCGGGGGCCGACACCCGTCGCCGTCGAGGTATCGGTGGTGGTGACGGCGGCAACGGCCGCCAGCAGCACCGCACCAACAGTGGTGAGTCGACTGACCCGTGACAGAGACGACGTACGCATGGCCTGAACTCCAATGGTTTCCGTTGACTGCTTCACAGTAACC
>CAYMUC010000224.1:0-3045 GCA_964393535.1 uncultured Ilumatobacteraceae bacterium | reverse complement strand
AACCTGATAGATTGAATGTGGCAACAGAATATGGAAGTGATGATTTTCTCTGTATCTCCTTGACTTCATCCAGTGTCAACTTCTTATATTCATCACGAATATTATAGCAACTACAATCAATCATATCAAGTCCTATCTTGAATTAGTTCCGACCGAAGAACAATGCCAGGAAATTGTGCCTGAATATGAAATACTTTTCCAATTTGATGAGGAATGGGTATAATGATTATTTGATGATTTTGGATATAATCCATTTAATTTTGAATAATCACGGAATTTGGCCCCAGACCATGACTTTGACCTGGTTTTACATCTTCCTTTATACATTATTGCTTCCTGAGTCTTCTTGCTCTTCTCTTGCGACTGCCAATTTTCCTTCGGCCTTTTCTTGGTCTGTTCTTTCTTTCGTGTGCCATATTTTTCCTCCTATGGAATAACAGTGAATTCAGGCATTACAAGGTAGTAGTTGATTGACATCAATACCATAATGGCAAAAAGGATCAATGCCATAAACATAAGCAATTCTTTCATGTAATTCTCCTATTTTATAGTAAATTTACTTCAAAGTCAAGAGAAAAAGTCATTGAGACTATTTCCCTTTTCTGTCCTCCATCCTATACTGTCCAGGATGGTTTTGATTGGTTCCAGGAAGGATTTCTCAAATTGAAGATTGTAATCAATGTAATTCTCAATTTGGAATTCTGGTGGAATAATCTGGGGAAAGCATATCACATTACTTCCTATTGGATTTGGTTCCCGCAAATAAATGAACTTAATTTTTTCCCCGTCATTTATTACTTGATACTTATTTTCAAGTTTGTTCTTTTTCAACATGTGGTTATAAACTATTGAACCACGAACGTGTATGGGTGTTCCCTTTTTATATAGACTGTTGCCATCCCTATACTTTGATATTCCATTGACTCCACGAGGAAATGAAATTTCCACATAGGGAAGTTTCTTGAATTGTTGACGATATTCATCAATAAACTTTATTATGTCTTCCTCGGACTTGTTCATAATTACATTTATTGCTTCCTTTAATTTGTCTCTACACGAGGTTGGAGTAGAGGACCGAACAATTTCAAGTCCCATCACTTTTAGTTTTGGTTTTGCGTATTCAACCCCTTCATTATTATAAACATTCAGAACATATCTTTTCTTATTGGTCCAGATTGCCTTGTCGGAAAGTGCTTCACGTTTCATCACCATTTTTTGAGCATATACATTTAGATACTTGGCAAGTTTATCATAACTGCTATCAATAAATGGTTGAATGCGTTCATTGGACACTTTATCCATAAACTGAATTATTTCCTTTGTATCCGCATTCGGGGTCTTTTCCAAAATTGTTTTTTGAATCAGAATATCCAATGTTAAATACAAACTATCAGTATCAGAAGCAATACAGTAGTCAACATCATTCGTCTTCAATACTTTATTCAAGTATTCGTTTACTTCCTTCTCAATCCATCTAATTGACAACTGACCAGCAGTGGTAATTGCCGATGCCTGCCTCACATCAAAGAATCTGAAATACGGATTTCCAATACTACCGTAGGCAGAATTGAGGCACACCTTTTTAGTCAATTGAAGATTATTATATTTTGCCACATCATTTTCAAGTAATTTCTTTTTATTCGTGTCCTTCTCAACTTCAAGTTTTTTCCTGGAATCAATCATCATCTTCTTATACTTGGTTCTGTCGTTATACATTTTTTCCATAAGTTCAGACAAAAATCCTTGTTTGTCTGTCCTGAAATATTCACCATTTGGTGTAATAGTAACTTTTTGTCGTTCAAGAAAATCCAAATCTTGATTTTCTTTTAATATACTTTCCACTGAAATTTTTGATGACAAATCAAGCATTTTTTTCAAATCTTCAATTTCTAATAAAATTTCCTCATGTGTCATTTCATTTACATTTTTCCAAATATTCATTCCAGCATTTCCTTGAACAATATTTTCTTTTAACTGAGGGTGATGTCTTAAATTCATTTTCACAAGACAAACAAATATATGTAGTGGGATTTCCATATTGAAGATGTTTTGGTTTTTTAATTTTTAGTTCTCTCAATCTTATTTTTACTAACACTTCACTTACATTATATTTTTCAGCAATCTCTTTTCTTGTCATATTTTTTACTATAAAATCTTCGTACAATTCTTCATACGAAGGATCGTATTTTCTTTTGCTTTTAGATAGATCTTTATGTTTTCTGTATCTCTCTTCTGTCCAAGGAAGTTTTTTCCCTTTTTTGTTTCCCCCCTTGAATTCTGATATATTAAAAAGTTGTCCATTTTCTTCACTGAATCTTCTTCCGTATTTTAACACTATTTCATTTTCAAGTCTATATGCTTCTTCTTCATTTATATTTTCATATAACCTTTTGATCACAGGTGGAGTATTGTTTTCAATTAAAGATTTAATTTTATAGTAAAGAAATGGATTTACAGTATTTTCCGGGTTTGACCAAACAGAAGGTTTTAGATGTGATTTATCTCTTCCTCCTGTCCCCTTTCCGACATAGAATAAAATATTAGTGTTTGGATCGTATAATCCATAAACATAGCAGTTGTTCATGATTGTGTCTCCTTATCCACACTTATTTATTCTTTTTTCAAGTTCAACTATACGATCCACAATTTGTTCTTTTGTTAAATGTTTTTCAGGAGATATATTATATTGTTGTATGATTGAAGGATATAGACTATTGGCATCAAAACTGGCAACCCATTTATGTAATCCTATCTGTGGGTCCTTTACATAGGCACCAACAAATGCCTCTGCTTTTTCATTTCTTTCATTTGGTGGAATGACAATATTTTTCTCCATCAAATGATTGTAAATAATGGAATCCCACATTCTAACCTGGGAAAACACATCTTCGTAATTTGTCTTGCTGTCATATGCCAGGGTTAAGGCAAGGTCAATAAGTTTCAATTTATTGTCAAGTTTCTCAACAAGTTCCACGTCCCTGATGTTGTATTCAATGTACTTCTGAAAATTTTCTTTATAAAGATTGTGTAGATTTCCATACTCTT
>CAYMUC010000223.1:0-3054 GCA_964393535.1 uncultured Ilumatobacteraceae bacterium | reverse complement strand
TGCGTAGTCACGACTACTCCTTCTCAGACTTGACAACCTGGAACACGTCCGGCTGCGCTTCCAACGACTCACCAATCGACTTGGGGACCTCGAACACTTCCCCCGCCTTCACGACACGCCCCAACGCGGGCACCTCGAGATCCCCCAACGGGGACACGTTCTTGAACTTCACCGTCAACTCCTCACACGGTTCTCAGCAGTGAACGTCGCAGACACAACGTGCATGCGACCCTTCGCCAACACATCCGGGTCCGTCGCAGCATCCGACGCCACATCAGTCAGAAAGCACTGCCGAACCACCCCACCCAACGTGGTGTCCGTCACCCGCACGTACTGGGCGAGCTCGTCGACCATCTCCCACGCGCGCGCCTCCACAACCTCTTCCATTTCCTCCCCGCCGGGACGGAAGGAGTAGAAGTCGACCTGACACGTCAGCGTCTCCTCACGAGAACGCTGCGTGCCGAAGGTGATCGCTTCCTGGTTTGACGTCACAACGCCCACGCACACGTTGTCGAGCGCGTCAGCGAACGCCGGCAGGCCGCGAACAACCCGCGTGTACGGGTCGGTGTCGCCCGCGTACAAGATCACGCACCGGTCGTAGATCGCCTTGCGGAACTCGCGCGCATCCGTCGACGCACCCATCAGGCAAACCCAGCCACACGCTTGTTCGGCTCGAGCAGCTCATACACGCGCTTAGGCACCGCAAACCCCATCGGCACACTTCCCGACTCGGGAGCCTCACCGAATGCAGGAATGTTCGCCTGACGACCCTGCTGCCACCAGAACCGCACCAGCTCACGAGCCGCCAACTTCACATTCGCCGGAACCGTCGCGGAACCCACAGACACGGTGACCACAATGTTGTCCACGCCCGGCTCGAACACATCCGGGGCCGTCGCCGTCCCGGCCGTGATAATGCCCTTATCAGCATCCGCCACATAATCCGTAACCGCGGAACCGTTCTCCGTCACCGACACCACCGACGTGAACGGCACCGGCAGAACAACCTGCTCCACTCCACCGTTGAACGCGAACGACAACTGCCGCACAATCAGCGGCCCCGTGATGTTTTCAATGACCGGAGTCGCCGCCTCGATGTACCGTTCCAAATCCGAGTTGTTCGCCGTGTTCGTCGTAGCCCACCCCAACGACGCACGCGCATCATCGAGGGTGATCAGACCATCAGTGATCGCCACCGTCACCCTCCCGCTTCACATAACCCCGCTCGTCACCACGAACCACCAGCTCAGCCTCAGCCGCCGCCCTGCGAGCCTCAGCCGCAATCTCACGACCCAACTTCTCCGTCTGCTCATCACGCATCAGAACCACCCCTCACCTGTCGCGCCGCCTCATGCTGACGCTCGTCCAACCAGTACCGGCGACGATGCGCCAGAATCGCCCCGGTGTGGCCGTGAATCGGGAACCCCAACGCGCGCACCCGCCGACAGAAGTACAAGTCCTCCCCCAACCAATTCCCCTCAAAGGGCAGGTCGCGGAACCAACACCACGCATCCCCCTCAGACGAATCCGCATTCTCCCGAATCGCCTCAAGCACGCTGCGATGCACCAACAGACAGCCCGTGCCGGCCGCGTCAATCTCAATCAGCGAATCGTGCGGGTAGTCGATGACTGGCTTCACCATCACCCCGTCGTCGGCACGCCGGTAGAAGTGTGGGATCGGAGTCGGCAACAACCCCTGCGGGTTCGGCAACGTGCCGAAGTACAAACCCGCCACTACCGGACGATCCTTCTCGTGCGCCGCGGCAACCAACTTGTCGAACGCTTCCACAGTGATCCGCTCGTCTGAATCCACCATCAGCAGCCACGCCGCCGACGTGTGATCCAAGAACGTCTTCACCACTTCGTTGCGCTGCCGAGACAGCAGGCCACCCTCAATGCGAACCAACCCATCAAGGCGACCCGCTCGAGCTCGAAACAACTCCACCAGGGACGTCGTCAATCCAGGCAAACGTCACACGGTCAGCAGACTTCACGATTCCTCCACGACTCCACGACTCCACGGAAGGTGCCTGCGGGGGCGCGTCGTGGACACACGCCCCCGCAGGGGTATTGCTAGGCGAAGCTCGGAGCGACCAAACCGGTACCCGAGATCACCTGCACGCTCGCCTGGTGGCGGTGCGGGATGAACGCCGCGAACCCGAGCACGCGGAACAGAATCGAGTTCTGAGCCGCCAGGGTCGCGTCGAAACTGGCCGTCTCAACAGCCGACTCCCACAGCCACAGGTCCGACGTGCGCAGGACGAACACAACGTCCTGGTTCGTCGCCGCGCCGAGGTTGGTGGGGATGTTCGGGTCGACGTAGACCGGCAGGCCCAACATCTCCCCGGCGAAGCCCTCCGCCACGGGCTGACCAGCGGCCGCAACCTGGTTGTAGGCGTTGCCGTTCGGCGTGACCAGCGGACGCGAGTTGCCGTCAAGGGCCGACAACACCCACGACCAACGACGCGGGTGCATCACGATGGCGTCGGCCGGCAGGTACCGGGTCGAGTTCATCGTCGACTGCGCCGACAGAATCTTGTTGTAGAACGAGTTCGCCGCAGTCGTCGACACCACAGCCGGAGCCGCCGACGTGTAGGTGACCGTCGTGCCCGCAGTGATCAGACCACGCAGCTGACCGTTGGCCGCCGAACCGTTGATGACCTGCTGGTCGAGGGCCACCGCGTAACCCTGCGCCAGGTCGGACAGGATCACCTGGTCGATCGGCACACCCGACTGACGCAGGAGCGCCAGCGAAACGGTCTGCTTGCCCGAAATCTCGGTGATGCCCGACGACACCGAAGTGGTCGTGAACGACGCCTCCGTGATGGTGGTGTTCTGCGTCTGCACAACAGCCGGGTCGGTGTTAGCGGTGACCTTCGGCAGGTTCACCGAGCTGATGCCCTCCGGCAGGTGAGCACGGTTCGCCAGGTCAGCGGTGATGCGACCCGCACGCGCGAGCGCAACGAAGTCCTCCACCAGCCACGCCGGGGGCGCGAACTCGCCACCAGCACCACCAACGGTGGTCGCCGCACGAGTCTCCTGCGAACGCGCCAA
>CAYMUC010000222.1:0-3088 GCA_964393535.1 uncultured Ilumatobacteraceae bacterium | reverse complement strand
CAATGGCCCTCGAGAGAACGTGCCCAACCGCGGATCGTTTGACGACGTCATCGGTAAGACTTGCGTCACCGCGAAGTCCGGCAAGATGATCTACGGTCAGCCGGACCACGCCGTCCTTGTTTCTCATGTAGAGGCGGCTGTCCCCGACATGGGCGTAGCAGGCGGTTCCGTTCCGTAGAACTAATGCAACTACAGTAGAACCTGAGTTGGCGTGACCGAATGTGGTGGACCGGATACTTCGGTGCGCCTGCGCGAATGCATGGACAAGCGCTTTTCCCGGGTCGGGCTCATTCGACGAAAAGTAGGCCTGTTGCAAGGCCTCCACTGCCACATGCGATGCGAGTGCGCCTCCTTGCAGTCCGCCAACCCCATCGGCGACAACGTACAGGCAGCCGCGTTCCCGCCAAGGAATCTGAGGGTTCGACGAGTCAAAGATTCCGTAGTTGTCTTGGTTTTCGGTGCGCGGTCCTCTTACGCTGGTGGCCCAGGCTGAGGAAGTGTGCCGATGGGCGTGGCGGCCAAACATTTGCTATAACCCCGGCCAGAGTTGAACAAATAGAAAGTCGGAGTTACCGAGCCGGACTCGATCCCGGTCCCGCAAGTTGGCACTGGTCTCAAAGCGCCCGTTGATGCACACGCCGGACTTCGTCGGAAGCCCGTTTTCATCCCGGTCGAGAATCTTGAAGCATGCGTCCGATTCGTCGTTGCCCGAGACGGTGACAACCGCGTGCTTGCGGCTAACGGATTCATCGTCGACAAGAATGTCGGCATCAAGCCGGCCAAGACTGACGTTTCGCTGGTCAATCTTGTAGACCTCGTGCCGGTGCGGTCCATTGAGCAAAATCAGGAGACCGAATAGGTCTCGGGACTGCATGGGGATTGTGGTTGCGGGGCCGGATTCAGCCAACCCTCCGGATGCGCCCTGGATCCAGGTAGCAGGCTCCCTTGATAGATCGGACACCCCGAGGCCAAGTACGCCGCTCGACGACATCTCCGAGCGCCGGGCGCCTTTGTCTTTGAACCAGCCTTTTTCGTTTGCCATTTGTTCCTCTTTTCGTATTCCTTAACTGATTTGCCGCAAGGGGTTGGTTTTGGGCCGGGAGGAGTCACCCCCTTCGGCCGTTTCAATAGACAGAACGCATTCTCCTGTCCGTAGCTGATCTTTCGGATTCAAAGTGACTGATCTTCCCGTCGGGACGGGAAATCCATTCACGGAAATCGAGTCATTCGCACCTTTATTTCGAACCGCCCAGTGGCCGGATTTCAGACAATACAATTCCGCGTCGACTTGTTCGGGAGCGGTGCGAAGGTACCGCTCAAACTGCGGTTCGGAGCGATGCAGTCGGTAGACCTTCCTGTACAGAGGTGCCCGCGCAGCGGCTCCCTTTGCGGCAATATGCAGCCAGGCGACTGGCGAGCGGCTCGCTACCAGCGCCGAACTCTTTCCTGAGGGGGTACGGCGCAGACGGTGTGCTGCCCAGGCGCCGAGCGTTAGCAGCGCCGCAAGGGTGAGCCCGCCAATTGCCCATTGAGAGCCGGAAGGGGGAATGTAGATGATTTGTGAACGGGGCCCATCTGTAATCCCGTCAATCTCGACCGTGACCCAGTGCGGCCCGGGGAGCAAGCGCGGAACCCTCGCAGATACGCTGTAGCCGTCGGCAAGTGGTGTCAGTATCGGGGCGACGCCTTCCCGGCCAGCGGCCCCCGGCCGGACCAATGTGATCTCAGCGCCGATGGCCGCAGCTAACCGGCGCAAGTTTGGAGTCCGCGCGCTCTCGTCAAAGATCGCGAAGAAGATGGCCACACTAGACAGTCGGGCCGCATGAGAAATGTCTGCGATCGTTGCGGCGCTCCCTTCGTCATTGCCATCTGTCAGGACAACCAAGACGCCACCGGAGCGTGGTGAGATCGAGAGAGACTTCATCAAACCATCGCGCAGCAGTGTGAGTTCGGCGGTCGGTTGTACGGTCTGCAAGAAGCTAAGCGCTTTTCGCTTGTCGCTTACACATTCTGACGCGATGTCAGGAGACTTGCCGATTGTAATCAGACAGGTGTCGTTGTGTTCGGGAAGGCGAGAGACAAGCATCGCCGCCAGAGCGGTCGAGGTGGCGAAAGTATCTCGTGTTAACATGCTGCGACTGATATCCAAGGCAATCAGAAGCGGCTTTTTGTCGATACCGAGATCGGCGGGTACCGCCGAGACGGTTGGGACCTTTGCCCCATCTACCCAAAGCTCGACGCGAGGGGTTGGTCTGCCGAAAGGCTGTTGAATGTAGACCGGAACAGAAACCACATGGGCGGTATCGACGGACGAGACTACGCCAGGCAGAACGCGCCCGGGGGCGGCCGCCAAAGCGGCCGCCAGGAACAAGTGCCAGTAGCGCATGACATTTCCCTAAAAACGTCGTGCGAATCCAATCGTCAAGCGGTCAAACGCACGGCGGGACGTGAATGCTGGAGTCGAACCGAGGGCCGGGACCTGGTAGAAGATGGACGATGTGGCGAGGAAGGCATCGTAGGAAACCCGCATCATCCACTTCTTGCTGTCCCCGAGATTGATACGAACCCCACCACCCAAATGGGGGGCGATAATGTTCTGGCGAATCCCGATCGGCGGATACTCGCAGGTACCACTCGCCCGGATGTAAGTCGCGCAGAGACCGTTATTCACGACGCCAGTGGAGCGGCGACTGAGGTCGAAGGCGTGGTGAAGATTGACGGCCCCAAGATCCAGGTAGGGGACCACCCGGTACTGATTTTTGAAGGAAATCTGCAGTCCCCCTCCGACGCTAGAGTAGCGACGATTGGTCTTGGCTTCATCGGTGGCGCCGCCAAAATCGACGGAAGCAACCGAACGGTCCGTGGGCAGAATCGTCATTTCGCCATAGGACCAGAGCTCGAAGTTCTTTCTGGCCGCGAGGCGGTAGCCTAAACTCAGGCCTGCAAGGGGAAAACTCTGCGTCCCCTTTTCAAAGCGCTGCCGGTCGTCGCCGGCGCTGCGGGTGATTCCGGCATATGCTGTCGCGCCGGGCAGATTGAAGGTGGACCCGGTGAACAACTGAAGTTCAAACCGCTCTTCTGCGAAGGC
>CAYMUC010000221.1:908-3129 GCA_964393535.1 uncultured Ilumatobacteraceae bacterium | reverse complement strand
TTGGGCGACAAGCTCTCTCCTGGTCTCAGTAGGCGTCAGTTCCTTCAGTTGAGCGCGGTCGGAGCCGCTGCTCTCGCCAGTGGCTGCTCGAACGACGATGCCACGTCCAACGCCGTGACTGCCCCGGTTGCACAGGGCTCCGGGGTCGCTGACACCGACGCTGTGGACGTGATCGTGGTGGGGGCTGGCATCGCCGGACTGGCCGCAGCGCGTGCCTTCGCCGACCGCGGCCTGCGGGTGGTTGTGCTCGAGGCATCCTCACGCATCGGAGGTCGCCTGCGTACCGATCGGTCCCTCGGCGTGCCCTTCGACATGGGAGCGAGTTGGATCCACGGCACCACGGGAAACCCGATCACAGCCCTCGCTGAGGCTGCCGGCGCCCCGACCATCGAACTCGACGAGGATGTGGTGGCGGCCTACCGCGTCGGCGGGCGCCGATGGTCCACCAGCGAGTACCTCGCCGCCAGGGACACCTTCGACGACCTCCTCGCCACGATGTCCGATCAGGGCGCACCGGGAATAAGTGTTGCCGAGGTGCTCGACACCCACTGGCCCGGCTACAGAAACGATCCGCTGAACGCCTTGTTTCTGTCGACCTTCTTGACGTTCGACCTGGGCGATCTCGACCAAGTGTCGTCCGCGCTCTACGACGAGGGCGACGAGTTCGGTGGGCTCGAAGCGATGATGACCGACGGCTACGACCGACTGGCCACGCACCTCGCCCGAGGACTCGACATCCGGCTCGACACCCCCATCACGCGCATCGTCGACGCCGGGAGTGCGGTGTCCGTAGTGAGCAACCCCTCCGAGTTCACCGCCAATGCCGTCGTGGTGACTGTTCCACTGGGCGTACTGAAGGCAAGGGCGATCGCCTTCGAGCCACCGCTCGCCCCCGCTCGGCAGGCGGCTATCGAGGGCGTCGGCTTCAATCGCGTCGACAAGTTCCTCTTCGTATGGGACGAACCCTTCTGGGACGACACCGACGTGATCGCTTACACCGCAGAGCGCAGCGACCTGTTCACCTACTTCGTGAACGGTGAGACGATCGCACCCGGGAGTGCCGCATTGATCACGTTCGCCTACGCCGATGAGGCACGGGCGAGCGAAGACCGCAGCGACGACGAGATGATCGATCTGGTGATGCAGCACCTCACCGACATCTACGGTCCCGACCTACCACGACCCAAGGCCATGCGACGCAGCTCGTGGGGTACCGATCCCTTCACACGGGGGGCGTACTCGTTCCCATCCGTCACCACGGACATGACCCACTTCGACTCCTTGGCAGCACCACACGGCCGGGTGCACTTCGCCGGTGAGCACACGTCACGCGATTTCTTCGGCACGGTGCACGGGGCCTATCTGAGCGGACTACGCGCCGCCGACGAGGTGGCCGACGCCCTCTCCTGATGCGCCGGGGGAGCGGCGCCGCCAGCTCGAGGCCACAACAGCTTCATGGCAGTTCTCCTGGGCGTCCCCGGCGCGACTCGAACGTGCGCGCTGCGGATGAGAAGGCCACTGCTCTGTCTCGAGCGCGCGTCAGGTCGCGCCTGTTCAATGGCTCTGTGACGATCACCATTCCGGTCGTCGGGCGGGATCAAGAACATTGTTCTGATTGCCCGCCTTGCGGGTGCCCGCACGTGGTCAATTCTTTCCGCGCGTGGTCAAAGCGTCGCAACTTCGGCCGTTGCCGCCCCGGCCGACTGCCATGGTGATCGGCGTCGTCTCGAAAGGATCACCGTGTCCCTCACAACCCTCGCGACCCGTGGTCGATCACTCCGCCTGCTCGTGTTGCTGCCCGTCATCTTCGCCATCGCCGCGTTCGCCGCTCTCAGCACCACACTGGTCTCGGCCAACGGTAACGAGAACCCGTCCAGCACCCTTCAACCTCTCCTGTCCGCTGGCGAGTTCCATACCTGCGCCGTCATCGATGGCGCCGCCAAGTGCTGGGGATACAACAACGCGGGTCAACTCGGTGACGGCACCAACAACAACGCGACCACCCCCGTCCAAGTGGACGGCCTCACCACCGGCGTCACCGCCATCAGTGCCGGGCGGGAACACACCTGCGCCGTCATCGACGGCGCCGCCAAATGCTGGGGGAACAACAGCGATGGTCGGCTCGGTGACGGCACCAACAACAACGCGACCACCCCCGTCCAAGTAGACGGCCTCACCACCGGCGTCACCGCCATCAGTGCCGGGCGGGAACACACCTGCG
>CAYMUC010000221.1:0-808 GCA_964393535.1 uncultured Ilumatobacteraceae bacterium | reverse complement strand
CCATCGTCGGCGGCGCCGCCAAATGCTGGGGGAACAACAGCGATGGTCGGCTCGGCAACGGGACCAACAACAACGCGAACATCCCCGTCCAAGTGGCCGGCCTCAACACCGGCGTCACAGCCATCGATGCCTATCTCTTCCACTCATGCGCGATCGCCGGCGGCGCCGCCAAATGCTGGGGATACAACAACGTCGGTCAACTTGGCAACGGCACCAACAACGACTCGCACACCCCCGTCCAGGTAACCGGCCTCACCACCGGCGTCACCGCCATCAGCGCCGGAGCAATTCACTCGTGTGCCATCGTCGGTGGTGCGGCCAAGTGCTGGGGATACAACAACTGGGGCCACCTCGGCAACGGGACCACCACCGACTCGAACATCCCCGTCCAAGTGGACGGCCTCACCAGCAACGTCACCGCCATCAGTGCCGGGGGAAATCACACCTGCGCCGTCATGGATGGTGCCGCCAAGTGCTGGGGATACAACAGCGATGGCCAATTGGGTTGGAACGCTGGAATGTTCGGGTCGGCCACACCCGGCAGCGTCACAGGGCTCGGTAGCGGCAGCCTTACCATCAGTGCAGGCGAGTACCACTCATGCGCGATCGCCGGCGATGCCGTCAAGTGTTGGGGATTCAACGTCTTTGGTGCTCTCGGCAGGGGAAACACCTTCAGTTCTCCCAGCCCCGCCAATGTCACCGGATTCGACACTGCCTTCGCCACCACGACGACCACCACCACCACCACCACGACACCCGTCGTGCTACCGCCAGCACTGCCGGCGTTGGTGAACACACCGGTGGCCAC
>CAYMUC010000220.1:0-3140 GCA_964393535.1 uncultured Ilumatobacteraceae bacterium | reverse complement strand
TCCAGCCAGGTGAAGAACCCGGGCGACTGGATCAGCTTCGAGGGTCACGGCGAGACGGTCGTGATCACCCGCCAGCCCGATGGGTCGCTGGCGGCGTTCCACAACGTGTGTCTCCACCGCGGCCCCGCCATCGTGAGCGAACTGTCGGGTTGTGGGGCAAAGCGCTTCAGTTGCCCGTATCACGGATGGGTGTACGACACCACGGGCAAGTTGGTGGGCGTACCCGAGCGCGAGGACTTCGACCCCGTTCATCTCGCCGGTGCACGCTCACCGGCGGTCGCCGCCGACGAATGGGGCGGCCTGGTGTGGATCAACCTGGCCGGCCCGGACAAGGCACCGTCGCTCACCGATGCCATCGGGCCCGAGATCATGGCCGATCTGGGTCGCTTCAAGATGGAGGACATGATCCTCTACGAGGTACTCGAATGGGATGTGCCGGTGAGCTACAAGGCCATCGTCGACGGATTCAACGAGACGTACCATGTGACGGCTCTGCACCATGTGACCCCTGAGTTCACGAAGTCGAATCGCGACACGTCGTTCCACATCCTGGGCGACAACTACATGTGCTTCGTACCGCGACCCGACACCCGCGATCTGCTGGCCGAGGACTGGGATCACCACAAGTACGCGATCTGCCACTACGTGGTGTTCCCCAACACGGTCTTCAACTGCAATCCCGAACACATCCAGATCTTCAATCCGATCCCCATCGGCGTCGATCGCACCCGTTTCCTCACGTGGCAACTCATCTACCCGGGTGATCACGATGATCCTGAGTACCAGAAGTACTTCGCCAAGACCATGGCGCACTGGCAGGGCCTCAAAGGCGTGGTAGGCGAAGACATCTCCATCTACGAGCAGTTGGAGCGGACCAAGAAGTCCAGTGCCTACAAGCAGCACATCCTGTCCAACCGTGAGTGCAAGATCGGGCACTACCACGAGAACATGGATCGCAAGATTCGCGATCAGGGGCGCTGAGGGACGGGTACCGGGATCGTCCAGTCCCTCGGGACGGTCACATCAGAAGTGGGACCCGCGGCGATGTACGTCCCTGCCCATCGCTGCGCTTCCTCGGTGCTGTCGTCGACGAGGTGACCCCACGACCAGTCGCGCTCCCCGGTGACGGCCGTGGAACACGACACCGCCCAGATCTCCTGTTTCCAGATGTGCGACTCGAGGGCTCTGGCCTGAGCCGTACGAGGCTCGGGGAGTGGAAAGCCCTCTGGAGCCCGGAGATCCTTCAGCGACGCCACCGCATGGCAGTACTCGTGCGCCACGATCACCCGATCCTGTGCGTAGTCACGGTGTACCAGTACCGCGACCCCGTCGAAGCACGCCACGGCATCGTCGTCGAGGTCGAGTTCGCTGACGTACACAGGTGGGAGTGGCCAGGACTCGAAGCCCTCTCGCATGACCGCCGTGGCGGTCTCCGACAGGGGTTGTAGGTCACCACCGCCGCATGGGGATGACACCGCTGCCGCGGCGAGCCCGTCATCGCTGTCCTGCTCAGCACCGGTGCGGCCACCCGAGCAACTCGTCACCACCGCCATTCCCACCAACGCTCCGCGGGCGACGAGTCGAAGGACCCTCATGACGCAAGGTCCAAGGGGTGACCGGACAGGGGCCGTGAGGCAGGGGTACGCTCGGGCCGTTCGTACCTGACCGTACGGGCGACCACAACCGATGGCGGCGATGACCAACTGGAGCTCCCATGCCCGTGATCACGCCTGCGCCTTCGGGTGCTGCGCAGCCCCCTGCCCCACGTTCTCGACGACGTCGACCACTCGCTGCACTCGGTGCTTCGGTGGCGGTGTCGCTGGCCGCTGTGGGGGCGGCCGAAGTATCCGAGACCCCAGCGGTGGACGCCGTCAGCGTCCCCACGGGGGTCACGCTCGTTCCCATCGATGGTGGGCCCGACTATTTCGCACGATGGGCGAACTCGTTGCCCACCGACCCCGGGTTCTTCCCGGTGGGGGTGTGGAACGAAACCCTTGCCGAACTGTCGTGGATCCAGCAGTACAAGGACCTGGGGATCAACACGTTCGTGAGCCTGTACAACGGCGTCACCACGCCCATGCTGGATGCCATCAGGAACGCCGGCATGTACGTGGTGGGGGGACCGACCGGGCCGACCACCGACCCCGGCAGCGTGTTCGCCGCCCGGCATTTTGCCGACGAACCCGACGGCATCTACGTGTGCAACCAGGGACTGCCGTCGTGGCTGGCGGCATTGTGTGCTGGCGTTCCCGGCAGCCACACCTACGCCAGTTCGGTGGCGGCCATGAGCGATGAACTGGCCCGGCGTGACCCCACGCGCCCAGTGTTCAACCAGTACACCAAGCCGGTGGCTCTGCCCGGATACGGGTCGCCTCACACCCTGAGCGACCTGCGGACTTTCGCACGCGCCGGCGACATCACGTCGTTCGACTACTACCCGGTGTCGGATCCGTGGACGCCTGGTGAGGTGTGGGACATCTACCGTGCAACCCGCAACACCCGTACCCTGGCGGATCGCTCGCAGCCGGTGTGGGTGTTCATCGAGACGTCGTACATCTTCCCCGAGACATGGGGGAATCGACGTAGCCCGACTCCCGCCCAGGTACAGGCCGAGGTGTGGCAGGCGATCATCGGTGGGGCGCGTGGTATCGAGTACTTCAACCACAACTTCTACGAGCAGGACCCCAGCCAACCTCCCAGCCAGCGCGTGCTGATCACTCCTGCGTACGCCACCATGGCCGCCGCGGTGAAGCAGGTGAACGAGCGGGTGCATCGCCTGGCGCCGGTGATCAACGCTCCTTTCGCTGAGGGCTTCGTGACGGCCACCGGCACGGTGAACGTGATGGCCAAGTATCACCAGGGCAGCTTCTATGTGTTCGCCGCTACGGCGCAGCACACTGATCAGCAGGTGACCTTCACCCTGAACGGCATCGACGGCGCCACTGCCGTGGCACTCGATGAGGGGCGTTCGGTACCAGTGACCGGTGGGCGGTTCACCGACACGTTCCGGGGAGGTACCGGGGTGCACGTGTACCGCATCGACGTGGCTCCGACTACGACGACCACGACGTTGGCTCCAACCACGACGTTGGCTCCAACCACGACCACGACAACGTTGGCTCCAACCACGACCACGACAA
>CAYMUC010000219.1:318-3196 GCA_964393535.1 uncultured Ilumatobacteraceae bacterium | reverse complement strand
GGCTACGCGCCAAGCGTCATGGCTCGCGGCCTTCGCATGGCCCGTACGTTCACCCTCGGCCTGCAGTTACCCAATCTCACCAATCCGATGTACGCCGATATCGCTCGGGCCGCGGCCTTCAGAGCGCAGGAGCGCGGCTACGGCTTCGTCTTCGGGGCCTACGTGGACGGTCGTTCCGACGAGCAACTGACTCCACTTCTCAAGGAAGGACGTGTGGATGGGCTTCTGGTCGCGAGTGGCCAACTGAGCGACGCATCACTGCGAGACTTCGTCCAAGCGGGTGTCTGTCCCGTGGTCATGATCAATCGTCGAGTTCGGGGCATCAAGCCCAGCGTTATCGTGGACGACGCCGAGGGAAGCGCCGTTGCAGTTCGGCACCTCCACGAACTCGGTCACGAGAACATCATCGGCGTCTTCGGCCCCGCAGCCATCGACACCTCTCGTCGACGACGAGATGGCTTCGTGGCCACCGCCGAAAGTCTGTCCATCGGCGCCGAGGTCTATGAGGTCGAGACGCTCGACGCAAGCGCCGGTCGGATGGCAGTGCGCAGCATCCTGGAGCAACGGCCCGACGTGACCGCCGTCTACGCCTCGACGTTCCTCATGGGTATGGGGGTGCTGCGAGGAGCTCGGGATCATGGCGCCGACGTGCCGCGCGACATCTCCGTCATCGCGCTTCACGACAGTGATCTCGCCGACTACCTGTCCCCCGCCCTGACCACGGTGTCACTTCCCGTGGATCAGATGGCACACGAGGCGGTGGATCTTCTGGTGGAACTGGCCAGTGGTGGGGCCGAGCGGAGTCTGGTGGTGCGCGATGCACCCCGCGTGATCGTGCGCGACTCGACTGGTGCGGTCATGCCTCGATCAAACGTTTGACACACTGCAGATCTGGCCCTTATGATCACCCACCTACGTGGGAGGTTCGAGTGGCAAAGATCCGCATGCGCCAGGCCGTGCTCGCAGCGCTCGATCACGCCATGGCAGAGGACCCGTCGGTGATACTCCTGGGTGAAGACATCGGCGCTGCCGGCGGAGCCTTCAAGTGCACGGAAGGTCTCCTGGAGCGCTACGGACCGAACCGGGTCATCGACACACCGATCTCGGAGATGGGATTCCTCGGTGCTGGCGTCGGTGCCGCTGCACGTGGTCTTCGACCCGTCGTCGAGATGATGTTCGTCGAGTTCATCGGCGTGGCCCTGGACCAACTCACGACAGAGGCCGCCACGATGCGGTACCTGTCGCGTGGAACCTGGACGGTGCCGCTCGTCGTTCGGGCTTCGGTGGGTGGTGGCCAAGGTTTCGGCTGCCAACACTCCCAGGTCCTCGACCACTGGTTCAGGGGAGTACCAGGGCTCACGGTGTGTATCGCAAGTGGGCCTCGCAGTGCGTACGGTCTGCTGCGCAGCGCCATCGAGTCCCCCGACCCGGTCGTCGTCCTCGAGCCACGGGCGCTGTACGGCGAGCGGATGGAAGCCGATCTCGACCCGACGACGCGAATCCCACTCGGGACAGCCGAGGTCGTGAGGAGGGGTTCGGATGTCACGGTCATCACCGCAGGAGGCTTCGTACCTCTGGTCCTGAAGGCTGCCGAGTTGACCGACGCAGACGTCGAGGTGATCGACCTCCTCACGCTCTCGCCATGGGACGACGTCACCGTACGGTCGTCTGTCGAGCGGACAGGTCGGGTGATGACCGTTGAGGAGTCGACACGCGGCGCCGGCTGGGGCGGGGACGTCGTGTCGCGAGTGGTCACCACAGGCTTTCAAACTCTGGTGGCCGCACCGCAACGGCTCACGCTTCCAGACGCGCCGATCCCCTACAGCGGCGCCCTCGAGGCCCGCTACTACCCCGATCCAGCCACCATCTCCGCCCATATCGACCATCTGGTGAGCACGGGAAAGCCGGCTCCGCAGTGGTGGGAGTCAGCATCATGAGCGACAAAGACACTCCTCAGCAACGCCGGCTTGCCTTGGCCCACCCGACCGCACGTCTGGAACGACTCATCGAGATCCGTGTCGTGGAGGAGACGGTGCAACGGCTGTACAACGACGGCCACATCCGAGGCAGTACGCACCTCTGCAACGGACAGGAAGCAGTTGCCGTTGGAGTAGCAGCCACGACGCGGCTCGATGACACGGTCACCTGTACCTACCGCGGGCATGGCCACGCCCTGGCCCTCGGATCATCACCGACCGCCGTGCTCGCCGAACTTTGCGGCCGCTCCATTGGAAGCGCCGGAGGCGTTGGGGGTTCCATGCATCTGGTCGCTGCCAGCGTGGGGCTCATGCCCACCTTCGCAATCGTAGGTGCCGGCCTTCCTGTCGCCTGCGGTGCCGCCCTGGCCGCACAGGTGAAACAGACCGACCAGGTGGCCGTGGCCGTGTTCGGAGACGGGTCCACCAACATCGGGGCCTTCCACGAGTCCCTCAACCTGGCGGCGATCCGCCGTCTGCCTGTGGTGTTCGTGTGCGAGAACAACCTGTACGGGGAGTACAGCCCCCTGGCTCGCACGACACCGGTGAGCGACCTCGCAGTTCGCGCTGCGAGCTACGCCATGCCCGCCTCCATCGTGGACGGACAGCGCATCGACGACGTGATCGATGCGATGTCCGTGGCGGTGGAGCGCGCACGATCCGGCGACGGCCCCACCTTGCTCGAGATGAAGACCTACCGCTACTCGGGCCACTCGCGCTCAGACGCTGCGACCTACCGCCCGGAGGGTGAACTCGACGAATGGCTCGGCCGAGATCCGATCGATCTTGCGGCACGCCGACTCGTCAGCGAGGGAACCGTCGACGACGCACACCTGAGCGCCCTGTGGCACGAGGTGCGAACCGACGTCGAACAGGCTGCACGTGCCGCTCTCGAGGCGCCG
>CAYMUC010000219.1:0-308 GCA_964393535.1 uncultured Ilumatobacteraceae bacterium | reverse complement strand
TGCCATGCTCGAACACATCAGGGGGAGTTGATGGAGTTCCTCGTGCACATCGAGGTGAACTGGCCGGCGGACAATCCGGTCTCGATGCGCGACGAACTCGTCGTGGCCGAACGACAGCGGGCAGCCGAACTCGCTGCCCATGGTTTCCTCTGTCGGCTCTGGAGAGTTCCCGGCCGGTGGGCGAACTGGGGCATCTGGAGCGCCGCCGACGCCAGCGAGCTCGATGGCCTGCTGCGATCGCTGCCGTTTTTCCCGTGGCTGGACATCACCGTGCACCCTCTCGCCACCCACCCGTCAGACCCCCAACC
>CAYMUC010000218.1:0-3223 GCA_964393535.1 uncultured Ilumatobacteraceae bacterium | reverse complement strand
CAGGCTCGGCCACACCTCGGCCACGAGCACCTCGCCGGCCGACAGCGTGCACGACGCCGGCCCGAGCCCGGTCTCGAACGGCCACACTCGGAGCCGTTCGCCCAACGTGGGGTGTCGCCTCAGGCGGTGCAGGGTGCGCATGCCCAACAGCATCTGGCTGCCCACACTGCCGTTGTAGGCGAGTTGCCACGCGCTGAAGGGCCGGTGTCCAGCGGCGCGTACGCGCTGCTCGGTGAGGCGGAACTCGGCGAACGGCGCATACGTCGTCGGTCGCTTTCGAGGCAATGCATCGTTGCGCTCACGACCGGGGTAGCCCCAGAACGGCGCGTTGCCGAGCGACGACCTCAGGCGGGCATTGACCGTGGCCATCACCTCGAAGCGGTTGTTGTCGTTGCGATCGTCGTCGTGGAGGTGCTCGGCCATCCAACGCCACACATCGACCCACGTGGCGTCGGACTGTCCGGTCAGGGCCGTGGCGAAGCCGGCGGGATAGCCGAAGGAGAAGTCGAAGCCGGCCAAGACCCGCTCGTGTCGGCTCGCCGTCAGCGCCTCGATCAGCCACGCGAAGGCCTGGGCGCGGGTGGGTGGATTCACCACGTGCTCCACACCCTGCGACGGTGTGCCCGATGCGATCCAGATCGAGTCACGTCCACGCTTCGGCGACGAGTTCGCACTCCAGTCCACCATGATCACGCGATCGAAGTGATGGTGGCTCGGCGGGGCTGGCACGGCGCCATGCTGCCATCCGCTGTGGCGATGGTACGTTCATACCATGCGCACAACCATTGACATGGCAGGTCGATTGGTGATCCCCAAGCCCTTCCGCGAGGCGTTGGGGATAGGGCGCGGTGGTGAGGTCGAGGTTGAGTTGGTCGACGGTCAGGTGGTCGTATCGCCGCCGGTCGTGGCCAAGCATGTGGTGCATCGCGGTGGGCGGTCGGTGATCGTCGCCGACCAAGCCCTGCCACCTCTCACCGATGAGGTGGTCGACGAAGTTCTGCGTTCGGTACGGCGGTGATCGTCGCCGATTCCAGTGTGTTGGTGCCGGCGATCGTGAGTGATCACGAGGCGCACGATCTCGCATTCGTCGCCGCTCAGCAGGTCGACGCTTCGGTAGGACATGCTCTGGTCGAGACCTATGCCGTACTCACACGCCTTCCGGCGCCGTACACGGTCGACCCTGCGCAGGCCCACCTCGGCGTCGACTCGTATCGCGGTCACCTGTTGACGTTGGCGGCCGATGAGCTGGTGGCGGCCTTAGAGCAGATCGCCTCGGCGCGGGTGGTGGGGGGTGCTGTCTACGACGCCCTGATCGCCCTGACGACGGTGGCACACGGAGCGTCGTTGCTGACCAGAGATCGGCGCGCCGGACTGTTGTACCAGCGGCTGGGCGCCGACGTCAGGTGGGTGTAGCCGTCAAGTCGGCAGGTAGCCGGCAAGACGCGACTCGACGCCGCGACTGATCGCCGCCACACCACCCAATACCACGATGCGTTCCGGAGCCAACCGGCGCAGCACCTCGGCAGTGGAGCCCGGCACACCCGATGGGTCGACCAGCAGCACCGGCACGCCTTGGAAGCCGGCGATGGCGGTGGCGGCCAGTGCGTCGGGGAACTGTGTGCCGATGGCGACGTATACATGGCTGGCACTGGTGAACGAGGCCACGGCCCGTGCGGCGGTCTCGTAGCGGTTGTCGCCGGCGAGTCGTCGCACGGTGACGCCAGGCAGCAGTCGCTCGACGGCGGTCAGCGTGCCAGCGTCGATGGCCGAACGCCCACCCAGCACCACCACCTGGCGCGGCGCCAACTGAGCGAGCGCTGCGGTCACCGTCGGAGGCAGGTAGCCGGCGGCGCCCGGTACCAGCAGCACGGGTGCGCCGTCGCGCACAGCGGCAGCGCCACCCGCCAATGCGTCGGGTGCGCTGCGGCCGGTGGCCAGATACACCACGTCGGCTCCACCGGGGTGGGCGAACTGGGCGATCGTCGCAGCGGTGTCGTAGCGGTCGGCACCCGCCAGTCGCTCGACCGAGGCCGTGGGCACGGCGCGTGCGATGGCCGCCAGCACGGTCGTCGACACCACACCGGTGCCACCCACCACGATCACCTGTCGAGGCCGCAGCCGGATCAGTTCGCTGCGTACGACGGTGGGCAGCGAACTGCGGGCCGTCAACAGCACCGGACCGCCCATCGTGCCGGCAGCGGCACCGGCGGCCAAGGCGTCGGCAAAGCCTTCACCCGACGCCACGAACACCACGGGCACACCTGGCGTGAAGGCGAGTTGCGACATCTCGACGGCCGTCTCGTAGCGGTTGGTTCCGGCCACGCGTTCGGTGTCGAGCGTGCCCACCCCGAACGGCGAGAACCCGGTGGTCAGGCCACACACTTGACCAGCTGCCACGTCGACACGCGTGGTGATGTCCTCGGCATGGTCGGTGAAGTGGAACAGCCTCAACTCGTCCAGGTCGGCACCGGCCTGGCTCATGACGCGGGGGTCGAACGGCACGCACAGTTCGGCGATGTCGAACGACACGTTCGCCTCGATGTCCACGAAACCGCCGGGTAGCACCACGCCGCGACCGGTTTCTTCGGGCTTGCCGGTGAAGGGTGTCACCACCACGTCACCCGCCCCTTTGGCACCCACCAGGTTCAACTGCAGGGGGCCGGCTTCCAGTTGCACCTGTGCGGCGACCACACCGGCTGCTGCCGGTCGGAACGACTGCACCACCGGTTCACCGGGTTCAGGTGTCGGGGCTGCAGTGGTACTCGGTGCCGGTGCCGGTGCCGGTGCCGGTGCCGGTGCCGGTGCGGGAGCCGGCGAAGGCGACGCAGGTGGCGGCGATGCAGGTGGCGTCGTGGTGGTGGTGGGTGGTGGTGTGGTGGTGGTGGGTGGTGGTGTGGTGGTCGTGGTGGTGGTGGGTGGCGGGGGACTCACCACCATGAACGACACGGTGGTGGAACTCGCACCGTACAGCGCCGTGGAGGTGGAGTTGACGACGATGTCGCAGCGGCCCGCCCCCACCAGGGTCACCATCAACACCGTGATCGTGCACACTTCGGTCGTCGTCGAACTGGTCTGCAAAGCGGTGGCCGATGACGCCACAAGAGCGAACGGGGCGTCGCCCAAGGTCTTGGTGCCCGGTGACGCCACCGAAACAGTCGCTGGCAGGAGGTCGTACACGAACGCACCGTTCACCCGCGCCTTGCCCACAGCGTCCACCGATACC
>CAYMUC010000217.1:0-3344 GCA_964393535.1 uncultured Ilumatobacteraceae bacterium | reverse complement strand
GCCGCTGCAAGGCGTCCAGCCCGCACAGGTAGCGCCCGCTGGCCAGCTCTTCGGGTTGCGGCTCTTCGGTGCCGAGGCAGAGCGCGAGGTTCTTTTGTCCGAACTGGTAGAGCTTGATGAAGTCAAAGCGCGGTAGGCCGGTCTCGATGTCGTATCCGTCCGTGAGCAGGTATCCGCTCGGGGCGTAGTCATACATCTCCAAGTCCCACTCGGCCGCCAGCCGGTCGCTGAAGGCATACCGAGTGCGGAAGCGCGGCTCCCGCCACTGGATGACCGGCAGCTTGGCGCCGACCTCGTAGCGGATCAGGTGCAGCATCGCCGTGCTGTCCTTGCCGCCGCTCCAGAGGACGACAGGGTTGGAGCACTGGCCAAGCCACTGCTCCACCTTGCGTGCCGTTTCTCTGACTAGTTTCTCCATCAGATAGCTATTCCCCCGAGGGCAATTCCCGCGCCGGCCGCCACGCCGCCGCCGATCCCGCCGACCATTCCCATGATGCCCGCTTGGCGGCTGGCGCGACCGGCGGCATTTGCGCCGGCGGCGGCTTGGTTTGCCCCCATGATCGCCGCGTTGTTGTCCATCCAGTTTGTGTATAGGTTGTTTTGCATGTTCGTGTTAAAGCTGCCTGCGTTGGCAATCAGCTCGCGGTTGCCTGCCATATTATTGCCGATCACGCCGAGGCCCATGTTGGTCGCCGTCTGTCCGAGCGCCATACCGGGATTGATGGCCCGCGCATACGGGTCGAGGTCGGCCAGCATGCCAGCGCCAGACTGACGCATGCGGGCGGCATCGCCCATGAGAGCGCCGCCGATCTGGCGTCCGGTCATCTGCGTGTTGGCTCCAGTCTGGTAGAGGTTGCCCATCAATTCTGTGCCAAGCATTCCGACCCGTCCGGCCGTGTCGTAAAGCCGTCCCGCAACCTCGCGCCCCGACATGCCGAGCCGTCCGGCCGTGTCAAACAAGTTGCCGCCAGCAGTGGCCATGTTGGTGGCCAAGGTGCGCCGGTCGAGCTGGCCCTGATTGAATGCGTTGTTGGCGTTCAGCATAAATTGGCGATTTTGCGCAGTCTGCTCCATGTTGGCCGCTTGGTTGGCCATCTGCGCACGCATCGCCATCTCGCCGAGCACTTGGTCGCGCTGCTGGTTGGCGAGATTGGCCTGTTGGTTGCGTGCTGCTTGCGCCTGGAACTGCTCGATAGAGCCTTGGTATCCAAGCTGGGCCATCTGATTTTGCGCCGCCTGGTCGGCGAGCGCCATTCTTGCGGCCACTTCTTGGTTGCCTTGGTCGGCCCGCATGGTGTTGGCCACGTTGCCGAATTGCCGCTCCAAGTCGGCTGCCTGCACGGCGCTGGCAAATGCGTTGTCTTCGGCTTGGCGGGCGCGGGCAAAGCGGTCGCGATTGAGCAATTCGGCCGCCACGCCGGCACTGCCTGTTGCCATTCCGCGTGCCGCCATTCCCGCTCTGGCTGCTTGCACGGCATCGCGGTTGGCTTCCGCCGTTAGGCGACCGCCGCTTTGGGCGCGTTCCATCGCCTGCGCCATGAGCGTGCTTCCGAGGGCGCCGGCGCCGACTTGTCCTGCCCCGACATTGGCTACATTTCTTGCCATTGCCGCTTGTGGGCCAGCAACAAATTGCGCATCAGCGCCAGTGACTTCGCGGATATTAGACGGCCCGCTCACCTGATCGGCGCGGACGCCCATGGCGCCCGAGCCCATCGCGGCAATTTGATTTTCCAGCGCGGTCGGCCCCGCATTGGCAAACTGAGACGCTGCCTGATTGGCCAGCATGCTCCCGAGCCCACCAAGCTGCCCCATATAAGCATCGCTGATCTGTGTTACCTGCGGGGCGAGAGCATTAATGTTGCCTGCGGCGAAGTTGGCCTGTTGCTGCGCAAGCGGAGCAAGGCTTGAGATTTGCCGGCCGGCGATGTCTCCGATGCTTACGGCTTGGTTGCCCATGTCGCCCATCCGGTCAGCCATACCGAAAGACTGATTGACCTGCCCGACCGCTTGGCGCGTGTATTTGTTGTCTAGCTTTTCGCCTAAGTATTGGATCTGCCCCTGCTGGTAGCGGGCGAGCTGCGGATAGATGTCCTTGAGCTGTTCCGAAACGCTGCCCGTGTCGCGGGCCGATTGGTTGCGACCTTCGGCAGCGATGTTTCGCGGGTCGATGGGGCGCGGACGCCCCGGCGCATTACCTAAAAAATCGGCGCCAGCAACCGGGGCCCATGGCTTTTTGGGTTTATCTTTGGCGGGAGCTTTGGGCTTTGGCTTCGGCTTGGCAGCCGGTTTTGCTGCCGGTTTAGGCGCTGGTTTTTTCTTGGCCATATTAATTCTCCTTCGTTGTTTCCAAAATTTCCTTCGGCACCGCCACCTCAATAGCCGCCATGAGTTCATTCAGCTTCCCCGCCGCATACTCCATGAGCATCCGGTTGTTGCTCACTCGGGCGGCGGCGTAGGCTTCGATTAGTTCGGCGAGTTGTTGTTTCATCTTAGTGCAGATCAATCCACGCCCCGTTGTAGACACGCAGCTTGTTGGTGCTGCTGTTGTAGTAGACATCGCCCGTCTCGCCGCCGGCTGGGTCGGATGCGAGCGGCACAAAGCGCACTTGGCCGCTGTTTTTAATAACCATCATATCGGTCGGGTTTGCGCCCCCCGCTGTTCCGTCATCAGTTTTCCTAAAGTAAAAATGGTAGGGACCTGCTTTTTTTGTGAATGCGAGATGCTCAGAGGCGGTTGTGAAATACTTGAACGCACCTTCGGCCAAATGAATTGACCCGTTGACGTTCAGCCTTTCATTCATTGTCGCCGTTGCAATCCCGACGTTGCCGCTGGTATCAACCGTTACGCGGGTGGCCGGCGTTGCCAGCGTGTTTCCGCCGGACGTATTGTTGGGGGCATGCCACAGGGTCAAGTTGTTGGCGGACTGTCCAAAAGCATAGCCGTGACCATTGCCAACGTATTCCCAACGCGCATCGTTTGAATCATAAACGAGGTTAATACCCACGGTTCCAAAGTTTTCGGTCCCGACATGCTGAGACGTTGTTACCTTGCCCACGGACAGGTTTCCGGTCGTCGCCACATTCTGTGAGCCAAAGTTTGGCGCAATCTTCGTTCCGGCAATCGCCGCATTGCTTGCCACATCGGCATTGGCGATGTTGCTGATCGTCGGCGTGGCCGCCGAATTCATCTTGGCCGGCGTCACCACCTCGCCGCTCACCCAATTATATCCTGCCGTTACTGTAGCCATATTAAGCCGCCCCCTTGATTAGTCCGAGGTTGACCAGCGCTGTGCGGATCTCGTTCAGCAGCGTGTGCAGCTCGGTGAAGTTGTTGTTGATGTCGG
>CAYMUC010000216.1:0-3439 GCA_964393535.1 uncultured Ilumatobacteraceae bacterium | reverse complement strand
GAAAGTGATAGGGCGCCTCGAGGCAACTGCGTGTCACCGATCGCAGATCGTCCACGGTCGAGTTCATGAAGCGCCCCGTCACGATCACCCCCGAAAAGGCCACGGCGGCGTCGATGTGGCCAAAGCGATCGAGTGCGACGGAGACCAAGCGAGCCGACGCTTCGGGATCGGCAAGATCGACGACGCCCGGAACGGCCTGAACCGTGACGCCGCCCTGTGTCAGTTCGTCGACCAGCGCCGGGTCGGGATCGCCCACCACCAGATCGTGTCCCCGGGCCGCCAACTGCCGGCACAGTTCAGGCCCCACGTAGAAGCGTCCATTGCCCACCAGGGCCACGCGTCGATCGGTCGTCATGGGCGCACCCTAGAGCGCCTGCCCCACCTCACGATGCCGACATGGGCCAGGTGCGCAGGAAGTTCGGCGTGACGCCGACCGCCTTAGCGATCGCCTGGCCATAGAACCGGTACCCCAGATCAGTGGGGTGCCAGCCACCACTGGACAGGTCGGCGATGTCGCTGATGTCATCACCCTGAGTGATGGCGGCATGGTCGCTGAACACGATGCTGCTGTTGGCCAAACCCGTACAGAAGCCATTGTTCGTGTGATTGTCGGTCTGTTCGCTGACCACCTGTACGGGTAGTCCACTACCACGCAGACGTGACACCTCGTTCTTGATGGTCCCATTGATCTCGCGCATCACGCCTTGAAGCCAGAGGGACGACTCGGCCGAGATCGTCCAGTTCCAGTCGTCGGGGTACGGACTGGAACTGCTGAAGTCGTCTTCGGAACACGCACCGTCACGATCGCGGTCTGCAGGATTGCTGCGATCGACGCTGATGCCGTCGGTATAGGTGGTGAACATGATCGACGCCCGCGGAAAGGCCGCACGGGCGGCTGTGGCCACACTGCGCAGTGCCGCTCGCAGTGCCGCCATCTGCTCTGCTCGTTTCCAGGTGGGAATGACATCGGGAAAGAACCAACCCACCAGAGGAGTTGCCACCATGCCCACACCAGCACGGATGAGGTCGTTCAGCAGAGACGGGTCGCTGAGGATCTCGTCGTTGCACACGTCGAGCAACACGAAACACGAGGCGACCAGATCGGCAAAGCCGGCGTTGTTTCCCCCGATCGACACCACCACCACATCGACATCGCTGGGTGTCTTGCCGTGGGTGGTGAGCCATCGACGTGCCTGGGTGATCTGGGGCGGCATGGTACGGCACGTTCCACTCTGTCCGGGATTCGTCCACGCACATGGGTAGCCGTCGGTCCAGTCGGGTGCATACGACGTGTTCACGATGTGCTGGCTCTTGGCGCCCGAGCACGCAAAGTGACCGAAGTAGAACGAGCCTTGGGGGATGGTCCACTCATCGGTGAGTTGCCTCACCGCCTTGGCGATACCCGACTCGGACGAGCGGTGGCAGGCGTTCGCGGTGCCCCACACCAACTCGTTCGCGCCCAGTTCGTGGAAGTCCCACAGACTCGAGTCCTCGAAGGGACGCTGGTTGACACAGAGGTCGTCATACGCCCAGAACGACCAACAACCCGAGTCTTCAAAGCTTCTCGGTACCCCCGGATTGCCTTCACCCGAGCCGTACGAGTCGCCGAACGCGACCAACACGAAATCATCGTCCCGAGGCGGGTCGACACACGCGACCCGGGGTTCGGACCAGTCACTCGCCGCCCGTACTGCCCCGCTCCGAGACAGTGCCGAACGATCCTCCGTGACCCGTACCTGCATCAGGAAGCACGAGTCGACGAGCGTCGACCGCAGTCGCCCCGAATGTTCGACCGTGCCACGGACCTGCTGACCGGTCAACAGGGCCGGCGCAGCCATCGGCTCGTCTCCGGTCGCCTGGCGGATGATGTACTCGTAGCCGAGGGTTCCCAGGCCCGCCGCCCGCAGACCGTCCGTGATCGTCGGTGGGGTGATCACCACCCTCAACTCGCCCGAGCCAGCATTGGTCGCCCGTCGCCGCGCACTGGTCACATCGAGAATGGTGGCTCCTACCTGTGCCACGTTGCTGATCGCCGGAACACCGATGGGCAACACCAACACTCGATCGTCGGATCGAGCGTCGTAGGCAGTCGGATCGCATGTAGTGACGGCTTCAACGCCCGCTCCCGACTGGCCCGGGAGCAGATTGCTGTACGGGAGACTCACCCCGGGTCGGCTGAGATCGCCCTCAACACCGACGAGCCAGCAGCCCGTACCCTGTGCAGATGCCCCTCGAAGGCGGTCACTCGCCGTCGTGGTGGCAGTGATCACGGCACCGCCCGTGCTGTTCGAGGGATTGGGACTGGGCGGCAGGGTCGTGGTGAATGGTGATGGCTTGGTCGTCACCGGAGCCTTCACCGGCCCGGTGGTCAATGACACATTGCGGGTGGTCTCGTCGGCATCGGACCCTGGGTCCGACGAACAGGCCACCACCACCAAGGCAGTAGCCAACACACCTGCGACAACACGTCGTCTGATCATGATTTGAAGCGTATTCAATTATCTGTTCGACGGCAAGGTGCCGTCCTGAGCCCGTTCCGGCATGCGCCACAATGCAGAGGTGATCGCACTGTTCTTCACCGTGGGTACACCGGCGCTGGTCCTGGTCCTCGCCCTACTCGCCGGCCTCTCGATCGGTCTTGGAGTTCGCGTCGGCGCATGGCTGCGGGGACGCAATCCCGAACGTCATGGCAGCATCGGTGTGATCCAGGGAGCGTTGTTCGGCCTGATCGGTCTGCTGCTGGCCTTCGGCCTCAGCATGGCGGTGGGGCGTTACGAGCATCGCCGAGCCGCCATGGTCGACGAGACCAACGCCATTGGAACCGTGGTGCTACGGGCCGAGTTGCTGCCCGAACCAGCACGCACCGAGTCGCGCGAACTGCTGGGTCGATACACCTCGGCATCGGTACGGTTCAGTGAAGTGCAGCCCGGCTCCCGGGAGTTCCGAACCATCGACGACGAGTTGGCACAGCTCTTCACCGAACTGTGGACCGTGGCCGGATCCGTCATCGATGCTCAGCCGAGCGAGAACGTTCCCCGGCTCTACGTCGAGGCGCTGAACGATGCCAACGATGCCCATGGCGCTCGTACTGCAGGCCTGAACAACCGCGTGCCCGACGAGGTGGCACTCCTCATCCTGTTCGCCAGTTGTGCTGCCCTCATGGCATTGGGTATTCACCTGGCGGTGGTGGGTCGCGGCCTCATCTCATCAGTGGCCGCTGCGCTGGTCGTGGTCGGCGTGCTGTTCGTGTCGTACGACCTCGACCGCCCCACCCGCGGGCTGATCACCGTGCCGGACGCCCCACTGGTGGCGCTTCGCGATCAACTTGTGGGCACCCCCTGACACAACGGGAAGGTCAGGTCTCGACCACACTGATGGCGCCACTTGGGCAGACCGCCACTGCCTGGTTCGCTTCCTTCCTCTGCTGCGCCTCGGTCAG
>CAYMUC010000215.1:0-3446 GCA_964393535.1 uncultured Ilumatobacteraceae bacterium | reverse complement strand
ACGAACTCGACTTCCTGCGTCGTGCCGACGCAGCCGGGGTCCCGGTGCTCGGCGTCTGCTTTGGGTCGCAGGCGCTCGCTGCGGCGCACGGCGGTCGGGTGGTGAAGTCCGATCGGCCCCAGATCGGCTGGCACCCGCTGTCGCCGTCGCCGGACGTCCCGCATTTCGCCGGACCGTGGATGCAGTGGCACTACGACCGGTTCGAGCCGCCAGCAGAAG
This sequence comes from uncultured Ilumatobacteraceae bacterium, assembly GCA_964393535.1. Taxonomy (GTDB): domain Bacteria; phylum Actinomycetota; class Acidimicrobiia; order Acidimicrobiales; family Ilumatobacteraceae; genus CAYMUC01. Next base: position 3,227 of record CAYMUC010000215.1, on the reverse strand, counting down.
GTCGGATCCTGGCGGCGGACGAGGTCGGGGTGCAGGCGTTCAGCCTGCGGCGGAACCTGGGCGTCCAGTTCCACCCGGAGGTGACCCGTGACCATGTCGCTCGCTGGCTCGAGATCGGTGGGGTCGACGAGGTCGCTGCTCAGGGTGTGGACCCCGAGAAACTGCTGGCTGACACTGCGGCATGGGCCGATGATGTGCTGCCACGGACGAACGCGTTGGTCGACTGGTTCGTGTCGGAGGTCGCGACTGCGTGACGTCGACGGCTGAGCGGTGCTGGTGGTGGGGGTTTGGTCTCCACCACCACCAGCATCGCTGGTCAGCTGTGTCGGGTGCGTCGGGTGGTGGCGGTGACGAGTGCACCGACTCCGAGGAGTGCGATGGCGAGGGCGGCCCCGGTTCGGGTGGTGTCGCTGCCGGTTGCTGGGAGTTCGGTGCTGGTGACGGTGAATGGGATCACGTAGCTGATTCCGGTGTCTTCGAGTTCGACTTGGATGGTGTAGTTGCCGGGTGTGGTCGGTGCGGTGAAGGTGGCGGTGGCGATCCCGTCGAAGGTGATCTCAGCGAGGCCGGTTGCGGCGGTGGTGGCGACGCAGTCGGCGAGGCGGCTCTGTTCGTTGAGCTTGAACCCGACTTTCCTCTCTTTTTTGCATGGTGCCGCGACGGTGAACGTCGCACCGGGGGTGATGATCGCCGGTTCGATCGTCGCTCCGGGCGGTCGAGTCACCGTCGGCGGCACCGTGCTGGTCGGTGTCGTGCTGGTCGGTGTCGTGCTGGTGGTTGTCGCGATGGTTGTCGTCGTCGGCGGGGTGGGTGCCGAGCCGGCGGCGTACACCCGGACGTAACCGATGAACCCATTCGCGTTGTTCGCTCCGGTGGCGAGCGTCGAGCTGTCGGCCGACATCGCCACGGAGTGCCCGAGGCTGTCGCTGGTGTTGCTTCCGTTCAGATCGGCGCCGCGTTGCGTCCACGAGGTGCCATCCCAGTCGTAGATGCGGACTTCCCCGGCGTTGGGCCCCGTGTCGGAGTTGAACCCGTCACCGATGGCGATCGTGAGGCCACCGGCAGCCAACGCAATCGGCCCTTGACCGCGGGAATAGAGGATGCTGGAGCCTCGTTGTGTCCAGGTGCTGCCGTCCCAATCGAAGATGCGGGTGACCCCTTTGTTGAGGCCGTGCTCGGCGACGGTGTTTCCATCACTGGACAGCGCGATGGTCCAGGCCGAGTACGACTCGCTGCTGGCACCGTCGATGTCGTCGCCGCGTCGGGTCCAGGTGCTGCCGTCCCAGTCGAAGATGCGGACGTGCCCGGAGTTGAAGCCGGTGCTGCCGTCGTTGTAGGTCGCGCCGATGGCCACGGTGTCGCCGTCGGCGGACATGGCCACGGATCGTCCGGATTCGTCGGCGGCTGCTTCCCCGTCGATGTCGGTGCCGCGTTGGGTCCAGGTGCTGCCGTCCCAGTCGAAGACACGGACGTGGCCGGCGTAGTCGTCGGTGCCGCCGTAGTTGTACGGAGCGCCGATGGCGACGGTGTCGCCATCGGACGACATCGACACCGACGTGCCGAACTGGTCACCGAAGGCCTCGCCGTCGATGTCGGTGCCGCGTTGGGTCCAGGTGCTGCCGTCCCAGTCGTAGATGCGGACGTGCCCGCGGTCGTTCGTGTTGAAGATGGCGCCGACGGCGATCGTGTCTCCGTCGGCGGACATCGCCACCGAGTAACCGGAGTAGTCCCCCGGCGATTCGCCGATGATGTCGTCGCCGCGCTGGGTCCAGGTGGATCCGTCGAGGTCAAGGACCCTGGCGAACCCGGCCTCATCGCCAGCCGCGCCGACGACGAGTGAGGTGCCGTCCGAGGACAGTGCCACTGCGTCGCCGAATCGTGAGAGCTGCACCCCGACGATGTCGTCGCCGATCTGGGTGATGGTGGTTTCGGCAGCGCCAGCAAACGGCAACGCCGTCGTGACGAGCCCAGCGATGAGGATCGAGGCGATCCGATATTTGTGGGTGGAGGACGATTGAGCGTGGTGCACGGGCGAAAGATAACGAGGTGCTCGACGACGCGCAAGCGTCTCAACCCGACATTTTCGGTCTTGGTATGCGAGCTCGTAGGTGAAGTGTTACCACTTGCCGCTCGAACACTTCGAAACGGTGGTGCTGGTGGTGGGGGTTTGGTCTCCACCACCACCAGCATCGCTGGTCAGCTGTGTCGGGTGCGTCGGGTGGTGGCGGTGACGAGTGCACCGACTCCGAGGAGTGCGATGGCGAGGGCGGCCCCGGTTCGGGTGGTGTCGCTGCCGGTTGCTGGGAGTTCGGTGCTGGTGACGGTGAATGGGATCACGTAGCTGATTCCGGTGTCTTCGAGTTCGACTTGGATGGTGTAGTTGCCGGGTGTGGTCGGTGCGGTGAAGGTGGCGGTGGCGATCCCGTCGAAGGTGATCTCAGCGAGGCCGGTTGCGGCGGTGGTGGCGGTGCAGTCGGCGAGGCGGCTCTGTTCGTTGAGCTTGAACCCGACTTTTCGTTCTTTTTTGCATGGTGCCGCGACGGTGATTTTCGTACGGGGTGTGATGATCGCGGGCTGGACCGTCGCTCCGGGGGGTGCGGCCACGGTCACGACCGATGTGGTGGGTGCTGCTGTCGTGGTGGGTGCTGTTGTTGTGGTGGGTGCTGTTGTTGTGGTGGGTGCTGTTGTCGTCGTCGTGGTCGTGGTGGTCGGCGGGGTGATCCCTGTGGAGTACACGCGGACGTGCCCCGCGAATTCGGAGTTGGAGGTGGCGCCGATGGCGACGGTGCTGCCGTCGCCGGACATCGCCAACGAGTAGCCGGATTTGTCGCCGGCGGTTTCGCCGTCGATGTCGGTGCTGTGTTGGGTCCAGGTGTCGTTCGCCCAGGTGTAGATCCGGACGTGCCCCGCACTGTCGGCGTTGTTGGTGGCGCCGATGGCGATGGTGGTGCCGTCATCCGACATCGCCAACGAGTGGCCGGATTTGTCGCCGGCGGCTTCACCATCGATGTCGGTGCCTTGTTGGGTCCAGGTGTCGTCCGCCCAGGTGTAGATCCGGACGTGTCCGGCACTTTGGCCGTTGCCGTCGTTGTTGATGGAGCCGATGGCGATGGTGTTGCCGTTCGCGGACATCGCCACCGAGTAGCCGGAGGCGTCGTCGACGGCTTCGCCGTCGATGTCGGTGCCTTGTTGGGTCCAGGTGTCGTCCGCCCAGGTGTAGACGCGGA
>CAYMUC010000214.1:0-3477 GCA_964393535.1 uncultured Ilumatobacteraceae bacterium | reverse complement strand
CAGGAGCCATGACGGCGGTGAGCGGGGCGCGCTGGTGCGCAGACCCGGTGCGTCGACCGAGAGTGTTGTCAGCCCGTAGGCCCGAAGGCGCGGGCGATGTAGATCCAACCCCAGCGGTTGTTGGCGTTTCCGTACGACTGCGTTCCGTCGCTCATGACTTCCACGTTCCTGACGGTGCCGCCGCGTGAGTACGCCGCAGTGCCGGCGAGCACTTCCTTCTTGAGGCCGTACAGCACATCGAAGGCCCGAGCGTCGGCGGTCGTGGGTTTGCTGACCCAGGTGCCGCTGGTGAGATCCCGATCGGTCGGGAAGGACACGACCTTGCTGTCGAGCAATGCCTGGAGTTCGTCCTTGGCGGGAATGAACCAGCCGCTGAAACCATTCTGCGAGTGGGCAGTGACCCGGGCGTACGAGCCCGCCGCTGCGGGTTTGCCGTCCTTGGCGCAGGCGGCGACGACGGCGGCGGTCTGGGTGATGCCGTCGCCGATCTTGCCGGCGGCGTATGAGGCGTAGGCGTCGAGATTGCAGGTGTCGGGGGTGATCTGCTCGAACGCCTGTGGTCGCACTTCCATGTACTGGCCCCACGGCTGGGGCGCGGCGGCCGCGTAGAACACGATGCCGCCGGCTGGGCCGGTCTGGCCCACCGTGCAGGGCCCGGCTGTCGTGCAGGTGGTGGGACCGGCAGTCGAGGTTGGAGCGGGTGTCGTCGGAGCGGTCGTCTTCACGGGTGCCGCGGTCGTTGCCGGGGCTTTGGTGCTGGGAGCCGTCGTCGGTTTCGAGGTGGTGGGCGCAGCACGCGGCGGCATGGTGGTGGGCGCAGGGCGCCGCGGCGTGGTGGTGGCAGGGAGAGCGGCGTTCTTGCTCGGCGCCACGCTGGCGGCGTTACTTCCGGCATCGCCAGATCCCGATCCGCCACAGGCAGCGACCGCCAGTGTGAAGGACAGTACGAATATCGAGCGCTTGGCCATCGCAGGTGCCTTTCGTGGCAGACGCAGCGACACTAACCGACCTTCGAACTGGACCTGGTGAGGCTCATCTGGCTCGTGTGCCGCCGCGACCTGCGACGAGCATGCCGGCCCCCAGGCTGATGAGCACGATCATCCACAGCGTCGCGGCCTCAGACACGTACCGGATTCTCGGCCAGATCCGCTCGGCGTCAGATGTAACCCAACTCGGCTCCTACCGCTCCAAACCGTCCCAGGTATGCATCGGCGCTCTCGGCGGTGTCGAGGAACTCGTAGCCGAAGCCCTCCAGCACCAGCATGCCGATCGCCAGCAGCCGCTGAGATGCCTCGGTCTCCACGAGTTCGGCGAGCATGTTGCGCTCACCCTTCACCATCCACATGCCACCGCCGGACCGAGCGATGAACATTTCTGGAGACGTGCACTTGCCCTCGGCAGCGAGCTTGCCCCAGTGATCCTGTACCTCCACGCCGTACTCCAAGGCGCGTCTTTCACGGCCCGCCACGGGTCGAGACCATGTCACCCACATTGCAACCTGCATCACGTGCTCCTTTGCTGTGGCCGCCTTTGGAGCACGATCGCGCTCGGCCGAGGTGCCGAGGAGGGCCGAAGGTCCCCAGTTGGCTCGCATAGAAGCCGGCTCCCAGGCCGCGGCGGGGCGGATGCAGACCGGCAACAGCATGGAGGTGTTGACGATGCCCGCATCATCGGCGTCGAGGAGCCGGTTGAGTTCGTCGAGGGCTTCAAGGTCAGCCACGAGGGAAACTGCACCACGACACCATGCCGCAGTGGCCATCACCCATGCCACATGCCCAACACCGAGAACACGCGGCCGGTGATCACGATCGAGCACGGGGACTCCCCGGGTCGCGCCGTGAAGGAGAATCTGACCCTGAGTGATCGACAGGTTGCGATCCTGCGCGAGCTGGCTCGAGGCCTGACGATCGCTGACATCGGGCGTGTTCTCCAGCACAGCCATTCGACGGTCAGGCAGGAATCGATGGCCCGGCACCTCGTCCGCCGAAACCCCATGTCAGCGCAGTCAGGTCAACTCCACATCACTACAGGAAACTTTGAAGCCCTTTCGAATGTCGCCTAGTGTCCGGCCATGTTTCGTCATGCCCGGGGACAGAACGCGCATCGAGTAGTCGGCCGCCGCAGCGGAGCCCGGGTTGCCTTGATGCTCTGCGTCGCCGCACCGGTGGTGGTCGCCGCCTGCAGTTCGACGACTTCTGACGACGAAGTTCGCAACGTCACACTGCCGTCCGTCACGGCCGTGAGTCCCACCCTGGCGCCCCGCGAGCAACCACTCGTCGTTCAGTCGCTGGGAGATGGCCGGGCCAGTGTGGGGCGCCCCCGACCAAAGGGACCCATTCCCAATCTCGTGGAGGAGGTGTTCAAGCAACGGCAGTCCGTTGCGGAACTCGACGCAGCAATGCGTCGGGCACTGCGGGGTCTGGTCTTCACCCCTCGCCCGGATCCCATTCCCGACGTGAGGTGGCAGCAACTCGATGCCATCACCGCCATCGCCGGGGCGGCACCGGTGATCGCTCGCCTACCGGTGGCCTTCGATGTTTACCAGGCCGGCAAGGCATTGCGTGCCGGTACTAAGAACGACGCCGCCGTGTGGGGGAAGGCCACGTTCGCCCGGGGCTCGAACGACCCGGCGATCGCCCGGGCCACGCTGGCCCTGGAGACGGCGCTTCAGCGCCAGCCGGCCTACACCCGGCGCTCCAGCGATCTGGGTCTGCTGTACTCGGCGGTGGGCAGTGTGGTGGACGGCGTCGACAAGGTGGGCGCCAGTGGAGCCCTGGTGCGCGGTGTGGATGCCTTCGCCCAGTTGGGTGCGGTGCCGTTCGTGCGACTGCTGGTGACCCGGCCCGAGGCCGAGCAACTGTTCCAGCAGGGTCTCATCGCCGGGTTCTCCTTCGACCGGGTACAGGCCTACGACCTCGACGAGACCACCGAGCTGATCGCTGCCGATCGGTACCAGTCGCCGACGGCCACCTCCCAGTGGAGTCCACCGCTGGTGGCAGGGGTGAACGGTACGGGTGCCACCATCGCCATTCTGGACAGCGGTGTGTCCCAGAGCCATCCGGCGTTTCGGGGAGCGTTCGGAGACGGTGCGTGCTACGTGGAATGCACGTCGGGTGACCACGCCCTCGATCCCGTGGAGGTGCTGAGCGCCGCCGACCCGTGCCCACTGTCTGCCGACCCGGGCTGCGACCACGGGACCCACGTTGCCGGCATCGCAGCGGGACGCCCTGTCACCCTGGCCGACGGGACGCGGTCACCCGGAGGCGTGGCACCCGGGGCGCGGGTGGCGGCCTATCGGGTGTGCGCCACCGATGACACGGTCAACCCGTCGGGGTGTCTGGACACGGCGGCCATTCAGGCGCTGGGCCGGGTGGCCACCCGGGCGGCCAGCGACAACATCGTGGCGGCCAACATGAGTTTCGGCTGGCCGAACCGGTACGACGTGTGCCCCACCGACGTGACCACCTGGAACAATCC
>CAYMUC010000213.1:0-3480 GCA_964393535.1 uncultured Ilumatobacteraceae bacterium | reverse complement strand
AAGATGCCCAAGGCGCCACTCGACCCGTGGGATTCGCGGTCGTTGGAGTGGATGACGCAGAACCCGCCCAAGGAGCACAACTTCGATGTGGTGCCCACCGTGCACCACCTCGACGAGTTCTTCCACCGGAAGTACGCCATCGACGAGAACACGCACGAGTTGACGCAGGTTCGCACCGCTGAGGAGGTGCTGGCTGCCGAGGAGGCCAACGCTGACGCTCACATCCATCTGCCGTCGCCGTCGTACTGGCCAATCGTGCTCTCCAGCAGCTTCTTGTTCATCGGCTTCGGCGTCATCTACTCGCCGCTGCTCATGATCATCGGTGGTGCCATCGCCATCCTGGGCATGTACGGCTGGGCGCTCGAGCCTTCCGTTGCCGAGCCCACCGACTACGACCCGCCGTCGAGCCCCGAGGGTGGCACCACGAAGGAGCTGACCCCCGTTGGCTGACGTCGCTGTTCACGCACCTGCCGCTGGTCACGACGACCACGGTCATGGGCACCAGTCCTCTACTGGACTGTCCAACAACAAGCTGGCCATGTGGCTGTTGCTGGGCTCGGAGTGTCTGCTGTTCGGTGGGCTCATCTCCACCTACATGCTGTACCGGGGTCGTGTCGGCACAGGTCCCACGCCCGACCAGATCTACGACATTCCCTTCACGTCGGTCAGCTCGTTCGTGCTGCTCATGTCGTCGCTCACGATGGTGCTGGCCGTGTCGGCCGCCGCTCGCGACGACCAGCGCAACACGAACCTGTGGCTCACCGTGACGGCGCTCCTGGGCGCCACCTTCGTCGGCGGCCAGGTGTACGAGTTCACTGCCTTCTACAAGGAGGGCCTGGGCTTCACCACCAGCCTGTTCGGGTCCAGTTTCTACGTGCTCACCGGGTTCCACGGTGTGCACGTGTTGGTGGGCATCATCATGCTCATGACCCTCGTGGCCATGAACAACAAGAACAAGATCGTCGGCCAGAAGTCAGAGGTCGTCGAGATGGTGGGTCTGTACTGGCACTTCGTCGACGTGGTGTGGATCGTGATCTTCACCCTCGTCTACCTGATTCCGTCGTGATCGGCAGGATGTCATGAGCACGCACGTCGAAACCCAGGAACACCAGGATGAAGCCGAGCATGGTCATTCGCACGGCCTCACTGATGTTGGCTACATCAAGGTGGCCATACTGCTAGCGGTCCTCACCGCCATCGAGGTGTCCACCTATTACGTGGACTTCGGGCCGTTCTTCTTGCCGGTCTTGATCATTCTCATGGTCGTGAAGTTCTTCATCGTGGTGTCCTACTTCATGCACTTGAAGTTCGACTCCAAGATCTTCACGTGGATGTTCTACTCCGGGTTGTTTCTGGCCATCGGCGTCTATGCGGCCTTCTTGGCCACGTTCAAGTTCTTCCTCGCTTCCTGATACGGCTTCCTGAATCGGAGGGGCCATCACCATGGCCGACTTCCCCTACCCCGATCCGTGGCGGTTCCAAGCGCACCTCGAGGTGTGGCTCTTGGTGGGTGCGCTCGTAGCGGCATGGATCTACGCGGTACGTGTCATCGGCCCCCGAGTGGTGCCCGCGGGCACCCCGGTGGTCACCACCCGACAGCGTCGTGCGTTCGTGGGTGCGGTCGTGCTGCTGTGGCTGTCCAGTGACTGGCCTGTTCACGACATCGCTGAGGAATACCTGTACTTCATGCACATGGTGCAGCACATGTCGCTCACCTATTTCATGCCGCCCTTGGCACTCATGGCCACGCCGGAGTGGTTGTTGCGAGTCATCGTGGGCCAGGGTCGTGGTTACGCGGTGCTGCGGTGGTTCTCCAAGCCGGTCATCGCTGCCGTCATCTTCAATGCCGGCATCATGATCAGTCACGTGCCTGGCGTGGTGAACGCTTCTGTCTCGAACGGAACCCTTCACTATGCCGTGCACATTCTGCTGGTGGTCGGCTCCCTGCTGCTGTGGATGTGCGTGTGCGGGCCACTGCCTGAACTGCGCATCGCACCCTTCCCCACCATGATCTACCTGTTCATGAACAGCGTGGTCGCGACCGGTCCCGCCGGCTGGCTCACGTTTGCCGAGGGCATCGTGTACCGGCTCTACGACACTCCAATCCGCGTGTGGGGTGTGGGCGTGACCGAAGACCAGCAGATCGCCGGCGCCATCATGAAGATCGGTGGTGCAGTGTTCTTGTGGACGATCATCATCGCCATGTTCATCAGCCGTATCGCCAAGCCCTACGGCACCCGCCAGAACTATCGGGTGGAGCCGTCGCTCACCTTCGACGAGGTGGCTCAGGCGTTTCGGCAGTCCGAGCCGCCAGCCGAGCCGGTCACTCCCAGCGGAACCAACGAGCCGCCAACGCGGGCGTGACGGCCGCCCACGCCGTCAGGACGAGCCAGGACAACACCACCCAGTCGGTGCCGCCTGCTAGTGACTCACGAATCACGTTGGCGAGGGCCCCGCTGGGCAGCACGCGGGCTACCCCCTCGAGCAGCCACGGGAGTTCGGCGAACGGGATCACCATGCCCCCCAGCAGCAACAGCACCAGGTACACGCCGTTCTGAGCGGCCAGGTTCACCTCGCCTCGCAGACGACCTGCCAGTGTCAGGCCGAGGCCGGCGAAGGCCACCGTCCCCAGCACCACCCCGGCGATTGCGCCGAACCATCGCGCATCGGCAGGCGACCAGCCGAGTACGAGTGCCACCGGCACCAAAACCACGAGCTGGATGACCTCGACGACCACCACCGCGGCGATCTTGGCCAACACGAGTCGCTTACGACCTAGGGGGGTGGCACCGAGGCGCTTCAGCACCTTGTAGGTGCGTTCGAAGCCGGTGGCGATGCCCAGGCTGACCATGGCCGTCGACATGACGGCGAGCGCGATGATGCCAGGGGCCAGGAAGTCGATGGGGTCATCGGTACCCGTGGGCAGCACGTCGACCAGGCTGAAGAACACCAGCAGCAGAACGGGGATGCCCAGGGTCAGCAGCAACTGCTCACCATTGCGCAGCACCTGAGTCACCTCAGCCCGTACTTGGGCCATCAACACGTTCATGAAGGCGACTCTCCTCGTCCGGTCAATCGCCAGAACACATCTTCCAGGCGTTGTGCTACAGCCAGCAGGTCGTCCAGCGGTAACCGGTTCGCTGCCAGCCATCCGGTCAGCGCATTCAGCACCTCCGGCGACGAAGCCGCCGCAATGCGAAACTCGCCAGGTTCGATCTGATCAACCCGAAGATGCAGATGATTCGCAAGCGACTGCATGTCCAATGCCACGTCGCTGCGGAACCGGATCTCGTCATGTCCCGCGCGCAACTGGGCCAGGGTGCCGTCGGCCACCACCACACCGTGGTCGATGATCACCGCACGATCAGCCATGCGGTCGGCCTCGTCCAACTCATGGGTGGCCAACACGACGGCGCAACCGTCCTCGGTCAACTGCCGCACGATCTGGCGGATCAGCGCCCGTCCGGTCACATCGACGCC
>CAYMUC010000212.1:0-3494 GCA_964393535.1 uncultured Ilumatobacteraceae bacterium | reverse complement strand
CCACCCACCGCGCCATTGTGCTCAGCCGCGTGGCCGGCAACGTGCCGCTCTACATCGTGCACATGTCGGCTGGAGACGCGCTCGAGGAAGTGGCGGCAGCACGCCACCACGGCCTCAACGTGTTCGCCGAGACCTGTCCCCAGTACCTGTGGCTCACCCTCGAGGAGACCCTGGGCCTTCCCGACTTCGAGGGTGCCAAGTGGGTGTGCAGCACGCCGGTCCGGTCGGCCACGAATGATCCCCACTGGCGTGGTCTGCACGGTCATGGTCACCAGGCGGATTTGTGGCGCGGTTTGCGAACGAACGAGTTGGCGGTGGTGTCCACCGACCACTGCCCGTTCTGTTTCAAGGACCAGAAGGAACTGGGCCGAGGCGACTTCTCGAAGATCCCCAACGGCATCGGTGGGGTCGAGCACCGCATGGAACTCATGTACCAGGGCGTGGTGACCGGCCAGTTGTCGCTGGAGCGGTGGGTGGAGACCTGCTGCACCACTCCGGCCCGCATGTTCGGCATGTACCCCCGCAAGGGCATCATCGCCCCTGGTAGCGACGCCGACATCGTGGTGGGGGATCCCCATCGCTCCACCCGAATCGGCGTGAACGACAAGCACCACATGAACATGGACCACTCGGCGTTCGAGGGTTTCGTGGTGGACGGCAAGGTCGACCTCGTGATGTCGAGGGGGTCGGTGGTGGTCGAGAACGACACCTTCCTCGGGCGCGCCGGTCACGGCCAGTACATTCGGCGCGGGTTGTCGCAGTATCTCGTCTGACCAGGGGGTCCCCATGATGCGTCTCGGCCATTGGATAGGCGGGCACACCGTCCAGTCCACCTCGAGTCGCACCGGACCGGTGTTCGATCCCGCCACAGGCCAGGTGCATGCCGAAGTGGGGTTCGCGTCGGTGTCCGAGGTCGACGACGCCGTGGCGGTCGCCCTCGAGGCGTGGCCGGCGTGGCGGGCCACCAACCTGTCTCGTCGAGCCGAAGTGATGTTCCGCCTGCGTGAGTTGGTGGACGCCCACCGCCAGGACCTGGCCGCTCTCGTCACCCGGGAACACGGCAAGGTGACCTCCGACGCTCTCGGTGAGGTGGCCCGAGGCCTGGAGAACCTCGAGTTCGCCTGCGGCATCCCGAACCTGCTGAAGGGCGGCTACAGCGAACAGGCGGCCACGGGGGTCGACGTGTACAACATCCGCCAACCCCTCGGAGTGGTGGCGGGGATCACCCCGTTCAACTTCCCGGTCATGGTGCCGCTGTGGATGATCGCCAACGCCGTGGCCTGCGGCAATTGCTTCGTGTTGAAGCCCAGTGAGAAGGATCCTTCGGCGTCGCTGTTCCTGGCCGAACTTGCCCAGCGCGCCGGCCTCCCCGACGGTGTGCTGAACGTGGTGCAGGGCGACCGGGTGGCGGTGGACCGTCTGCTGGAGCACCCCGATGTGGCAGCCGTGAGCTTCGTGGGCTCCACTCCCATCGCTCGCCATGTGTACGACACCGGTACCCGCAACGGAAAGCGGGTGCAGGCACTCGGGGGCGCCAAGAACCACATGCTGGTGCTGCCCGATGCCGACTTGGACATGGCTGCCGATGCCGCTGTGAGCGCCGCCTACGGTTCGGCGGGCGAGCGGTGCATGGCGATTTCCGTGGTCGTGGCCGTCGAGTCCATCGCCGACGAGTTGGTGGCCAGGATCGCCTCGCGCGTTCCGAACATCATCGTGGGGCCGGGGTCGGACCCTTCGTCCGAGATGGGTCCGCTGATCACGCGCGAACACCGCGACAACGTCGCCGGCTATGTGGCGGGCGCCCAGCAGGACGGCGCCACCGTCGTGGTCGACGGGCGCCAGGGTGCCCCCAGCGACGGTTTCTTCCTGCGTCCCACGCTGCTCGACGACGTGGCGCCGGGCATGGCCTGCTACGACGACGAGATCTTCGGACCCGTGCTGTCGGTGGTGCGGGTGGGCGGTTACGACGAGGGCGTGGCGCTCATCAATGCGAATCCCTACGGCAACGGCACCGCCTTGTTCACCCGCGATGGGGGTGCAGCCCGCCAGTTCCAGTTCGACGTGAACGTGGGCATGGTGGGCATCAACGTCCCCATCCCGGTGCCGGTGTCGTACTACAGCTTCGGGGGGTGGAAGGCCAGCCTGTTCGGTGACCAGCACATGTACGGTCCCGAAGGCATCAACTTCTACACCCGTTCCAAGGTCGTGACCTCGCGTTGGCCCGACCCCCGCACCAGCCGGGTGGACCTCGGCTTCCCTCAGAACCGCTGACGCCCGAGGAGACCACATGACCGCCAAGGCCGACGACCGCAACCATGTGTTCCACTCGTGGAGCGCTCAGGGTCTCATCGACCCCCCGGTGCTGGTGAAAGGGGAGGGATCGCGGTTCTGGCTCGAGGATGGTTCCAGTTACCTGGACTTCTCATCACAGTTGGTGAACCTGAACCTCGGCCATCAACACCCCCGCCTGGTGGCCGCCATCAAAGAGCAGGCCGACCGTCTGTGCACCGTGGCCCCGGCCTTCGCCAACGATCGGCGTGGTGAACTCGCACGCCTCATCGCCGAGCGCGCCCCGGGCGATCTGGACATGGTGTTCTTCACCAACGGCGGTGCCGAGGCAGTGGAGAACGCCGCACGCATGGCCCGCCTGCACACCGGACGGCACAAGGTGCTGTCCACCTATCGCAGCTACCACGGTGCCACCAGCGGTGCCATCGCTGCCACGGGGGACCCCCGGCGCTGGCCCAACGAGATCGGCGCCAACGGCTACGTGCACTTCTGGGGTCCGTACCCGTACCGATCGGCGTTCCACGCCACGTCACCCGAGCAGGAGACCGAACGCGCACTCGCTCATCTCGCCGACGTGCTCATGGTGGAGGGTCCGCACACGGTGGCGGCGGTGTTGCTGGAGACGGTGGTGGGCACCAACGGCATCCTGGTGCCCACACCGGGATACCTCCAGGGTGTGCGTGCGTTGTGCGACCAGCACGGGATCGTGATGATCTGCGACGAGGTGATGGCCGGGTTCGGGCGCTGCGGTGCGTGGTTCGCCGTCGACCGGTTCGGGGTCGTGCCCGACCTCATCACCTTTGCCAAAGGGGTCAACAGCGGCTACATCCCCCTCGGCGGTGTGGTCATCAGCCGGCGTATCGCCGAGACGTTCCGCGAGCGGGTGTTCCCCGGTGGTCTCACCTACAGCGGTCATCCCTTGGCCTGTGCGGTGGCGGTCGAGAGCATCCACGTGTTCGAGGACGAGGGCGTGTTCGACCATGTGCTGCACCTCGAGCGCGAGGTGGTGGGGCCGGGTCTCGCCGCTATCGCCGACCGCCACCCGTGCGTGGGAGACGTACGCGGCATCGGACTGTTCTGGGCCATCGAACTGGTGCGAGACCGTCACACCCGCGAACCCCTGGTGCCGTTCAACGCCATCGGTGCGCACAACGCACCGATGGCCGAACTGGTGACGGCGTGCAAGAAGCGCGGCCTGTGGCCCT
>CAYMUC010000211.1:0-3509 GCA_964393535.1 uncultured Ilumatobacteraceae bacterium | reverse complement strand
ACGCCATCTCCGCCCGCGTCGGATCGTATGACGCCGTCGTCACTGACGGTGGAACGAACTGGTCAGGTGGACAGCGACAACGTCTCGAGATCGCACGAGCATTGGTACGCAACCCTTCGATCCTGGTGCTCGACGAAGCCACCAGCGCCCTTGACTCCGAAACGGAGGCTCTCGTTGATGCAGCCCTCCAACGTCGAGGATGTACCACGATCGTGGTCGCACATCGACTCAGCACGGTACGGGATGCCGATCTCATTCTCGTGATGTCTGCCGGGAAAGTCGTCGAGATGGGGCGCCATGACGAACTCATGGCCCGGGATGGCGTGTACTCCACGCTGGTCCAGGAGTGAGCGCCATGGGCGACACCACCGTCATCAAGGTCGAGCAGGTGAAACCTTTCGAGCCCGGGTCACCTGTATTCCTCCGGGCTGGGCAGACGACGTTGTTCCTTGCTGAGGACATACCCAGCGAAGGGCTCGGCCGCCGAGTTCCCGTCGTGACACTTGTCGCCCCCGCGATCCTCGTGACGCCGGCCCCACCAGCGGGCCGAGCATGGGTTCTCGCTCACCACGCCACGGCCGTGGAGGTCCCCTTAGGGGAGGCGACAGAGTTGGAGCTCGATGCCTCGGTCATCGCGACTGCGGAGGCCCTCTGTGCGGTTGTCCGCCCGATGGTTCCACCGCCCTCTGGGCATGTTGTCCGCCTGGGCCCCGACCCTCTCACCCTCACCTCCGGCAGCACCGCGGTCGTCGACACGCTCTCGTGGGTTCGCGTGGTCGAGGGCGCAACCACACTGGCCGGCCTTCTGCTCCCCGATTCGGGGGCCCCCGTCGCAGAGCGCATGAGCATCCTGGGTGAGGGAACCACGGCCCTCACTGCGCACCCGCTCGTGGGTGTACCGACGGATGAGCGAGTCGAAGGAGTCTCGTGGCTCTTCGGTGTGGCCGGGGAGTGCGTCCTGCGTTCCTTCGTCGAGAAGGAGAGGCTCGAGCGCGAGCGGGCCCTCGCCTATCCCCGAGTCTCCGCCCGGATCGAAGCGGCGAGTTTGCGCTTACTTGCCCGGGAGGTGGACGACGGCGGGGCTGTGGTGCCGACCATCACGTCGGGAGAGCCCCTCGTAGTCGTCACATCGATGGTTGCTCACATCAACGGCTATGCGATCAAGGCCCCTCGAGGAGGGCTCCGTGATCAAGAAGGAACCTCCGCGGTGCGCGCGATCGCCACCACATCGGGGTTATTCGCGCGCACCGTCACGTTGCCGGCGAAGTGGTGGGTGAACTCGGTGGAGCCAATGGTGAGCTTCTCCGTCGATGGCGCGCCACTCGCTCTCGTGATCCGCAAAGGCAAGGGCATCATCATCGGAGCCGACGGCGTAGAGATTGACGCTGAATCCGCTGATGCGCCAATTCTCATTTCCCACGCGTTCGTGTTCTCCAAGCCCCCGGTAGGTAAGAACCTCAGTCCATCGCAGCTCATTCGCTTGGCGATGTCAGGCCAGTCGCGTCAAATGCTGAGGGTACTCATGTGGTCGATCGTCATCGCGGCTGTCAGCATTACGGTTCCGCTGGCTTCAGGCGTCGTGTTCGGCGAGATCATTCCGGAGGGTGATCGAACGCGCCTTGCGTGGCTTCTGGGTGTACTGGTGGTTGCTGCCATCGCTGTGCTTCCGGTGCAGATAGCCCAGACCGCAGCGGCAACGGGCCTCGAGGCGACAGTCTCGTGGAGACTGCAGCGCGGTATTTGGGGGCGAGTCCTGCGCAGCCCCATTGCGCTCGTGAAGCGTGTAGGCCCCGGCGACCTCAGTATTCGCTTCTCGGCGCTCGAGATGGCCCGCGACCCTGTTGAGCAGTCGATTATCGGAGCGTTGCCCGTCATCATTGCTTCACTTCTGTCGGTCGTGATCCTGTTCATCTATATCCCTGCGCTTGCCCTCGTCGCAGTCGCTTGGGGCCTCATAGTGTTGGCGATCTCTCTGGTGTTCGCTGTGCGCGTTGCCCGTGCTCAGCGATCGGTGGATCAGGCCACGGGGAATGTCAACGGATTCCTGTATCAGGTCCTCAGCGCAATACCGAAGCTGCGCGTAGCTGGAGCCGAGCCTCGGGCGTTCGCGGCATGGGCCGACCGCTTCCGCGGTGCCGTTGGCCAAGACCTCACCATTCGCGTGTCACACCAGATGCTCTTTGGTGGAATCATCGGAACATTATCGACCGCAGTGCTGTTTGCCGGCGTGGCGCTCACTGACTCGGGAAAAGACGTCGGAGCATTCATCGCCTTTCAGACCACCTACATGCTCTTCATTGCAGGCATCATGACGCTTGTCACGGGCGTTGGAACGGCATTGCAGTTGCGACCGGCCATGCAGCGTGCTGCCGAACTAGTGGCCGACCTGCCGGAGTCGGGTGAGGGACGCACCGACCCTGGTCCGCTTCGCGGTGAAGTTGCTTTGCGTGCAGTGACGTTCCGTTACCAGCCGGATATGCCTGTCGTCCTCGATGAGCTCGACCTTCACATCAATCCCGGTGAGATGGTCGCAATCGTTGGTCAGTCCGGTTGCGGGAAGTCCACGATCCTGCGCGTGCTTCTAGGGTTCGAGACTCCCGAGGCTGGCTCAGTGGAGTTCGACGATGTGGACTTGTCGTCCCTCGACGTGGAATCGGTTAGGCGGCAGTTCGGAGTGGTGCTCCAAGACGGCCAGTTGATGCCAGGCACCATTCACCAGAACCTTGCCGGTGCCACCACGCTTTCGCCTGACGAGGCCTGGGAGTTGGCCGAGCTCGTCTCCCTGGCAGATGACATCAGAGCCATGCCGATGAAGCTCGAGACCATGATCACGTTGAACGGTGGGGCCTTTTCCGGTGGTCAGCGCCAGCGTCTCCTTATTGCTCGTGCGCTCGCGACGCGACCGCGCATCCTTCTGCTCGATGAAGCGACAAGTGCGCTGGACAACGTCACCCAGCGGGTCGTCACTGAGAATCTCGCCAAACTCGGCATGACCCGGATCGTCGTGGCCCACCGACTGTCGACGATCATCGGCGCCGACCGCATCGTGGTGCTCCAATCCGGTCGGGTCGTTGAGGATGGAACGTACGGAGACCTCATGGAACGCCGCGGTGCGTTCCATGCCCTCGCGACGAGACAGGTTCTTTAGCCCATGACCCCTTCAGGCTTCGACTCTGTGCAGGTCGATTCTCACCCGGCTATCAGGCTCGGATCGCAGGAGTATCGGGCCGACAAAGAATGGGTGTCGGGCACGCATAGGGCGATGGACCCTGCGCTCACCTTGGCCCGTATCCGGCCACATCTTCACAAGGCCGGCATCACGCGTGTTGCGGACATCACCGACCTTGACACGATCGGTATTCCGGTCGTCATCGCCACGCGACCCGCCTCAGGCTCACTCGCGGTGGAGGCGGGCAAGGGAGCCACGCTAGAGGCTGCTGCGGCCTCGGCCACCATGGAGGCGATCTCAATACGGAGGCCATCCTTGGCATTCCAGCTGATGGTTTCCT
>CAYMUC010000210.1:2249-3535 GCA_964393535.1 uncultured Ilumatobacteraceae bacterium | reverse complement strand
CGGCGGCCAGGCTTTCGAACGGGTGTAAAGGGACCTGCTTCTTCAGGAGTCCGTACACGCTCCAGGTTCCGGCGAGCAGGAGAGCGACCACCGGAATGCGACCGTAAGAGACGGTCAGCACCACCACCGCTGCCACCGCCAGCACCACCGCCAGTCGCTGGGCGGGCCGGAGACGTTCGTGGAGGACCACCACGCCGATGAGCATGGTGCCCAGTGGGGCCATGAAGTACCCGAGGGCGGTCTCGATGATGTGGTCGGCCATGACCGCGTACACGTAGCCGGTCCAGTTCGTCACCAGCAGGACAGCGGCCAGCACCACCCGAGGCCGCAATACCGGATCTCTGGCCACCGTGCCCAGCGTGCGAAGCCGTCCGGTGAAGGCCAGGATCACCACCAGGAGCGCCACGGCCATGAGCAGGCGCCACCCGATCAACTCCACGGCCGGAAAGTCGCCGAGGGCTTTCCAGTAGATGGTCAGCAGACCCCACATGAGGTACGCCGCCACCGCCAAGCCGATCCCGCGACGAATCTCAGACGGCGATGACATCGGCGACACCGTACAGGTTGGGCCGAAGTTCCCTTCACCGCCGCCGTGGGAGAGGGCTAGGTTCGCTGGAGTGCAGGCACCCATCGACCTCACCGAGTGTGACGCCTGGCGGGCCCTCGTGACCCACCATCCGGTGAAGTCGCTGCGCGAGATGTTCCAGGACGATCCCCAAAGGGCCGAGCGGTGGGTCATCGAGGCCGGTGATCTGCGCGTCGATCTCTCCAAACAATGCGTGGACGAGACGGTGTGGGATCTCCTGGTGGATCTCGCTCGTGAGATGCGAGTGGAGGATCGCCGGGACGACCAACTGGCCGGCCGGATGGTGAACGTGACCGAGGCACGGGCAGTTGCCCATACTGCACTGCGCACCCCGACCACCGAAGAACTGGTGATCGACGGGGTGGACGTGGTGCCCGGGGTCCACGAGGTGCTCGGGCGTATGGCCGTCGTCGCCCGACAGGTGCGAGATGGTGACTGGCGGGGCGCTACGGGGCGGCGGATCCGCACGGTGGTGAACCTCGGTATCGGGGGCAGCGACCTCGGCCCGCAGATGGCGTACGAGGCACTGCGCCCTTTCGTGCTGCCGGGTCTCGACTGTCGCTTCGTCAGCAATGTGGATGGCGCTCACCTCGCCACCGCCCTGCGGGATGCCGATCCGGCCGAGACCGTGGTCGTGGTGTCGTCCAAGACGTTCACCACGATCGAGACCATGACCAATGCGCGCTCGGCGCGGGCGTGG
>CAYMUC010000210.1:0-2239 GCA_964393535.1 uncultured Ilumatobacteraceae bacterium | reverse complement strand
CACCACCTCATGGCGGTGACCACCAACGTGGAGGCCGCTGTCGGCTTCGGCGTTCGGCCCGACGCCGTCTTCGGCTTCTGGGACTGGGTGGGAGGCCGATTCTCTCTGGCTTCGGCCATCGGACTGTCGCTCATGATCGCCATCGGACCGGAGGAGTTCGACGAGTTACTGGCCGGCATGCGCGTCATCGACGAACACTTTGCGGCAGCTCCGCTTCACGCGAATGCTCCGGTGATGATGGCGTTGCTCGGCGTCTGGAACACCGACGTGCTGGGGGCGCACAGTCGGGCTGTGGTTCCCTATGCGCAGGACCTTCATCGCCTGCCCGCCTTCTTGCAGCAACTGGAGATGGAGTCCAACGGGAAGTCCGTGCGCGTCGACGGCTCGCCCGTCTCGGTGCCGACGTCGCCCATCGTGTGGGGTGAGCCGGGCACGAACGGCCAGCACGCCTTCTTCCAACTGCTGCACCAGGGCACCCGCCTCGTGCCTGTGGACTTCATCGGCTTCGCCCGGTCGAACCATGTGGTGAGTCACGGTGTGGACCTGAGCGAACACCACGACATCTTGCTGGCCAACCTGCTGGCCCAGAGTGCGGCACTGGCCTTTGGCCGCACCGCCCAGGAGGTCACAGCGACAGGGGTGCCCGAGGTGTTGGTGCCGCACCGCACGTTCCCGGGTAACAGTCCCTCGACCACGATCCTCGCCGAGTCGTTGACCCCGTCCACCTTGGGTCAACTCGTGGCACTGTACGAACACATCGTCTCCGTGCAGGGCACGCTGTGGGGTGTCAACAGTTTCGACCAGTGGGGCGTGGAGTTGGGCAAGGACATGGCCTCGGCCATGGTGCCTGCGCTCCGTCACGGCACTGGACTGGACGGGTTGGATGCCTCCACTCGAGACTCGGTCCAGTGGTTGCGCCGCAACCGGTAGTTTGCCCGCGTGGACCCACTGGAGCGGTTGACCAATCTCGTCGCCCTGTTGCTCGAGACACGGCGACCGCTCACACTCGAGCAGATCGCCGACGAGTTGGATGGGCAGTACCCCGCTGTGCTGTCCTCGCGACGCAGTGCCTTCGAGCGGGACAAGGCCCTGCTGCGGGCCGAGGGTGTGCCGATACGGCAGGTCGTGCTGACCGGTGACCTGGCCGGGCAGACGGGTTATTGGATCGAACGGTCCGACTTCGAACTTGCCGATATCGATCTCACCCCGCAGGAACGTCAAGCCGTACAGGTGGCTCTCGCCACAGTGCACCTGGGTGCGTCATGGGGGCAGGAGGCATGGTGGAAACTCGAGCGCGCCTATGACGAGGCCCCCGACGGCGTGGTCCCGGTGGCGGCAACGCTCCCGGTTCATGACCATCTTCCGATCATCCATGCCGCGGTGCGCGACCGCGCCGAGTTGGGTTTCGGGTACCGGGGGACGAGGCGTCGTCTCCAGCCCTACGGGCTGTTGGCTCGAGACGGTCACTGGTACGTGGTGGGGTACGACCTGGAGGCGTCTGCTGTGAGGGTGTACCGACTGGACCGTTTCGACACCACCGAGGTGGTGCGTGGTGAACCGGGCACGTTCACACGGCCCGAGGGTTTCCGAGCCTCTGAGGCGTTTCCTGCCGATGCTCGACTGGTGGGCGATGCCGGGGAGGGTGCACGACGTGCGCACGTGTTGATCGACGCCTCCCGGGCATCGGTCGTGGTGGCCCAGAGAGGTGCCGGAGAACTCTTGGAACAGCGCCCCGATGGCTCGGTGGTGCTGGAGGTGCCCTGCGTGAACCGAGCGGCCTTTCGGTCGTGGTTGTTCGACCTGGGTGCCGAGGCCGAGGTCCTGGGACCTCAGGACGTGCGTCACGAGGTGATCGGTTGGCTGCGTTCCTTGGCCCGCCAGGAGCGGTCATGACCGGGCGCAAGCGTGGACCGCGAGGCACGGCGGAACGCCTTCGTCGCCTCTTGGTGATGCTGCCGTGGCTGGCGGAGCGGGGCAGTGTGTCCACGGTCGAGATGGCGGAGCGTTTCGGGCTCTCGGTGGCCGAGTTGGTGACCGATCTCGAACTGGCTGCCATGTGCGGTCTGCCGCCCTACCTCGACGAGGTGCTCGACATCATCGTCGACGAGGACGAGGTGAGCCTGGGGATACCGAGGCTGTTCACCCGGCCGCTACGCCTCACCGCTTCCGAGGCGTTCGGGCTGATCGCTGCGGCTCGGGCCGCAGCCGCCGTGCCCGGGGCCGACCCCGCAGGAGCACT
>CAYMUC010000209.1:1703-3582 GCA_964393535.1 uncultured Ilumatobacteraceae bacterium | reverse complement strand
CGACGCCGCCACCGTCACCGATCCCAGACAGATCCCCGCCGGCGCCACCGCCATCGCCGCACCCAACCCGGCCACATCGTTGGCGTGCGGCGAGTACGACTGAACCGTGTCCCAGGAACCCGTCTGGGCATCGTCCACCGGCGTCGGCGCCGCCACCACCGTCGGTGTGATCGTGGCCGTGGCCGAGGAACCACCCGAGTCGGTGATCCGGTAGGCGATCGGCGTTGCGGTTCCGGTGAAGGCTCCGGTGCACGACGCGCCCGCCGGCACACCGACTGCCGAGCACGGTGTGAACACCACATTGGTGCCCGACAGCGCGTAGGTGCCCTGGCCAGCGACCGTCTTCGTGGTCGCCGTGCAGTCGGTGGGCGGCGAGTCGACGGCGCAGAACCTGATGGTCGGTGCGTTGAGGTTGCTTCCCGATCCCGCCGTGTCGTTGGCCGTCACGCTGATCGTCTGAGCCGCCCCACTGATGCCTGAGGACGTGTCGTTCCCCGCCGTAGCCGGGACACTGAAGTAGGCGTTCACCACACCGGGGGCGCCGTTGGCGATGGTGGCCGCCGGCGACACCGCTGCCCGGGCCGCTCCGGTTCCCGATGCGTTCGTGAACGAACTGGTCGCTGCCAGTCCTGCTGCCGATGAGATGAGACGAGCGTTCTGAATGGTCGAGGTCGCCGTGCTGACGAAGCGCACCTGATAGGCGCCGGGCGCCAGGAGTGGGAAGGCATAGTCGCCGTTGGCGTCGGTGGTGGTGGTGATCGGTTGCCCCGCATCGGGATGTCCCACTGGCCAGGTGAGAGCGGCCCCGGTAGACGTCAGCAGGGTCACGGTGGCCCCAGCAACGGGCAGGGTGTTGGCGTCGTTGCTCATCGCCTTACCAACCAGCGTCGCCCCACACTGCGCACTCGCTCCTGCGCCGATGGCAACCGATGCACTGCCCTGGTCGTACACGACGGTGGTGGCACCCGCCACGGCTGAACCATCACCCAACGCCGTGAGGGTTCCGTTCGCCGGCGAGTTCGGCTGCGCGCCGGGAACCGCACCTGCGGGGCAGCTCGAGACCCCTTCCAGATCGAGGCAGAGTTCGGGAGCATCGCCCACGGCCACCAGCTCCACCGACGTGTTGGCGGTGGTCGACAGACCCGTGTACTCGACGAGGAACGACGGGGTCTGCCCACTGGTCGTCACCGACAGTGTCGACAGATCGATCACACGACCGTCGACGGCGCTGAAGGGACGATCGATCCATCCCGAGATGGGTTCCCCGCTCGAGTCGATGACGGTGAGTGCTGCTGCGGTGTACCCCGAGCTGGTGGGGGTGAGCAGGGTGATCGATCTCCATTCCCGCACGCCCGAGGCCGTCGAAGCGCACGCCATGCGGGGAACCGCCGCAGCCGCGGGAATGACGACGGCGTTCGAGGGGGTGAGGCAGTTCTCGGTGGCGGTGGTGACGTCATAGGCCTTGATGGCGTTCTGGTGATCGTTCTTCCACAGGCAGTTGTCGTTCAGGGGATCGAGTGCGATTGAGTAGTTCGTCACACTGATCGGCCAGTTGGGGCACACTCCCCCGTTGCCGCCCGAACGCGCCTGGTCCCAGCACGAGATCGTCTTCACCCCCGCCCCAGCGGCAGCACCGTTGCCATTGCCCCGGTACAGCCGCGAACCCTGGCGTAGGGCGTGCTCGGCGTAGCCGAATGCATCGCCCACGCCGTCGTACCAACTGGCCAGCCCACTGTTCAGCGTGAAGGCGGCTCCCTGGGTGGTGTAGCAGTTGGCCGTGGTGGCGCAGATTCCCTCGACACCGCCGGCGGCAGTGGGCACCTCGAACAGGTGGTACAACTGCCCGGCGGCACCCATCGTCCAAGTCTTGGGCCACCCT
>CAYMUC010000209.1:0-1693 GCA_964393535.1 uncultured Ilumatobacteraceae bacterium | reverse complement strand
CACCCTCCTGCGCACGGGGCCAATGTTGCAGGCTCGAAACAGGTCATCCCGCCGCGCGGTGTGGTGTTCGACGACGTGACCCACAGCTTTCCGCCCGACGCCATGACGGCACCGATGTACTGGGAGGCCTGGCCTGGTGTGGGGTCGAACGGTGAGCCCGGACACCGTGCGCCAAGTCCACCGTTGGCTCGTGTGTCGACACAGATCACCTTCGGCGTGGCGCCGCCGTCTGATTGGCTGAAGATGCGACCACCGATCTGCGCGATCCCGCGGGTCTGCCAGGTGTTGAAGGAGCCAAAGTTCGGGGTCCCGGCGATCGGACTCTTCGAGATGCCGGCCGATACGAAGGTGGAGCCGACGTTGCCGCCACAGGGCAGGGGGTTGGCGATGTCGCTCACATCGACACACTCGAAGCCCACCTCGTACTGCCGGGTGGCGTCGTACCAGAGATGCTGGTGCACCGGGTCATACCAACCGTTGCTCACATACGACGTGGCACCGTTCCCCGTACCCGCGCCGTAGGGCCAGTTCGGTCCGCAACTCACCCCGTTCCGGTCGCGGCAGTCGACGTTGTCGAGGTTCGCCGAGTTGTGGTGGAAGATGTTGAACACGTAGCCGCGGTCGTCGAAGACGACGCTCCAACCGTCACCACTTCCCGACGAGGCGAACGGCCCCGTGGCGGGCCGCCCGATGGTCGACGTGCGCGCCGCCACTTGGCGACCCTGGTAGGCGCCTCGGCTGTCGATGGCGCCCACGGCTCGCACGGCCTTCACCGCCTGCCAGCCGGCCGAGGTCGTGGGGGCGGTGGCGGTGAAGTTCGTCGGTGGACTGGTGCAGGTGGTCGAGCAATAGCTGAGGCTCCAACCTGCGGGTGCGGCGACATCGTCGGCCGACGTGAGCCTCGCTCTGGTCGGGTCGATCTGCATCACGATCTCCTGCGAGACCGTGCCTGCATCGGAAACGGGCATCGAGGCAGTGAGCCTCACGTCGGCCCCCGGAACCACCGTCGGCTCGGACGCCGTGACCACGATGGCGTTCCCCGTGGCGGCGACCGGGGTAAGAGGAAGGCTCAGTCCACCCGCCAGCACCAGAAGCCCCACGAAGAGACGGCCTCTCCCCAAGGCTTTCGCACTCACGAGACGACGGTAGAAGCGCTCCTTCGTGGGCCACAAGCACCGCGCGAAATTAGGAAAACCTTTCCGGATCGGGGAAGCGCCGGAAGCGATGTCATTGCGTGCCAGACTGCGGGACAGTCGAGTTCAACCACCTCGCCGACTTCCATGCCCCGAAAAGCCACCAGGTCTGTCGAACGCCGCAGCGAACTGGCCGACCTCATTCTTGCGAGCGCACGTGAGGACATCCGTCTGTATGGGATCCTCGGGTTGCGTGTCACCCGGGTTGCCCGACGAGCACACTGTTCGGTGACACAGATCTACCGGTGCTTCGAGGACCGCGACGGCCTTCTCGCAGCCGTGCTCGGTGACACGTTCGCCGAGATCACCGCCCGCCGCATCCAAGGCGCGCTCCGCCGGTTAAGGCAACTGGAGGTCATCACCCTCGATCATGTGATCGACATGATCCCGCCGCCTTCGAGTGTTGGCCTCGACGACGACATGGTGTTTCGTTCGCAGATCCTCGCCATGGCCGCCGTCAACGACGGTCTGCGCAAACGCCTGTCGGTGATCGCTGCCGA
>CAYMUC010000208.1:0-3584 GCA_964393535.1 uncultured Ilumatobacteraceae bacterium | reverse complement strand
CGTTGCACCACCGACACGGGCGGGAGTGTTGAAACCTTGAATCGTGGACAGTTTGTTGATAGTCATTCGCTACACCTTTACCCGAACGATCACGATTCCAGAACCACCAGTGCCGCCGTTACCAGCGGAACCAACGAGGCCACCGCCTCCGCCTCCGCCGCCACCTGTGTTTGCGGTGCCATTTGAAGCAGTAGCCGACCCAGCACTTCCATTGCCCCCACCATCTACGCCCGATCCCGGTGTTGCTGAAAAACATCCACCACCACCGCCGCCTGCGCGGGTAACGGCAGAGCCTGTAATGCTGCTAGATAAACCAGAGCCGCCATTACCACTTGTCCCCCCAGCAACACCAGCGGAGCCTGCCCCACCGCCCCCACCTCCACGGTTGTCGGTGTTTGTGCCTGTGCCGCCGCTATTCCCTAGACCGCTATCGGCTGATCCCGTGGGTGAACCAGAACTCCCAGCACCACCACCACCGGAACCGCCGTTCCGTGGGCCATCATTTTGCCCAGCGCCACCGCCTCCGCCTGTTGCGTAGTAAGACCCGAGGCGGGACGGACGTCCGTTGTAACCACCACCGACGCCCTGCGCGTGATTAGATGTTGCACCACCAGCACCGATCACAACAGTCAAAGAACCAGTCGGTAAATAAGCATTAGTGAGACTTAGGTAACCACCAGCGCCACCACCACCAGCGATGCCCTTCCCACCGCCTCCACCGCCGCCGACGATCAGTACGTCAGCAAAGCCAGCCTTAGTAACCGTCAAAGTCCCGTTACCCGTGAACGAGTAATAGTTGTACGTGAACCCGCCATCCGTGTACGTGCCCGTAGCGGCCCCGTCAATCACAGCGTTACCGGGTGTAGTGACTCTCGCTAACCCTGAACGGGAGAACGAAGAAACAGCCATCAGGAAATCTCCGACAAGAACGCCGAGAAGTTACACGTATCCGCAGACGACGACACGCGAATAAACTTCGCCGCATCCAACGTCACACCCAACGTCAACGCCACCGTGTCATTACCCGCAACAACAGCGTCATACACCAGCCACTCGCTCGCACCCGGAGTACCAGCCGTCGTATCCAAACCAATACGAACCGTCACATCGCTGCTCGCCTGATTCGTGATGACCAGCGAAGAGATCACCGCCTGCGTCGCCGCTGGCGTCGTGTACAGGGTGTTGTAAGTGCCGGTGCTCGCTGAACCTTGCACCTGGGCGTACTTGTAGGCAGTTGCCATGGGTCATGCTCCAATCAGGAAGAACGGGTTTAATCCTACCTCAATGCCATTAATTGTTCCGCTAAACGTGGCCCCATTAATTGTGGGGTTCGTTAGGGTCTTATTCGTCAAGGTCTGCGTGGAGGTGGTCCCCACCACCGCTGCACCCCCAGCGAGGCCATGCACATCCGTGGAAGCGTTTACGTGAGCGTTCGCCTCATCAGCATCCGTCGCCGTGAACACATGCTCCACCACAGCGTTGTTGTTATGGGCCGTGACAGCGGTATCATCAGATCCGCGACCAGTCGTCAACCCGTCATTGAAAACGGTCAAAACATTCCCGGAGCGAGACGTACAGAGGATTTTCTCCTCGCTCGCCAACCCACGGTCGATAACGATGTAGAACGGCTTACCGCCGACACCTGTAGGCCAGTTCGTCAGGTCGTCACAGGTGATCGTCAGGTCACCCGTGGACCCGCCAAGGGACACGGTTAGAGCGGCGGCTTGGGCAGCGCCCTTATATTCACGACGCATCACAGCACCTCTTCAATCACCATCGTGTACACACCCTGCCAGCCTTTACCGTTGCTGGACAGTTTCTCAGGCTGCCACACGAAATCCCTCGCGTGAACCTGATAACCCTGACCAGACTCCTGATACGTGAATACTGTACCGGACTGCACAAGAGCCATGAGCGTGTCAAGTTCCTGTTTCACATCCCTGACGTACTTAACCCCGTTAATATCCAACTCTTCATAATTCATGATAGGGACCTCCCATCGGGAAGCGCGGCCTTTCACAGGCGCTGAACGTAACTCCCAGCGGGTAATCCTCGGTGCGTTCGCTGGGTTAATCGGGCAGCGATTCATCACATATTTAACGTTTACAGCGGAGAACGTGGTGCCACGGAGGGTCAAGTTATCGCTGCGGTTATTAGAGGGGCTTATGGTGAGGCGGGCGTAGCGGCCATACGTGGCAGCATCGAACGCAATATCCAGGTACAGTTTCCCGGCACACCCAGGAATCCACTTAGCCTGCTGATACAAAGCAGCCTTCAAATCCTCCACAGAAAACGACATCTGCCCCTGAGTCAACCAGCCAGAAGGAACCTTACTGTCACTCTCAAAATAAACCCCACCACCCGTGACAGAAAACACTCGCTTCCCCTGGAAAGTCACCACCGACTGCACAGCCTTACCCGACTCGTTAGCGGTAAACACATCATTCGCGTAAGCGGGCGTCAAAGCCGTCACCGTGAACGTCGTAAGGTCCAACCTACCCAAACCGCACACAACCCCAGACGGGAAAGACTCATCCCCAATCGACCCATACACAGGATCAATCTCACTATTCCCATACCAGACAAACCGATCCTGCCCCTCGAAACAGCGGACAGGTTGAGCAGTAGGAATAATCGGCCCCAACGTCAGCGAACCATCAGACTCCTGCGAAGCCATCCGGACACCCTTATTAGTGCCGATAAAGATAAAACCAAGGTACTCATCAATCGAATAACCAATCTCCCCATCAGGAAGACGAACAGCAACAATCGCTGTCAGAAAATCAGTCCCATCCTCCTGAACAGTCATCCGGTGAACAGTCGTAACATCCCCCAAATTACCCAACGCATAAACCACAGATCGGCCCGACGCATAATCCACCCACCGGAAAGCAGTATCCGGATGCGTGTAAATCAAATGTGGCGAACTAGAACCCGTAGCGTCATACAACTTATTACCCTCACCGAGGATCAGGTAATCCTTCTCCCACGAAAGACTGTTCGCTCCAGGAATAGTCTTATGCAACACAGGGGCAGAACCAGGCGTCGTCTTATAGATCGCACCATTCGCGTGCAACGTCGTAATAATATGCCCGTCATCAGCAATATCAATGATCTCGTTACCAGGCGACGGAGACACACTAGACACCGCAACAGCCGATGCACTCAACGTGTCATAGAAATACAAAGTCTCATCGTTGACAACGATCAACTCGCCCTCATGCAGCGTCAACCACACGTTCCCCGTATAGGTCGCTGACGCCCCACCCAACTGCTCAGTCGCTGGCAGCAACGTGAACTCATACTTAGTCCACGGGTCCACACCAAACGAACCCTCAAACCTTGACGGAATCGAATCATCACGATCCTGATTCGCCTGCCCAGCGCCATAATGCCACGACGAAAACGACTGCCGCCAAATATCCTGAGGCAGCAACAAAATATCCCGCTGATCGCTAGTGTTCCGCTGCTGCACCACACTCACCGAACGCCGGTTATACCTACCACCCGTCGTATCAATCAGATACCCGCGCCCATTCAAACCGACAATGCTCGCCGGTAGCGACGCGGAAGAAGTCTCGCTA
>CAYMUC010000207.1:2081-3612 GCA_964393535.1 uncultured Ilumatobacteraceae bacterium | reverse complement strand
CCTGGTATTCCAACTGCTCGCCCGGCTCCAGGCCGAACCGGGCGGATTGGAGTTGGCACGTCAGCGGCCGCGGCCGATGTCGGCGATGATCGCCGCTCAGGTGAAGCGAGTGGCCGGACTGTCCGATGAGGACGCCGCCATGTTGGCCGCCCTCTCGGTGGCCGCGGCGGCCGGTGTGGCCACCGTCGGCAAGGCACTCGACTTCGACGTCGACAAGATGGTGCCGGCGTGGCTGCGCATCGTCGAGTCGTTCGGATCGATCAACGCCACCGACGACTGACGAGCAACGGGCGGCTTCGGCACGATCCTCGCCGACCTGCGCACATCAACGTCACTTCACATCGGACGACTCGCGCTGGTGCGGCGCCAGGCAGCCGTCGCCGTGAGCGCGCCGAGGGCCACCATCAGGATTGCGAGTGAGAACGGCAGGTCGTTGTCGAGCCCGGTCGCCGGCAACTCCCCGGATCCGACAGCAGGCGGAACCGTGTCGGACAGGGCCACCGCATCCGCCGACTGAGCATCATCGATGGTCGCCGTAGGTGAGGACAGCGGGGTCGCAGCGTCCGCGGACCGTGGAGCCGAAGGGTCACCGTCGAGGCGGCGCTGCCGAGGGATTCCCCGAGCCCGTTCACCGCTGAGGTGGTGACGGTGCACTGCACGCCGCTGCGATCCGCCTGAACGAGGCGAATCGACCCGATGCGGCGCTCGTGCAGACCATCCGCCACGACATCGCCGTCGCACTCGAACACATCGACGACCGCACGTGGGGAAGTGCCGACCTGCAGCACACCCTCGATGAGATCGACGCGCTCTGGGCCGGTCACCGTACCGTGACGGTCAACCTGGCTCCCGAGGTCACCAGCGCGCTCGCTGTCGACCGCGACACCGACGCCGCCACCGCTGAGGTGGTTCGGGAAGCGGTGAACAACGCCTTGCGTCACGGCCGTGCCCACTCGATCGCGATCGACGTCCGCTTGGTCGGTGATCATGACGCGTCATCGCACCGGCAGCAGGTGCACGTCACCGTCACCGACGACGGCTCGGGTTGGCCGAGCGATGCAACGGGCGGCCTCGGACACATCCTCTTCGACGACCTGTGCTCCTCGTGGAGTCACATCGACACCGGGGCCGGCACGCAGTTGATCGCGACCGTGGGCCTGGCCCCCCCACCGGGCGACGACCGCCCCAACTGATCACTCACACGGACGAACGACCGGGGCCGCCCCCGATCACCGCAACGAGGATGCTCGGCGACGCTGCCGACCGACCATGAAGGTGCCGATCAGGATCGACAGGACGGCCCACAGGATCAGGCCCGACACACCACCGGTGGCCGGGAGCAGCCCGGTACCGGGAGTCGTCACGCTCGACCCCGAGCCCACGACGACACCGAGTTCGATCCGTCGGGGATTGCCGTCGGGGTTGGTGCCGCTGATCTGCAGGACGTGATCGCCGGAGACGAGACCGGAGAGGGACACCTCGCCGGCGAAACGACCGTCGGCGTCGACGGTCAGCTCGCCGAGGAACGTCG
>CAYMUC010000207.1:0-2071 GCA_964393535.1 uncultured Ilumatobacteraceae bacterium | reverse complement strand
TCGGAGAACAGCCACACGTACACCGTGGAACCCGGGAGATACCCCGCGCCGGCCAGGTCGAGGCTCGCCGAGTTCGGCAGGCGGAGCACCGGACGCCCCGCCGAGTCGAGTGCGACCACGCACGCCGGTGAGCACGCCTCACCGAGACTCAGTTCGAAACCCGTGCCGCTCAGCGTGAGGCCACCACCTTCGGTCCGGGTCACCTCGACCGAGATGGCCACTCCGTTCTCGGTCGCCGATGTGCCACCGGGGTCCAGCGGTTCCGGCCGCACCGGAGTCGGTCGGGTCACCGGCGCAGTCTCCGGCGCTGGAGAGGCAGCCGGTGTCTCCGAGGAACCCGACGATGACGTCGACACGATCGTGACACCGAGACCCACCACGGCCTCGGTCTCCTGACCGTCCGAGAACGTCGCCACGACCAGGGTGTGCGCACCCGGCGCCATATCGGAGGGCACGTCGGCGACGAAGGCCGCGACGCCATCGTCATCCACCGAGAAGCGACCCAGCAGGCGCGGTTCCGAGCGCAACGACACCTCGCCCTCGGCGCGCGGCGGCAACCCGGTCAGGATGCTCGTGATCCGACCACCGGCTCCAGCCACGGGTTCACCGTCAGCGCCACGCAGGAGCACCTGATCGGTGTCATCGGTGCCGGCCACCAGCATGTCCACCTGATCGTCGCCGGCACTGGCCGACACGCCGGTGATTGCGCCCGCCGGCACCGGCAGGGGATCCTCGGTGCCACGCTGCGCCAAGAGGCCGATCACCTGCGCACCCGACGAACCCGATCCCTGCACGACGTCCAGAATGAGTCCTCCGACCTCAGAACCCACCACGTCGTCGATGAAGTCGCGCGTCGAGATCGTCGTGTCGGCGCTCGGGGCAGATGTCTGCACCTCGACCCGGGAACCGTTGCGCCACGCCATGAGCGCAGCGCCTGGAGACTGTTGCAGCGTGGTCCCGGCGGGCACCTGCACCGTCTGGGGTGGGCCGACGGGGGCGAACAACGAACCGGGCTGAGGGGGCGCAATGTACGACAGGTGCACGAGGCCGCTGCCGTCGTTCAACCCGGGCACACCCACCGGGAACATGCCGGTGTTCAACGACCCGCCACCACGTCCGATCCGCGGGTACTGGTCCATCGCCATGGGTGCCAATGCTCCGGCGCCGTTGTACCCACCACCGTTGCCGCCCTGGCTCCAACAGTTCACCCGGAAGTAGTGCGCCCCTGCTCCACCACCGCCGAAACCGCCCGCCGTGAGGTAGTTCCGCCCCTCGGCCCACGTGCCACCCTGACCGGTGCACGTGGTTCCAGCGCCACCCTCACCGCCGTTCATGAACGCCTTGCCGCCGGCGGCACCGACCTGCTCTCCGCCGACTGCGCCACCGGTGGCTCCCGGCGCACCATCACTCGCGAACCCGCCTCCGGCCCCGGCCCATCCACGTCCGCCGGCGTCCTGATCGCCCTGCCCTCGACCGCCGCCACCGTCCACTCCACTCAAGTCGACGAACGACGCCGCAGACGCCGTGTCGTTCCCCGACGGCGCGGTCGCGTCGGCGGCGATGCCGAGCGTGTCGAAGGGCATGCTGATGGCTCCGCCACCGCCAGCCACCAACAGGGGTTCCAGGTCAGGATCGTCGAGTCCGCGGCCCTTCACCACGAACGTGGCACCGCCACCGCCCACCTCATTGCCCGGCTGCTGGCCCACCAGGATCAGCAGGTGGTCACCCTCGTCGAGTTCGAACACGCCCTCCACCAGCGCACCGCGACCACCTCGATCGCCGCCCGGGCCCGATGTGAAGCCGCGAGGAATCGCAATGCCACCTCGAGCACCCAACGCCTGGATGCGGTAACGGCCCGACGTCGGGATCGTCACCAACTGCATGCCCTGGGGCACGTTGGCCGACACGCTGGTGCTCACCAAACCGGCCAGCGGCGTACCGGCGTAGGCGGTGTTCAGCTGAGCCTGGGTGGGGCCCTGGGGTCCGGTGACGCCAGCGGTGGTGAACGTCACGGGGCGCAGGGTGGACAGCGTGCGAACCGGGCCGTAGCCCACCCCGCCGTAACCCTGCA
>CAYMUC010000206.1:2972-3612 GCA_964393535.1 uncultured Ilumatobacteraceae bacterium | reverse complement strand
GTGGAAGAACACTTCGACACCTCGGCGTGGGCCCGCCCAGCCGGTGACTTCTCCCCGTCGGCCACCGCCGCCTGCCTCTCGCGATCCGTCGTCGATGGTCTCCACATACGAACCCAGGCGGACTCGGCGCCCGTCACCACCCACCAAGCCGGAAGGGAAGAGGCGAACGGGTCCGGTCACGAGTCGGCCGGCTCCATGAGCGTCTCGTCCAACAAAGGCTGGTGTCGGCCCACCCGCGAGTGTTGATAGGCCGCATCCATGTGGCGTCTCCAGAATTCGCCGCCGTCTGCCTTCTTCAAGGCCTCTATGACGATGTCGAAGACGACACGTATCGCTGGTAGTTGGTGGTCTTCGAGCGGATTCCATCCCACACTTCGAGCGAGGCGTTGGTCGTAGGGTCCCAGCACATCGGGTGGGGCGTTGTCGCACGCGTCGTCGTAGAAGTGCGCTGCCCACTTCGTGGCGTCGTGTGCAGGACTCGCCCGATCGAGCAGATCACGAACTTCGGCGGTTGCGTAGCGTCTACGCACCGTGATCCATGAGGACGCTGTGTCGGCGTTCTCTCGAGGGAGGTTCGCTCGTGCCAGCAAGCCTCGCTCTTGATTCCATTGACGCCGAACATCGGTGGCGCGACCACTCG
>CAYMUC010000206.1:0-2937 GCA_964393535.1 uncultured Ilumatobacteraceae bacterium | reverse complement strand
TTCAGCCATCGGCTCACGGCTGAGGACGGTGACACAGTGCGGCGTGCCCGGGCGTTGGCGTTGGTGAAGTAGATGCCAGCACTTGCCCGTCCCATGGGGGCGTACGCGTATCTCTGACCGGTTAGACGGGAGGCGAACTCGCCCATGGCGGCGTTGAAGGCATGGATACAGCCGAAGCCTGGGCATGGACGACCCCAGTGGCCGAGTTGGCTGCAGATCCTCCGAGCGTGTTTGGTGAGCATCGGCCGAAATCGCTCCAGGAGTACTTCGCAGGCCAGGTCATGATCGGGCTCGTCTACTCGCACGATGAGCCCGGCGAGTTCTTCGTCGTCGACGTCGCGCAGCCGCGCCAACTCGTCTTGTCGCCGCCGACGCTCGCGAAAGCTGTGTGCGGGAATCGGCTTACTGACGTTGCTCACCGAGTGAAGGTTAGAAGATGTCATGGATATCGACAGCGTTCTCGAGCATGGGTATACGAACCGTGGTGGCCCACTCGGGTGCATCGTGTCCGTCGCCCAACACGCACACCACATGCGTGGTACTTCCCGGGGCCGTGGTGGGCCAGGGTGTCTCGCCATCGGTGAGGGTGACGACGAGTTGAGGGCGCGGCCGCAGTCCAACTGCCATGACCAAGCCTGCGTCGAGGGCTGTGCCACCACCGCCGGTGAGTTGAACATGTCTGAGATCGCCCGCGCGTACCAAGGCGGCCTGGGCCACGGTGTCGCACGACACCAACCACACATGAGGCACGCCGGTATGAACCAAGATGGCCGCCACCTCAGTGATCGCCATGTCGAGGTGATGTTGAGTCATGGACCCCGAGGTGTCCAGCACGACAGCTACTTGCGGGGTGGGTCGCCGGAGGGAGGGAAGTAGGACCGGATGGGCGACATGGCTTCGGCGCGACGGCCGTGCGTTGGAGTAGTCGACCTGTCCGGTGGTGTAGGCGCAATGTCGGCGTATGGCCCGTCGAAGCACCTGACTCCAGTGGATCTGGGCCCGTCCGAGGTTCTGCGCCCACCGCGCCAGGCCGGCGGGCACCGTGCCGGGAGATCGTTGCTGGTGGCGTCGAACGTCGTGAGCCACGGCACGGCGAATCACGTCGGCGGTGACGGCGTCCACCGTGTTCTCGTCGGGCGAGGGTGACTCCCATGGCCGGGGTTGGCCGTGCGCTCCCGAGCCGCAGTCGGGTTCGTCGTCGAGATCGGTCGGCAGGTGCTGGAAGTACCACTCGGCCAACTGGCCGTCTGGAAGACCCAGGGCAGACGGCGTGACAGGTTGGCCGGGCAGTCCTTGAGCGTCATGGGGAAAGTCGTCGTTGATCTCGGCATCGGCGGCAATATTGAATCGAGCGCTGGACCCGGTGTGCTCCACCCTGGCTTGGTCGGCGCGCCCGGCGTGATCTCGCAGCAGATGGCCCAGTTCATGTTCTAGGACCGCGGCGAACTGCGCCACCGTCCAGGTGGCTGCCGTGTCGGGGTCGAGGTAGAGCCGCCAGTGACGATCGACCGCCGCCGTGCCCAGTCCTGGCGCCGACACCGGCGTCAGGCGAAACAGGGCGCTGGCATAGTAGGGCCGTTCCTCGACCAGACGAAGGCGTGCCAGCGCCAGTCGGCGGTGATCCAGGGTCACAAGATGCCCGCCTCGGTGAGCAACGCGATGAACTTGCGCGCAGCGGGGTTGGGGGCGGCACCACGTGGCTGCAGCCGGGCGAGTTCCACTGCGGCGATGGCTGCGATATCGGGTGCGTTCGCTTCTGCGACTCGGTCGGTCACGAGCCACGCTGCGTTCCAACGGTGGGGGTCGTTGTGGTGTCGTAGCGACGCCACGATGGCGGTGAGGACGGCGTGTACCTGGTCGGGCCGGTCGGGAAGGCGACACCCCGTCGGGTTGGCGAGAACGGTCTCGGGGTCGGGAAGATCGAAGGCATCGACCCAGGTGATCAACTCGATGGTGGCTGCTTCACCCACACTGCCCATCACCAGTTGGTTCACGACACCCTGGGGAGAGTGCATGAGGTCGGCCAGTACGGCGAGGCGCATGGCCATCTGCCAACTGCGAGGGCTGGGCCATGCCCGACCGGCATCATCACCGTGGTCGGGCACCACCAGATGCAAGTGAGGTCGGGCGGCGAGAAAGGCCGGAATGAGCGCCGACCATCGTGATACGGAGTTGGTGACATCGGGTGCCTGAGGTATGGCGGGAACCTCGAAGCCGTGGGCAAGGCCGTGGGCGACATCGGCACCGTTGGTGGACCAGTCGAGGTGCAGAAATCGGTTGGCGAGCGGACTGGACAAGTCCCAACCGCCGGCGGCCTGCTCGGGCGGGTTGGCGGCTGCAACCACGGCGGTGTTGTCGGGAAGCTGGAGATCGCCCACGGTTCGATCCAACACGACGCGCAACAGGGCGGCTTGCACGGCCGGTGGGGCGGTGGAGAGTTCGTCGAGGAACAGCAGACCCCCACCGTGCTCGACCAGGCGTTGCGCCCACGTGGGCGGGGCGAAGGCCACGGTACCGTCGGGGCGGACCACGGGAAGCCCCGAGAAGTCGGACGGCTCGCGAATGGAAGCCAGCACGGTTTCGCAGTGCAGATTGGATCGTTCGGCGAGGTGTCGGATCACACTGGTCTTGCCGGTGCCAGGTGCGCCCCACACCAGGACGGGGACCCGTGCAGCGATGGCTATGGCGAGAGCCTGCAGCGTGTGGTCGTTGGTGGTGGTCATCGGCGGTTCTCCTGGTGAGCGGCGAGAAAGAGTTGTGCGCTGCCAAAGGCCTCGTGGTCGCCGACGTTCTTGGCGGTGCGCAACAAGGTGCGAGCGGTGTACGGGTTCGGGTGTATGGCCCACACCTGAAGCACCGTGGTGTGGGCCTCGCGAAGCTGTCCGGTATCGGTGAGAATTGCCGCCTTGGTGTTCATGGCGGAGATGTGGTGCGGGT
>CAYMUC010000205.1:0-3758 GCA_964393535.1 uncultured Ilumatobacteraceae bacterium | reverse complement strand
AACAGCTCGGGCTGACGGGTGTCGAGCGCATCGGCGTACCAGCCCGGCAACTCGATGATGTCCAACCGGTCGTCAGCGGTGAGCCTCATGCCGCCGACCCTAGTGAGCGGCCTCCTGGCGGGAGCGCAGCGGACGGCGACCGAGCACGACGGCACCCGCACCGAGCAACAACAACGTGATGAGCAGCAGCGATGCCGTGTCACCACCCGTCGCCGGCAACACGCCCGGCCCAGGAGCCGGAACCTGTCCGGGGTTCACCACCACACCCAGATTCGCCGTACGAGGCTTGCCATCGAAACTGGTGCCGTTCACCTGCAACGTGTGCTCACCCACCTCGATGTCACCAAGCGCCACGCTGCCAGCGAACGTCCCATCGGCGTTCACCCTCAACTCACCCAAGAACCTCGGCTCGGAGAACAACCACACATACACCGGCGTCCCCGCCAAGAAACCCTCACCCGACACACTCGCCAGACCACGCTCCTCGAGCGTCAGTACCTGACGACCATCCGACGTGGTGTCGATCGTGCAACCGTTCGAACACTCACCCGCCAGACGCAACTCGAAATCCTGACCGCGAAGCACCAGATCGGTGCTGTTGTCGACGAACACATCCACATTCGTCGCCACACCATCAGTGATCACCTGTGACGCACCCGGAACCAACTCCGGCAACACCCCACCATCAGGCACCGGCGCAGGCACCGTCGACGACACCGGCGGCACCGTCGACGACGGCGGACGAGTGGTCGACGGCACCGACGACGACGGCACCGACGTCGACGGCGACACCGGCTGACTCACCAACCCCGGCAACGCCGGCGGCAACACGGCGGACCCACCAGGCGAGACGCCGCACGAGGCTGGCACCGTGATGTCTTCCCACATGAGGAACGGGTACGTCAGACCATCACAGATGCCCCAGATCGTTGGCCCCGTTCCACCGTTCGTGATGGACCACCCAGCGCCGGTGAACGTGGCGAACTTCTTCATGTCGGTAGTCGACTTGCCGTCACCCGCTGCGCTCACGGCGACCTGCGACGCAGTGGTATCCCAGAACGAGCCTGTGACCGTCCCCGAGTTGCGACCCACCAAGCCGCCGAGATCGCTGCCGTTCCCCGGGGGGTCGATCACCTGCCCGATCGAGTAAGCGTTCTCGATGGTCAAGGTGCCCGACGAACCGTCGACCGACCCGACGAGACCTCCGATCTCGTTCACCATGCCCGTGACGTCACCTGTGGCGTAGACGTCGCGTATGGCGAGCGTGGTACCGGGCCTGGTGCGGGCCTTTCCGATCAGCCCCCCGAAGGAGTCGCGATAGTTGGACACCGGGTTGATGACCGCCCCAGTGGCGAACGACTCGGAGATCTCGATCGTTCCCAACCCTGCGACGACCTCGCCGATCAAGCCGCCGCCGTAGTAGCGGCCGTTGTCGACATCGCCCGTGGCAAACGAGCGAGTCACGAGCGCAGTCGCACCTGCGTTGCCGGTCTCCAACGTGCCGATGAGCCCACCCGCACTATCGACCGAGGAGTTGAGAGCCGAGTTCGTGACCGATCCCGTCGCCGCTGTGTCGCTGATGGTCAGCGATCCACTCACGTCAGCGAATCCGACCAGACCACCGACAAATCCGTTCTCAGCGACCACGGAGCCGCGTGCGCTGGACACGGACACGGTGACCCCGTTCCCCACCCCTGATCCGTAGAGAGCGCCGATGAGGCCGCCTGCGTACTCCCTGGCGGCGATTGAACCACGTGCCTCAGCATCACTGACGACCACGCGGGCCGTGTCGTTCACATAGAGACCCCCGACCAGACCCCCGACTTCATTGCCACCCGTCACCGGCCCCATCGCATCGACTCCGGTGAGCTCCAGCGACGACGGACCATAGAGCCCCGCCGCACCGATGAAACCACCGGCATCCCACATGCTGGCGGACGTCTGTGCAACAGAACCGGACGTCGTCGAGTTGGACAAGAAGGCCGTCCCCGTGGCCGACAGATTGAAGCGAACTCCCAACACGAACTCGCCGACGAAGCCGCCGACGTACTCACGACCAAGCACGTCACCGGTCGAGGTCACATCATCGAAGGAGACAGATCCATTGGTGTTCAGCAGCTGGCCGACGACGCCGCCGACCTGGTCCTCTCCCGAGACCGTCGCGCCGACGCTCGAACTCGTGACCGTGGCCGAGGTCGACGTGTTCAAGAACCCGATCAGTCCACCGACCCTGGCGCCGTTGGCACCACCATCGACGACCCCCGACACCGTGATGCCATCGAGCACCGCGTCGACCGCCGCGAGTTCTCCGATCACGCCACCGGTATCGGCATCGGCACTGCCACTGGACGTCACCGTGGCCAATGACGAGACGTTCGACACCGACAACAGGGGGGTCGACGACCCGACCAAGCCGATGACACCCCCGACATTCGAAAGGCCCTGAACGGAAGCGGTCCCAGCGACCGACGAGTCGGTCAACGTCAGTGAACCGACCCGGTGTTCCCCGATCAGACCACCAACCTTTGATTCGGCCGTTGCCGTCACGGCTCCGTCAAACGTCACTCGAGCCATCCTCGTGTTGCTGCTCAGGCTCTCGCCGATCACACCTCCAGTGGCGGACTCCTGACCTGCTGCGCGCACGAATGCCACGTCGGCCGAAACGGTCACATCGTTCACAGCCAAGGTCGAACCGTAGGCCATTCCCACAAGGCCACCGGTGGCAAAGCTGTAGTTTCCCTCGATGCGTCCGGCGACCGTTACCGCTGAGATGGTGGTTGGGCTCGTGGACCACGCCTCGCCGACCAGTCCACCGATGTTGCCGCCCGACAGTCCTGCGATATCGACCATGACCGTCGCGTCATCGACGGACCCGGCTTCCATCAGTCCGATGAGTCCACCGACGGTGTCGCCACCACGGGGAATGGTGATGTCCAGTCGAACTCGGCGAATCTCGGAGTCCTTCGTGTACCCGAAGAATCCCACGTACGAACTGCTCGCAGACACGCTGACGCCGACGTTGTCGATCAAGAATCCACCACCGTCGAACGATCCACCGTCGAATTCGGTCCTTTCCCGGTTTCCAAACGGCGAATCGCCGATGGGCGTCCAGTCGCACCCGACCAGGTCGATGTCGGCGGTCTGCACGAAATGGTTGCCGGTCCACAGTGCGGAATCCGATGCCAGATACAGCAGATCTGCCGCAGTGGCGATCTGAAACGGATTGGCGACTGAGCCGTCACCGCCGGGGAATGAGGTGCTGACCGCACATGCACTGGCCTGGGCCGGCTCGGGTTGATCGGCTGCCAACGGCACCGCCAACGCAACAGCGGCCATCGCCACCGCCACCAACACCCGAACCAACAACGAACTGCGTTTCACCGACATGGGCCCGAGGATCGCCTCCGAGGACAGGGCACCACCCGGCCCATCGCTCCATCGGGGACAGGTCAGATCCGCCACTGCCCACCCGGGCAACCCCGCCGGTACCCAGACGCGCAAACGGGGGCCCGAAGGCCCCCGTCCACACCTCCACAACAGCGACGAATCAGCAGTCGATCACCCGACGACGACCCACCGCCACCAGCACACCACCCAACACCGTGAGCAGCAGCACCAACCACAACGGCGAGACGTCCCCACCTGTCGCCGGCAACACACCCGGTAACGGTGACGGCACACCCTGAGGCGACACCACCACACCCAGATTCGCGGTGCGAGGCTTCCCGTCGAAACTGGTGCCGTTCACCTGCAACGTG
>CAYMUC010000204.1:0-3782 GCA_964393535.1 uncultured Ilumatobacteraceae bacterium | reverse complement strand
CCTCGAGTCCGACGGCGCCTGTGCGGTGATCGTGACGTCCAGCGAGCGTGCCAAGGATCTGCGGCAACCACCGGTCACCATCCGTGCGGTGACCCAGGCCACCACGCCGAGCCCGCAGCCGGGCACCATGTATCCGGTGTTGGCGCGACCGAACATCACCGAACTTCCCGCCACGGCCGCCGCCGAGGTGCTGTACGCCCGAGCTGGTATGGGTCCCTCGGACATCGACGTCGCGCAGTTCTACGACTGCTTCAGCATCACCGTGCTGCTACAGATCGAGGACTGGGGTTTCTGCGCCAAGGGCGAGGGCGGGGCCTTCGTGAGCAGTGGGGCCATCGATCTCGGTGGTTCACTGCCCATCAACACTGGTGGTGGCCACCTGTCAGAGGGGTACATGCATGGTCTCAACCACGTGGTCGAGGGCGTACGACAGATGCGTGGAACCTCCACCGGGCAGGTCCCAGGTGCCGAGACCTGCCTGGTCACCGCAACACCCCTTCCCCCGGGC
This sequence comes from uncultured Ilumatobacteraceae bacterium, assembly GCA_964393535.1. Classification (GTDB taxonomy): domain Bacteria; phylum Actinomycetota; class Acidimicrobiia; order Acidimicrobiales; family Ilumatobacteraceae; genus CAYMUC01. The sequence goes on along the minus strand of CAYMUC010000204.1, from coordinate 3,274 downwards.
AGTGCCCTGATTCTGAGGAGGTCCTGATGTCGGGCGAGCCGTCACGACTGATCCCCGTCGACGACGACTTGGACACCGGAGGCTTCTTCGAGGCCGCCCGCCGCGGCGAACTGGCTGTGTACCGGTGCAACGGTTGCGACACGGTGTTGCACGTTCCCCGCAAGTACTGCCGTCATTGCGGGAGTTGGGACGGCCGTTGGCACGTCGCTGCGGGCACGGCGACGCTGTACTCGTGGACCGTGGTCACGCATCAGGTGCATCCGGCGTATCCCACCCCGTACACGGTGGTGTTGGTGGATCTCGACGATCTTCCTGGCACACGGTTGGTGGGAAACATCGCCGGCACGCCCGATCTGGCCGCTGGGCAGGCCATGGAGGTCTGGTTCGAAGATCTGGGCGAGGTCGAGGGCCGTCAGGTCGTCGTACCGAACTGGCGACCCTGCTGACCTGCCAGGTTCAGGGGCGTCGGGGCTCCACGGTGTACGAGGTCGCCGTGAGGCCACCGTCCACCACCAGATCGATGCCGGTCACGAACGCACTGGCGTCAGAGGCCAACCAGGCGACCGCTTCGGCGATGTCAACCGGTCGCCCCAGGTGACCCAGCGGCAGTTTGGCCACGTAAGCCTCCCAGTCCATCTCGGCGAACATCGGGTTACGGATGCTCATGTCGGACTCGATGGGGCCAGGGCACACGGCGTTCACCCGGATGCCCATGGGCCCGAGTTCCACGGCCATTCCCTTGGTGAGGCCGCGAACGCCGAACTTGGAAGCGTTGTAACCGGCGGCGCGCGCCGAGCCGATGAGGCCGCGCACCGAGGCGATGTTGACGATGGAACCGGGTTTGTCCTCGCCACTCTCGAGGTGGAGGTTCACGTACATCTGGGTGCCGAGGAAGGGACCCACCACGTTCACGTCCAGGGCGCGGCGGAAGTCCTCCAGCGGCGTGTCGGTGATGGCCGCCGGCTTCACGATGCCAGCGTTGTTCACCAGCACATCCGGTCGGCCCACCCCGGTGGCCCGCAGATGGTCGGCCAGAGCGCTCCACGACTCGAGATCGGTCACATCCAGATGCCACGACGATGCAGCGGATCCCAGTGAGTTGGCCGTCTGTTCCAGTTCGTCGGCCAAGACGTCGCTGAGGATCACGGTGGCGCCCAAGTGGACGCAGCGTTCGGCGATGGCCGCGCCCAGGCCGCGAGCGGCGCCGGTGATGACGATCGTGCGATCGGTGAGGTTCGTGGAAGACATGAGCGGCAACGTACTTCACCGCTTCTCGTGATGGCCACATTCCTCATGAGAAAAGATTGACGGCTCGGTGAGCCGTCGGTAACGTGCAACGAACGACCGCGACGAGCGCCACCCCGCTGTGCGCGCCGACGAACGAGGGGGTATCACCGCCATGACCACGGCAGTCAACGACATTCCGATCATCGATACCGACACCCATGTGGTCGAGCCGCCGGATCTGTGGACGTCTCGCATCGCCAGCAAGTGGGGTGACCTGGTTCCCCACGTGAAGTGGGACGACGAGAAGCAGGAAGAAGCATGGTTTGCCGGTAACAGCCGGATGGGCGCCGTGGGCTCGCCCGCCATGGCCGGTTGGCACGAATACCCACCGTTCCATCCCCGCCGGTTCAGCGACACCGATCCCACGGCCTCCGACCCCGTGAAGCGTTCCCGACTCATGGACGGCTACAACGTCCGTGCCCAGATGCTGTACCCGAACGTGGCGGTCTTCAACGCCAACACCATTGCCTCCATGAACGAGCCCGAGCTGCAGTTGCTGCTCATCCAGGCCTACAACGACTATCTGTGCGACTTCCGCGATGAGGCACCCGGTCGCTTCGTCCCCATCGCCGGGCGTCCCTTCTGGGACCTCGAGGAGACGCTGCGCGAGATCGAGCGCGTCGCGGCGCTGGGTCACAAGGGCGTCGCCTTCACGCAGGACCCCGCCTACTTCGGGCTGCCGCAGCTCACCGACCGGTTCTGGGATCCCATGTGGGCCTCGTGCCAGGAGAAGCAACTCCCCATCAACTTCCACATCGCGTCAGGCGACCTGAACCTGTTCGACCTGGGTCACCCCGACAACGGCGTGCACGCCAACTATGCGGCCATGGGCGTGTCGTTCTTCATGGCCAACGCCCGCACCATCGCCCAGCTGGTCACCGGCGGTATCTGCCACCGGTTCCCCAACCTGGACTTCGTGTCGGTGGAGAGCGGCATCGGCTGGATCCCGTTCGCGCTGGAGGCGCTGGACTGGCAGTGGCAGAACACCGGCGTCCACAAGGAGCACCCCGAGTACGAGTTGCTGCCCAGTGAGTACTTCAAGCGTCAGATCTACGGCTGCTTCTGGTTCGAGCGGGACTCGGCCCTGAACGCCATCGAACTGCTGGGCCCCGACAACATCTTCTACGAGACCGACTATCCGCACCCCACGAGCATGTCGCCCGGGCCGGCCAGCCATGCCCAGCGCCCCGACGACTACCTGCGCGAGGTCTTCAGCGGTGTCGATGAAACCTCGATGCGCAAGATCCTGCACGACAACGCAGCGCGCGTGTACCACCTCGACTGACCCCGCATGACCCTCATCCCCACCGACCCCTCCCGGCATCCGCGCGCTCGACGCGGACCACTGGCGGGCCTGAGAATCACCGACTTCTGTTGGATGGGTGTTGGCGCCATCGCCACGCGCCTGCTCGCCGATTTCGGCGCCGACGTCATCCGTATCGAGGACCGCAATCGTCTGGACATGCCGCGACGGCTGCCGTTGTACAAAGGCGGCGACGTACGGTCCTATGGCGAGGAAGATGTGAACCCCGACCCCAACAAGGGCGGCATGTTCAACAACTACAACCGCAACAAGTTGGGTATCACGCTGAACATGCGGTCTCCCCGAGGCCGTGAGTTGGCCGAACGGCTCATTGCCGTCAGCGACGGTCTCACCGAGAACTTCGCTCCCGGCGTCATGGAGCGGTGGGGTCTGACCGAGGAGCGCGTTCGGGAGATACGTCCCGACATCGTCTATGCCCGGATGAGCGGCTTCGGTCACTCGGGTCCCTTCGCCGAGTATCGGAGCTACGGCCCGGTGGTCCAGGCGGTGTGTGGTCTGTCCCACATCAGTGGCCTGCCAGGTCGGGAGCCGTCGGGGTGGGGGCTGTCGTACATGGACAACCAAGCCGCCTACTACAACTCGTCGGCCTTGCTGGCGGCGTTCCTCGGACGCCGCCGCACGGGCCGTGGCCGGCCGGGCGCTCGACCGCGTGGCGATCGACAC
>CAYMUC010000203.1:0-3807 GCA_964393535.1 uncultured Ilumatobacteraceae bacterium | reverse complement strand
CCCAGCAGACGGGCGATCTCGAACTCGAGCGCCAGATGACGCGCCGGGTCCAAGTCGCCGTCTGCCACCACGTCTTTGAACAGCACCATTCCCGAGATCAGGAACATCATCCGTTGAGCCAGCAGCAGGGCGGTGTGGCTTTCGATACCGAACCGGTCCTCGTACATGTGGCGAAGCCGGTTCATCACGGGACGAAGTCGGTCGCTCTTCAGAGCATCCGGATCGTTCGCCACCAACCAATTCATGAGTCGCACCGACCGCACCGTCACGGGGTCGGGTATCTGGGTCATGGGACGGTTGAAGTCCACGAGGTTCGCCAACTCCACGTTCATCTCGTAGAACGCTTCGACGAACAGATTGGTCTTGCCGCCGAACCAGTCCTTCACGAACCGATGGTGGTGCCCGGAGCGTTCGGCGATGTCACGAATCGTGATCTCCTCGGGGCTGCGCTCTGCCAGCAATTCGAGCGTGGCGCGCAGCACGTTCTGGCGACCCTCGTGGCGCGGCGTACGTAATCGCGGGCTCTCGCTCTCTTCCACCGACATCGACGCGAGGCTACCCGGTCACCGTGCCACACCCCTGTGACACCATGGCCCACAACCACCAGTCAGCGACGGTGTGTCAGGCTGCTGACGTGAGTGGAGGCCTGTTCGGACTGTTGGATGACATCGCTGCGCTGGCCAAGTTGACGGCGGCGTCGATCGACGACGTCAGCGCAGCGGCGGGCCGAGCCAGTGTGAAGGCGGCGGGGGTGGTGGTCGACGATACGGCGGTCACCCCGGCCTACGTGCACGGGCTGGCGGCCCAGCGCGAGTTACCCATCATCGGACGCATCGCCAAAGGCTCACTGCGCAACAAGTTGGTGTTCATCCTGCCGGTGGCCCTGGTGCTCAGCTCGGTTGCCCCCACCCTGGTCGAAGTGATCCTGATGCTGGGCGGCACGTACCTGGGCTATGAGGGCGCCCACAAGATTCACGGCCGCGTCACCCGCGCTGGCCACCATGAAGCCCCCGCCGAGACCTTCACCGCCGACCACGAAGAGGCCACGGTGCGGGGTGCCATCCGCACCGATCTGATCCTGTCGGCCGAGATCATGGTGATCGCCCTCAAAGAAGTGCTCGACGAAGCTGTGCCGGCGCGTGCCGCCATCCTGGCGATCGTCGCCGTGGTCATCACCGCGCTGGTCTATGGCGTGGTGGCACTGATCGTGAAGATCGACGACATCGGCCTGGCCTTGGCGACGGCCGCACGGTCGGGCCCCCGCCTTCAGCGACTGGGACGCACCATGGTGGTGGCCGTGCCCAGAGTGCTGGGGGTGCTGTCGGTGGTGGGTACCGCTGCCATGTGCTGGGTCGGTGGCCACATACTGATCAACGGTGCGCACGAACTCGGATGGCACTGGCCCCATGAACAGGTGCATCACCTCGAGGAGAGCTTGGGCGACGTGGCCGGGATCGGTGGCGTCCTCGGCTGGTTGGTTGCCACAGCGCTCTCGGCAGGTACCGGCATCGTGGTGGGTGCGGCAGCCGTGTTGGGCGTGACCGCACTGCGCCGCGGCCACTGAACGTGGTGGAAGGCGTCGCGTCACGAGCGCACTAGGGTGCCCGCGTGGGGCGGAAACCTGCGATAACCCGGGAGCAGCTACTCGCAGCCGCCATGGCCTTCGTCGATCAGCGTGGCCTCGAGGCCCTGAGCCTGCGAACCCTGGCACCACATACCGGTGTGTCCCATACGGCCATGTACACCCACTTTCCCTCCAAGGCCGACATGGTGAACGCCCTCGCCGCCAGCGTCTTGGCCGAGGTGTTGTCCACCGACCTGAGTGGTCTGAGCACGCCGCGAGAGATGTTGACCGTCATGGCCCACGCCATTCGTGACGGCTTGTTGAAACACCCGAACCTGGTGCCCGCCTACCTCACGTCGGCGGGTATGTCTGAGGAGACCGGGGTGATCACATCGGGCGTCATCGGCCTGCTCGAGTCGGCCGGTCTGGAAGGGCGGAACGCCGTCGTCACGTATCAGGCACTCGAGTCCTTCGTGTTCGGCTTCGTCATCTACGAGGTGGGTACCGACCCCGACTACCTCGAGGTGCGGCGTGAGCGATATCGAGCCGTCGGACATCCCGAGGCGACGAAAGCAGCTGCATCGAACGCAGCCATGCGGCGAACCAACGACGAGGCGTTCGCCGTCGGATTCGAGAGGTTGCTGAACGCCTCAGGTCTCTGAGGTTGTCGAAGATCGCGCGTCTGGCAGCAGCCTGACGTGGCCGACTTCGGTTGTGGTGGGGCGCGGGCCGTGAGGCCATTTCCACCTCCCGACCTCAGTGGCTACGGTGAGCCGCGTAAGCATGACGCCAACCTCCGTCACCGCCCGCCCGACCACGCCCATCACGAGCGTGCCTGTGGCCACCTCCACCACCATGGTGCCGCCCGACACCACCGGCACCACGCTGCCTGCGGCGCCCATCGCTGGCGCCCTGGCTCCAGGTGAGGGCACGGCTCGCGTGGGTACAGCGACCGTGGAGGTGGTCGAGTCCACTACGCCTGAAGGCGAGGTGAGCTTCAGCGTCGGCGACGTGTCGGTCGCCCTGTCGGCCGTCACCCTCCTCGCAGGGGAGGAGATCATGGTTCGTGGTGAGGGCGCTCGGCCCGGCAGTAAGGCGGGCTACCAGGTATTCAGCATGTCAGGCGTGCCGGGCGACCTCGACGTGGCTGGCGATGGTGCTCGGCTCGACAGCGAGGCGTCGTATCAAGCGTTCTCTACGTCAGTCGTATCGGGTGAGTTCGAGGTTGGTGGCGATGGGCGGTCCTCGAGGTCGGGCTGTTCGTGGCCGGGACCCAGCATCTCCCCGCCACGGGTCGTAGTGCCAGAACGGAGCCCATGGTGGGTGGGGCACTGCTGCTTGCTGTTGGCCTGGTGCTGCTAGGCGTGCGCCGACGAACGACATGAAGCACCCATGAGAGGCGATGTCGGGAGGGAGTCCGGCTGAGTTCGTTACGAGACCGTCGGCGGGTCAGTCCCGCTCGAGTTTGGAGCGCAGCACCGGATCCTCGTCGGCGCGGGCTTCGAGTTGTTCGGCGATGTCGTCGATGGTCTCCCCGGCGAGGCCGACCTGCGCTGCCCTCTCGGCCGCCCGCGCCCGGCGAGTCAGGAGCACCTTGCGCACGACCACGGCGATCACGACGAAGCCGACGACTGCAACGACCGCCGTCTGTGCCGGCTCGGTGTAGTCGAGGACACGCTCCCACTGGTCGGCCAGCAGGTAGCCCGCCGTGATGAGCACCGTGTTCCACACCAGGCTGCCGAGCAGTGTGAACACGGTGAACGCCGACAGTGACATGCGACGGAATCCGGCCGGGATGGAGATGAGTGAGCGGATGAGGGGCACGCATCGGCAGATGAGGACAGCCGAGCGCGAACGACGGTCGAACCAGGCCTCCGCGCGATCGAGGTCGCCTTCCCCGAAGCCGATCCACGACCCGTAGCGAATGATGATCGCCCGCAGTCGTACGGGTCCGATGGCGGCTGCCAACCCGTAGAGGATCCACGCGCCGACCACCGACCCTATGGTGGCGGCAATGATCATGCCGATGGCCGAGGCATCACCTCGGGATGCGGTGTACCCGGCGAGGCCCAGCACCACTTCTGACGGGATCGGTGGGAAGACGTTCTCGACTGCCACCAGCATGGCGACACCTGGATATCCGAGTCGCTCGACGATCTCGGTGGTCCAGTCGGTCAAGTTGTCGAGCATCGCTGGCCGTCCTGAGTCGCGCCGGGTGCGTGGCTTGCCCAGCATAAATGGGC
>CAYMUC010000202.1:0-3817 GCA_964393535.1 uncultured Ilumatobacteraceae bacterium | reverse complement strand
AGATGATCACGCTGATGGAAGGGGCCATGGTGCACGGCCTGTTCCACGGCGACCTGCACGGCGGCAACCTGTTCGTGATGGCCGACGGCCGCACGGCGTTGTTGGACTTCGGCATCGTGGGTCGGCTCAGCCAGGCCCGGCGCATGGCGTTTCTTCGCATGATGCTGGGTGCCATGACCAACGACGTGAAAAGCCAGATGGCAGCACTGCGCGACTTGGGAGCACTGCCTGCCGACACCGACCTGGATGCGGTCATCAGCGATCTGCGCCTCGATCAACCGGCGGTCGACCCGACCACGTTGTCGGGTGAGGAACTGGTGAACGAAGTCCAGCGAGTGGTGAAGGCGTTGCTGGGCTACGGCGCCCGCATGCCCAAGGAACTCATGTTGTACGTGAAGAACATGGTGTTCCTCGACGGTGCCATTGCCCGCTTGGCGCCCGACCTCGACCTGTTGGCCGAACTCACGCAGGTGTCGATGCTGTTCGCCGAACGCCACGGCGAACGCCTCGGTAAGGAGTTGGGTATCGACCCGACGTCGGTCGAGTTCGACCTCACGGGCGTGAAGGCTGGCTTCGGCTTGGAGGCCGACGCCGACGGCCTCACCTATCGAGAGCTTCAGGCCAGGCGCGAGCTGATCCAGAAGCGAATGCGAGACCGCGGCTTCAACCGCCGAGGAGCTGCCTGACCCGTTCTTTTGGTCGCCCGATGATGGCTCGCTCGTCGGTCACCACGACAGGTCGCTGAAGCAACTGCTTGTGCCTCACCAGTACGTCCACCACCTGATCGGGCGTGACGACGTCGTCATCGGTGAGACCCAACTTCTTCCACAGACTGTCCCGTCGCACCAGGTCGGTGACGGGGTCCTCCAACTTGGCGATGATGTTGCGCAGCGTGGCGGCGTCGGGTGGCGTCTTGAGGTACAGCACGACGTCGGCTTCCACCCCGAGTTCGGTGGCAATGCTCACGGCATTGCTGCTGCTGTTTCAATTCGGGTTGTGGAAGATGGTGACGGTCACATCACCCGAACCTACCTGGTGACCGCGTCGTGCTCGTGACTGATGGCCCCGTAGGCCTGCCGTCCGACTCTGATGTTGGCGTCACGGTCGAGTGCCATTCGCCGACGACAGCAGGCAGGCACCTGTTCACAGGGGTGACCGGGCCCGGATGTCACCAGCGTGAGCCAACAACCGTGGCACCCATCACGTCGCCGAAACAATCGACATGCACTCTGTCACTTCTATATGTTTTGTCATAGAGTTCGCAACATGTTGTTCTTCTCTCGGAGCCTTGCCTGGTGGCCGCTGCACCGTTGATCGTCGCCGGATCGGCGGTAGCCCTGGCGGCACCGTCGCTCACGGCATCGCCGGCGTCGGCCTCGGTGAACGCCGATTGCACGAGCACGCAGCCACCCACCGTCGGTGGGGTGGTTCAGGTGACCACACCCGGCCAACTCGCCTGGATCGCCACCACGACCGTGAGCCTCAGCGCCACCATCGAGCAGATGAACGACCTCGACCTTGCCAGCTGCGGTAACTGGCCCGGCATCGGCGGCGAGAACACCGATCCGTTCGAGGGTGTCTACGACGGCAACAACCACGCCATCAGCAACCTCAGTGTCTCGGCGTCGAGCGATGATTGGGGCCTGTTCCGCTACGTCAGTAACGCTTCCATCAGTGCACTCACCCTGAACGGCGTCACCATCTCAGCCAACGGCAACTGGTACATCGCAAGCCTCGCTGGTGCTGCGACACGTTCGACGATCGAGGACGTCACCGTCATCGGTGCCTCCATCACCGCTGGCTTCAACTCAGGGGGCCTCGTCGGCAACCACGACCGAGGGACGATCACGCGCTCCTCGGTCTCGGGAGCGTTGACCGCCACCGACTCCAGCATCGGTGGCCTGGTCGGAATGAACGACGACGCATCGATCACCGACTCGTGGGCCGCCGTCGACGTAACGAGTGGCTCGACGTACGTCGGCGGACTGGTCGGAGAGAACTACGGCCCCATCACCGACGCTCACGCAACGGGCAACGTCATCGGCGACATCCGAGTCGGCGGCCTCGTCGGGTACAACGGCTACTCGCACGGCACCGAGAACATCCTTCGCTCGTACGCCACCGGTGACGTGACCGGAACACGGCGCGTCGGTGGACTGGTCGGATGGAACGTCAAGATGTCGATCTCCCACTCCTTCGCCACCGGTGATGTCACCAACTCGGGTGACGCCACCGGAGGGCTCGTCGGAGAGAACTACGGACCGATCAGCGAGTCGTACGCAACGGGCAACGTGACCGGCGACACCAATGTTGGCGGTCTCGCCGGACTCCACGGGAACGATTACGGGGACGGCAACATCGTCCGCTCCTACGCAACGGGTGTCGTGACGGGATCCGCCGACGTTGGTGGCCTGGTGGGCGATATCGACATCTCCTTCAACCCGACCTCGACCTCTGGTTCGCTCTGGGATGTGGAGTCATCGGGCACCTTCGCGAGCGCTGGAGGTTCGGGGTCGACCAGCGCGCAGGTGCAGTCGTTCTCCACCTTCGACGACGAAGGTTGGTCCATCACCAACGGCGACAGTGACCTGACCACGACCTGGGGCATCTGCGACGGCCGCACCTACCCGTTCCTCATGTGGCAGACGCGACTGTCACGCACGGAACCGGGTTTCGCCACCTGCACCATCGGCGTTGGCGACGAGGACGACAGTGGTCCGAGCGGTGGCAGTGCACTGCCACCCGGACTCGAGGCACTGGTCACTCAACCCGTCCCGACGACCACGACAGTCGCCGCCCCGTCGACCACCGCGGCACCCACCACCTCCCTGGCACCCACCGATACACCACCATCACTGGTGCAGGAGGACGGAAACCCCGTCGCAGTGCAGGTGATCGTGGAGAACGGGGACCAACTGGTCATTCGAAACACGACGTTCGAACTTCGCCTTCGGTCCAACTGCGCCACCGGCAACTGCGGCGTCACGATCGACCCCGACGGACACCCCGTACTCACACTGGACCCGAACAGCCCCACCACCGTCACGGGCACCGGTTTCAACCCCGGCAGCACGGTCCAGATGTGGCTGTTTTCCGAGCCCACCTACCTCGGCCAGATCTCCGTCGACAGCGACGGGTCCTTCCAGGGCTCCATCGAGGTCGGCACCGTCGAACCCGGAAGCCACACCCTGCAACTCATGGGCACCAGCAACCAGGGCACCCCACGCTCCGCAAGCCTGAGCGTGGTGGTGAATCAGCCACAGGTGCCTACACCCGGTCCGGGAGTCCTGCCCTCGACCGGGGCCGACACCACACCCATCTGGCTGATCGCGTTGGCACTGCTGGGCCTGGGCCTGCTCGCCACCAGCCGCCGCCGGCCACACGCCTGATCAGTCTCAGACACCATCGCTCAGAGTTGGGGAACCACCGTGTAGGCCTGTCCTCCGCCGCTGGCGATGACGTCGTCGAGCCAGTTGCCGTCGTACACGTCGTTGGGGCCCTGTATCAGGTCGTTCTCCTCGGCGCCCTCGGGTGTGGTGACCAGGGTCCAGGCCTGGCGCTTGTAGGTCCAGTTCGCCGGGTACAGCCGGTGGGCTTCCCGCCACCAGGGCACCGCTGCCGCGGGATCCACCGTGCGACGGAGGTACTCGCCCAACTCGAAGCAGGCCGCAGCGCGTGCCTCATCATCACCGCGAGGTTGCGAGCGGGCGATCACCTCGTCGGGCGCGAGCACGAACGGCGAATCGGCACCGCGGTGTGCCCAGTCGACGATGGCGGCGCGGTAGTCGTCACTCACGTCGGGGATCGCCTTGACCTC
>CAYMUC010000201.1:0-3832 GCA_964393535.1 uncultured Ilumatobacteraceae bacterium | reverse complement strand
CGCAGCGGACTCCCACCTTCAGTCCCACACGCATAACCCCGCGGTCGGACTTCGAATCCCGCGCTCTCTACTTCAAGAGGCGCGCGCGAAACTGGCGCGCCAGCAGGTTCAGAGTGAACGCCCTGGCCTCTCGGCCGGGGCGTTCGCGTTTTGCGGCGTGCGTACGCGCTTTTGCGACAAGGGGTTGCGTGCGCGGAGGTCTCGCGGGGTGGGCCAGAGGCAGATCGTCGCGCACGCACTGTCCAGCACCTCGAGACACGCGCTCGCGTTGTCTCTGGGCGCATCGAGAGACCTCCCCGCCGCTCGATGTCTCTGGTTCACTGTCTCACCCCAAAATCGGGGTCGAGACATAACCCCGACGTTCGCACAAATGTCTCTTAACCATAACCGTCTAGCCTCCGCGCGCGCGAAGTGATGCGCTCACCTGCACCTGCGGTTTTGCAGGTTATGTCTCGGTGTGTGAACCTCGCGGGAGGCGCGAGACATAACCGAAGGGCGTTTTGCCCATGTCTCGCGTGCTGTTCGGAGCACTTAGCGAGCCGGACTGGTCGCGAAGTGGTTGAGGGGGAACGCTGGCCTACGGGCGGGTCGTCGTGTGTCGCGCGCCGAAGCGGGATGACGCGGAGGAACTATGGAGTCCTCGCGACGCGGAGCCCGATGAAGGTGCCCGTTTCCTCGGGCCCGCCGTAGCCGCGGAACGAGGAGCGCACGCCGTTCGTATCGTCGCCCCACGAGCCGCCACGAACCACGCGCCATGTACCACTTGCCGGACCCGTCGGATTCGTCTGCGGCGCACTCGGGTACGTGCCCAACCTGTCATGCACCCACTCGGAGACATTGCCGCTCATGTCATGCAGCCCGAAACCGTTGCCGGCCTTTCCGCCAACCGGCCGAGTCTGACATATGGCACCGCTCGTGCAGTTGCCAGTCCAGAACCACGCGATGGTTCCCAGCAGCGAGTCATCGTTGGTGCCGTCCGAGTATCCCGGCATCGAATGGAACGCCGTCGTCGTCCCCGCCCGGTATGCGTACTCCCACTCAGCCTCCGTGGGTAGGCGCATGCCGGTGGCGGCCAGGAATCCTGGGGTCATATTCCAGCTCACCTGCTCCACTGGGCGGTTCGACACCTGACTCGCCGGCACCTCTGCAGTGGCGTACTGGAAGAATGACGGATTCGATCCCATTCTGGCCTGCCACTGCGCCTGCGTCACCTCGTAGCGCCCCATGTAGAAGGGTTGCGTGAGCGTCACCTGGTGGACAGGAAACTCCCGATCGAAGCAGCTGTACTGCTGCGAAGGCGAGCACCCCCGCTGGTAGGTGCCCGGCGGAATGAGCACCAGCTCAATCTGCGTTGTCGTGTCCAGCACCCGCCATGCGAATCCCGTAGCGACGATCGACTGTCGCAGTGTCGCACTATGCACCACTTGGGGATCTGGATACGCCTCAATCAGAGTCGCCCACGACGGCACGGTGACGCATGACCCCCAGCCTGCGAGCAGTGCCGTCAAGTCCGTGCCGTTGACGAGGCCGTCGTCATTGATGTCGCCGCTGCATGATTCACCGCTGCTGCAGGCACCCCAGTGCAACAGCACCACGGATAAGTCGGTGCCATCGGTGCGGCCATCGGCGTTCAGGTCGCTTGGGCACTGCGCGAAGGATGGCGGTACCGCCGTTCCCACACCTGTCAGCAAGGCGACGGTCAACCGGCAGAGTGCTTTCATGATGGATCAGGCCCTCAGTAGCACACCGGGCGACGCGCCCGCACGTCATCAACCTACCACGCACCACGTCGGCATCCAACGCCAGCCCGCGCGGTAAGGCACATTCGCGTTACCGATCGCTCTTCGCCTCAGCCCCCGACTGCCGCACCGGCCTCCTCATCGGCTGGCGACGACTTTGTGGCCGACGAGCGCTGCCTTGAACCCGATACCACGCTGCTGCCGGCGAGTCATCTCAGGGCACGGGACCCCATCGTGCGAGCATGGACGTGAGGTCAGTGCCACCGACCATGCCGTCACCATCGAGGTCGCCGTGCGGCGGGTTGGCCACGCCCCACACCGCTAGCAGAGCCGCGAGATCCAGGCCGTCGATCGTGCCGTCGCCATTCATGTCGGCGATGTCGTTCGTGATGGGGAGGTCGATGCGCACGAGGAAGCCCTGCTCGCAGCCTTCGGGGTTGATGCCGCTGCCGACGATCGTGCGTCCGTCTGCGGAGATGTCCTGGACCGACTCAAGGTGCCAGCCGTCGAGTTCGGCGCCCAGGCCCTGCTCGGCGATGAGGTAGTCCTGGAGATCGGTCCACGGCGCATCGCCGATGCGGATCCATGCGATCAGACCGGCCGCGCCGGGGTTGAAGCGAAGGCCGCCGACGATGGTGCCATCGGCGTTGCAGGCGCGGCAGTCCGAGTTGCTTGGGCCGACGATTTCCATGCCGCCTGCAGCGGTCCAGCGGAATCCATCCACGCTGAATGACGGTGAGAGCGCCATGCCCACGGCGACCGAGCCGTCGTTCGACAAATCCTTGACGAGGTTGGACTGGTTCTGCGTCGGCGTCAGGTTGATCACGCCCTTCGAGTTGACGACGACCGCCGAAGAGGTGTAGTCGGGGCCGACCGCTGCACCACCGACGGTGCTTCCATCGTCGCTGATGCTGCTGAAGTAGTAGTAGCCCATGGGATTCTCGACGCTGCGCGGGAGGATCTCCGGCGAACCTTGGCCGACGGTCCAGCGGAAGAAGTCGGTTTCGTGATAGCCCGGGAAGCTGCCGCGGACACCAGTGATGGTGTTGCCGTCGGCCGAGCAGCCGAACACATGGAAGTCGCCGAGGAGGATGCTGGAGAGGTACTGGTGGCCGCCGCTCGCAGTCCAGCGCCAGTTCTCTCCCCAGATGGTCGAGCCATCGGAGGAGATGCCGACCGGTCCGTACAGGGAGCCCAACTCCGGGGTGATCTGCTGAAGCCCGCCGGCCTCTGTCCAGCGCGTGACGAAGCGGGGGACTGCTCCCGCTGAGTAGCCGGGCGCATAGGCGGTCGTCGTCACGACCTGCCCGTCCGCGCTGACGCGGATCGCGGAGTATCCGCTGGTGGCGTTCACATAGCAGCCGTTCGGGTTGGAGCCGGCGATCGGGCCGAGGCCGGGAATCGCGAAGAACTCGCCTTGGCCTGCGAGCGCGACCGCTGAGGCGAGAAGGGCCATTCCCGAGACGGAGCACTGAACGATGCGGCGAGACGCTGTGGTGGTGTTCGAGTTGAGCATGGCGTTCGGAGGAGGAGCGGGAGGTGATCGGGTCTGGGCCCGCGGCGCCGACTGAGGGTATTCGCAGCCGCGACTTTTTAGATTCTTTCAAAGAAGCTCTTCCATGACAAAGTCTGGGCCTTTCAGAGAAAGTCATCGGACATTTGCATGCCATTGGTCCCCGGTCACCGATACCGTCGCGCACGTAGGACCATCTGGCTGTGACTCGCTGGCGCTGGCTCGCGCTCGTCGCGTTCCGCTTTCTCTTCGCCGACTTCGTCTTCGCCTTCTTCTCTGCGCTCTGCCAGCTCGTGCCGGTGCTCGGCATGCTCGGCGCATGGCATGGCGAGGCCGTCCAGCCGTTCTATGCCTGGATCGGGAAGACGGCCTTCGGCATCGAGATCACGGTCTTCCCGAACGGCTCTGGTGACTCCGACGATCGCGTGCGTGCTGAAGTCTGGCGGTCGCTACACGGCCGAGTGGGTTCACCGGCTGAGGCGCGGCATCGAGCGCCACGCGAGCGAGCCCCACCGCTTCGTCTGCCTGTCGGACATCGAGGTCCCCGGCGTCGAGGTCATCCCGCTGCGCGAGGGCTGGC
>CAYMUC010000200.1:0-3836 GCA_964393535.1 uncultured Ilumatobacteraceae bacterium | reverse complement strand
GGCCGTCACCCTGCCGCCGGTGTCGGCTCGCCTCGGCACCTCACTGCACCGGTCGTCGACGCCGGTGACGGTGGCCTCAGGTGAGGGCGCTGACCACAGCGGTCAGTAGCGGAGCCACGACCAACGCCGGGAGCAGGTCGGCGACGGCCACCTGGCGCACACGCAGCAGTCGAGCGCCGATGCCCAGTAGGAGTACGCCGCCGGTGGCGGTGATCGCCGCGATCTGTGCGTCGGGCAGGAACGACCCGATGGTCACGCCCACCATCGTCACACCGCCCTGGAGCACACCCACAGGCAAGGCGGCGAATGCCACACCCCAACCCAGGGTGGCGGCGAACGCCGTGGCGGCGAACATGTCCAAGGCCGACTTGAGCACCAGTTGGTCGATACCGGTTCCCAAGCCGTCGCTCAAGGCCCCCAGGAGTGCCAAGGGTCCGATGCAGAACAACAGCGACGCCGTCACGAAGCCCTCGATGAAGCGCAGGCGCGCAGCGTCGTCGGCACGATCGCCGGCGAGGCGTCGCTGGAGCCAACTGCCCAGCGTGTTCACCCGGGTCTCGAGGTCCAGAAGCGAGCCGGCGATGCCGCCGATCACCAAGGCTCCGAGCACCACCAGCAGTGTCCAGTCGTCGCCCACCGCCTTGCCGAAGGCGTCGTCGCCCAGAGCCGCCAGGTTCAAGGCACCGATGACGATGGTGACGAGGCCCAAGGCATCGGTGACCGTGGTGCGGGTCCGCTCAGGGAGGCGATGGCCGATGACCACGCCGGCACCTGCGCCGACGATCACGGCGATCACGTTGATGATGGTTCCCAACCCGGGCACGCGTGCACCGTAACCACGGGCACACTCGCACGAGAAGTGTGCTCAGGCGCCGCCCGACACCACGATGTTCTGGCCCGTCACCCACGAGCCAGCCGGTGAGGCCAGCCACACCGCCGCCGCAGCGATATCGGTGGGTGTGCCCAGACGTCGTGCTGGCAACATGCGAGCGGTTGCCGCCAATTGCTCGTCGCTCACGTTGCCCACTCGCTTGGTGGCCTCGGTGGGCACCACCCCGGGCGAGATGGCGTTCGAGCGGATGCCTTTGGGTGCGAGTTCGGTGGCCATGGTCATGGCCAGCGAGTTCATGCCGGCTTTCGCAGCGCCGTAGGCGGCGAACTTCACGGCCGGCTTCAACGAGGCGATCGAGGAGATGCCGATGAGGCACGACCCCGGTTGCATCACCTTGGCGCAGGCCTGCGAAGCCACGAAATGGGGCCGCAGATTCAGTTCCAGTTGGGCGTCCCAGTGCCATTCAGGGAAGTCCTCGAACGAGAAGTTCCCAGGATGGTCGGAGGTTCCTGCATTGCTGACCCAGGTGTCCAGGCGGCCGAAGGTGTCCATGGCTGCAGCGATGAGCGCTGGCACCGTTTCCGGGTCGGTGATGTCGGCGGGCACGATCACGGCGCGACGGCCCCGTTCGGCCACTCGTGCCGCCACCTCGTCGAGATCCTCGCTGCGACGAGCGGTGAGGACCACATCGGCCCCGGCATCGGCGAAACCGAGGGCGATGCCGCGCCCGATGCCGCGCCCGGCCCCGGTGACCACGGCCACCGTGCCATCCATGCGGAACAGTTGCATCACGTCGGCGTCGGCGGCGTCGACGGGGGTGTGGGTGCGGTTGATGGGCTGAGACATGAAACACTCCTCATATGTTGTTGGCACCTCGTCCCGACACGCTGCTGGGCGCCACCTTTCCCGGTGGGCGGATCCGGATGGCGTCGTGGGAGAACTACCTGCTCACCGACTGTACGACGGCGGACCAGTTGCCCGACGGGTTGGCGCATCCGGTGGCACTGTTCCACCTGCCCATCCTCGGCTCGGGCATCGACATCGCCACGCTGTTCGCCTGGTGCGGGGCCGAGGGACCTGGCAGCGTGGGCCTCGACGGCTACGACTGGGAGTACCTGCAACCACTGCGGGTGGACACCGACTACGACGTGTCGGGCTCCATCGTGGAGTGGGAGCGTCGGACCGACGATGCCGGTGCCCCTTATGACGCCATGGCGTTCCGTATCGAGCTCGCCGAGGCGTCCACGGGTGAGCCGGTGGCGCGGGTCACGAATTCGTGGCGGTTCCGTCGGCCGTCACTGGGTGGCGAGGCAGCACCTCGTCGCCTGCCTGTTGTGGTGGCAACGGATGCAGCACCCACCGGTGAGCCATTGCCGCGCTACGTGGTGGAGTCCGTCGATGCGCAGCGCATGAAGACCATGGCGGCACTGCTGCGAGACCCATACCGGGTGCACTGGGATCGCCAGGCAACCACGGCCATGGGCTTGGGCGGCCGGGTGATCAACCAGGGTCCATTGAACCTGAGTTACATCATGAATGCCTTGCACGCCCACCAGGGGCCGGGATGTATCCGGCGACTCACGGTCGTGTTCAATCGGCCGGTGTTCGACGGTGATCGCGTGGAGGCAGGTGGAGAACTCGTGTCCACCGATGGTGCTACGTCCACCTGGAGCGTCTGGTTGCGTCGTGATCATCCGGTCAAAGATGAACTCCTCGTCACCGGAATCGCTGTCACGCGGCCTAACGTGACGACGTGAGAGACGGTCTCAACACGAGGAATCGACTTCTCGAAGCTGCCATTCGGGTGATCTCCGAGCGCGGCGAGGCCGGGCTCAAGGTGGACGAGATCGCCGAGATGGCTGAGATCACCAAGCCCTCGCTCTATCACTTCTACGGCGATCGCGAGGGCCTTGTGGTGGCGGCGCAGGCGGAGCGCTTTCGTCGTTCGCTGCGCTACGGCCAGGAAGCCGCCATCGAACTCGCCCGCGCCTGCACCACCCGAGAGCAGTACGAGATGATGGTGCGGACCAGTCTCACGCAGTTCTCCGATCCGGTGGGCGTCGAACGTCGTCGTGTGCGGATCGACGTGTTGGGCTCGGCTGTGTCCCGTCCGGAGTTACTGACCGAAGTGAACCGGGTCATGAGCGAGGCTGCACACGAACTCGCCGAGTTCGTCGACATCGGCCGCCAACGTGGCTGGGTGTCCACGAACTACTCGGCGGTGGCCATGGCGACGTGGTGGTACAGCACGCTGTTGGGCCGCTACATGGTGGAGACCAACCCCGCCTTCGACGTGGCCGAATGGGACGCCATCATGTCGGACCAACTCTTGCATCTCGTGTTCGGCTAGCCACTTCGAGTCGGTGCCGCACACCAGCGGTGTGTCGGTCCAGTGCCTCGACGTTCACGTGCTCGCCGAGTACGGCCCTGAGTTCGTGCACCACATCACCGACGCGAGCCCGCTGGTTCGGGTGCGTGTCGCCGCGAATGAGCATGTGTGCGAGCAGTCGTGCGAGATCGTCGATCAGGTCGCCTTCGCCGGCGTCGTCGAGATCGACCACCCCGGTGATGGTGCCGACATCGTCGACGAGCAGTTGACGGTCGTGGAGGTCGCCGTGTGTGCCGACCACGTGTGCGAGGCGCCGTACAAAGACCCACATCTCCTCGGCGGAGGGTACGGGACGACCCGTCTCGAGGTGCTCGGCCAGGGGTGTTCCGCTCAAGGCCTCGAAGACGATCAGCCCGCGGGCCTCGTGAACGGCGAGTACCACAGGAGCGGGTAGTCCGCCCCGGTGGGCGCGATGGTGGCGTTCCGCGACCGTCGCGGTGCGCCAGGGAGGCAGCACCTTCACGTAGACGCAGTGGTTCCCGTCGCCCACGCGAACCACGGCACGTTGCAGTGGTTGCAGGGCCACCATATGGACGAGGTCGGCGTCCACCTGCGGAGCGACCCGAGCCAGTTCGGCACGCAGGCCCCCGGGGGTGGCCGCCGCCGGCAGACCGG
>CAYMUC010000199.1:0-3889 GCA_964393535.1 uncultured Ilumatobacteraceae bacterium | reverse complement strand
CAGCAACATCGCCTCCACGCTCCAGGCGTCCTCGTCGTCGCTGGGGAGGGAGAACAAGTCCACGTTGCCTTCACCCACCGGGCCTCCACGCTTGCCGGGTCGGGCCAGACGCTGGTGTGGACCCCAGTGGTAGTAGAAGGCGTGCGGGCTCACGTCGGCACCGAAGGTGTTCCGGTGCAGGACGGGCAGGTGGTAGAAGTCGAGGTGGGCGTCGAAGGCCAACTTCCAGTTGGCTCCGGCGTAACTGCGGCGCCCCAGCACCGTCCAGGTGGACAGCCCGAACTGCTCGAGCATGGCGCCGAAGTCGCCGAGGAAGTGGTCGATGTCCAGGGTCGAGGTGGGGTCGAGGATCGCCCACACCAACCCGGCGCGCTCACGCACGGGAAACTGCACCAGACCCAGGCTGGCGGTGTCGACGGTTCCGAACTCCTGACGGCACGGCACACCCACCAGGGCCCCGGCGTCGTCGAAGACCCACCCGTGGTAGGGGCATTTGATACGCGCCGACGACGCACTGCCCTCGGTGAGTACGGCGCCACGGTGGGTGCACGCGTTCAGGAACGCCCGAGCCTCACCGTCGCGACCACGTACCACGAGCACCGGCACGCCGGCGATGTCCACACCCACGCGGTCGCCGGGGTTGGGGATCTCGCAGGACACCGCCGCCACCAACGGCACCCGGCGGAACAGACGTTGCTGTTCCCGTTCGAAAAGCTGGGGGTCGCAGTACCTACTGGCCGGCACCTCCACCACCTCGTCGGCGACGGGAACGGTCCCGGCCTCGGCATGGGCGAACAGGTCTCGGGCCACCGTCACCAGGTGCTGGCGTGCGGTGTCCACAGGTTCGGCAATGCTCATGAGGAGGACCGTACTGCCAGGTTGCGCCTGGGCTCAACCAGGGTGACGTGGCCGTCGCTCTCGGCGACCGGGCGACTAACGTTCCCTCGTGAAGACGTCGCCCGCCGCCAGCCACACGGACTCCCTTGCCTTGGGCGGTACCTCCCTGTTCGTACCCGACCTGTGGAACGCCGGACAGCGCCGAGGGCCCCATCGACTCACGATCGCTGGTGACAGGTGGTGGGCCGTGGAGGCCACGTCGACACCCCGGGACAGTGACGTCGTCGTCGACGAGGGTCTGGTACTGCCCGGCCTCGTGGACCTTCACGCCCACTTCGGACGCGGCCCCTACGCCGTGCCCATCGACGTGCCACTGGCCACCGGTGTCACCACGGTGTGCTCCCAGGGGGATGCGGGTGAGGCCACGTTCGACGAGTGGCAGGCAGTGTGTTCGGCAAGTGCCACCCGCACGCTCATGGCACTGAACATCGGGTCGTTCGGCGAGGCGCTGACGAACTGTCTGTCGGACCCGAGACCGGACCTCGTGGCACGCGCCGTGGAGTGCGCGACGGCGCATCCGGCCGAGGTGCGGCTGGTGGCGGCCAACCTCAGCGAGCGGTCACTGGGCAATGCCGACCCCCGGGCCATGCTCGACGCCGCCGTGTCGGTGGCGGCCCGCTGTCAACTGCCCCTCATGCTCGCCCTGGCACCCGATCACGTTCTGTCCATCGACGACCAACTCGACGCTCTGCGCCCTGGCGACGTGATCACGTACTGCTTCCGCGCTCGACCGTGGTGTCTGTTTCCGGAGCAGGGTCCACCGCTCTCCCTCGTGCGGGCGTTGGAACGCGGCGTCGTGCTGGACACCGCTCACGGTTCGGAGGCGTTCGATCTTCACGTGGCGACCCGGGCGGTCGCCGCCGGGTTCGCGCCGACGGCGGTGTCGTCGGGCCTCAAGGTGGCCGAGGCCGGTCATCCGGATCCCCTGCCTATCGCACCCGTCATGGAGCGGATGCACCGTGCCGGCATGGCGTTCGACGACGTCCTGGTAGCCGTCACCACCGCGCCTGCGGCGATCCTTGGTCTCCACGACGGCGCAGGTTCGGTGGTCTCGGGCGGCAGGGCCGACCTGACCGTGCTGCGCACCGCCGGCCAACGCTGGACCACGCAAGCCGTCGTGGTGGGCGGTCAGCTGATGGTCTGAGCCGCCGAGGCGTCAAGGATGGCGTCGCTGAGGTCGGCTCCATTCAGGACGGCACCCGTCAGGTTGGCGCCGGTGAGGTCGGCTCCGTTCAAGCGGGCGTCGGTGAGGTCAGCCCCGCTCAGGTTGGCGCCTGCCAGCAACGCACCCGACAAGTCTGCGCGAACCAGCCGAGCATTCACGAAGTTCGTCCCGATCAGCTTCGCCCGATGCAGGACAGCGTCGCTCAGGTCGATGCCGGCGAACTTGGCATCGGTGAAGTTCGAGCGACTGAGGTCGGCACCCACCGCCGAGGCGTTGGTGAGGTGTGAGCGCACGGCACTGGTACTCGACAGATCTGCTCCGGTGAGGTCGGCCTCGTAGAGGTAGGCACGGGTGAGATCGGCCCCCGAGAAGTTTGCCCCCGTGGCCACGGCACGGTGCAGACGTGCCCCGTACATGTTCGCTCGGGTCAGGTCGCTGGCCGCCAGACGAGCCGTCGACAGGTTGGCGCGAGAGAGATCCGACAGCGACAGGTCGGCACCGGACAGGTCGGCAGCGGTGAGGTCGGCCCCGTAGATGTCGGATCCCGACAGATCCACACCCACCAACGAAGCATGGTGGAGCGAAGCCCACAGCAGATCGGCGCGCGGGTGCATGCGCCCCGGATCAGTGGATGTGTTCGTGAGCCCCATGTCACACCGCCGTCAGTGGTCAGTACCTCATGACGGTGCAGACGCCACGTCATCGAGGAGGTTCGGATGTTCGGGTTGGCCGAATGACGATCGGCTGAAGTCCAGATGGCGTCGCATCGCCTCTGCCGCCGCCGTCGCATTGCCGTTCTTCAGTGCCTCGAGCAGGGCGAAGTGCTGCGTGCTGCGTTCCACGAGGTTGCCCTGTGAGGCAATGCGCGTGAGCCCGGGCATCAGTTGCGTGTCACGCAACTCCGCGATCAGTTGCACCAGGCGCGCGTTTCCCGTGAGCGACGCCAGGAACAGGTGGAACGCCCGATCGACTTCGCGATACCGGATGGGATCGTTCGCCCCGGCCACCTCGTGCGCCTGCATCATCAGTTCGTGCGCCCGTTCATGGTCGGCCTCACTCATGCGACCGGCGATCGCCGTCATGGCCCGCGTCTCGAGCATTTCTCTGATCTGCAGTGTGTCGCGGAGGTATTCGGGGGACGGTTCCACCACCTCGAAACCGACACCCCGCAGCACACGCACGAAGCCCTTGCTCTCGAGTTCGATGAGCGCTTCGCGGATGGGGGTTCGCGATGCGCCGTAGCGAGTAGCGAGTTCCCCCATGCTGTAGGAGGTACCCGGACTGAGCATGCCCGTCACGATCTCGTCACGGATCAGAGCGTGCACCTGATCTTTGAAGTTGCTCCGCCTGACCAGTCGCCCCTCGGGCACTTCGGTCGCGTCCACGGCTTTGGGCATATCGCTCAACCAACCCCTCGTCGTCGCTGTGACACCATCCGTCCGCATCCTATGGTTCGACGTCGGTGGGGTTCTGGGTGGCGTGACGGAAGCGACTCGGGACAGCGTCGCGCGGGAAACCCTGCCACGTCACCGAACGGAGGAAGCGCCGCACCGCCTCGGGACCCACTGAGCCGACCAGCGAGTTCGCCGCGGGCCATGGCCCACCGTGGTGCATGGGTGCCACGACCGCCACACCCGTGGGCACTCCTCCCCATACGAGACGTCCGGCTGTATGGACCGCCACCTCCAGCAGCGGTTCCACCTGTTTGTACTCGTGCTCGCCAGCGTGCACCGACACCACGAGTTGACCGCCGAGTTCCCGCAACCACGTCACGACCTCGCCGAGGTGTTCGTAGCGCACTACCACGGTCGCCGGGCCGAAGATCTC
>CAYMUC010000198.1:0-3931 GCA_964393535.1 uncultured Ilumatobacteraceae bacterium | reverse complement strand
CACCGGGGCCGAACACCCTTCGATGTAGTGCACCTGAGAACCCTCATCGGCGATGATCAGCGTGCGCTCGAACTGCCCGGCGTTCTCGGAGTTGATGCGGAAGTAGGCCTGCAGCGGCATCTCGCAGTTGACGCCCGGCGGCACATAGATGAACGAGCCACCCGACCACACCGCCGAGTTCAGCGCAGCGAACTTGTTGTCGCCGGGCGGAATGACGGTACCGAAGTACTTCTTCACGATGTCGGGGTACTCCCGCAACGCCGTGTCCATGTCGCAGAACAGGATGCCCTGAGCCTCGAGATCCTCGCGGTTCTTGTGGTAGACGACTTCCGACTCGTACTGGGCGGTGACCCCGGCGAGGTACTTGCGCTCGGCCTCGGGGATGCCCAACTTCTCGTAGGTCCGCATCATCTCTTCGGGCAACTGATCCCACTCGTCGACCTGCTCACCCTTGGGTCGCAGGTAGTAGTAGATGTCCTGGAAGTCGATGTCGGGCATGTTCTCGGCGAACCACGCCGCCATGGGCTTGCGCTCGAACAACCGATACGAACGCTGACGGAACTGGCGCATCCACTCGGGCTCGCCCTTCCACCACGAGATCTGGTCGACCACGCCCGAGTTGATGCCCTTCTCGGGCGTAAAGGCGTATTCGACCTCATCGCTCCAGCCGAGGTTGTACTTGCTGAGGTCCAGATCGAACGTCGTCATGTCGGTGCTCCTGTCGAGGGGATTTGCACTACCGCCATAGTAACAATTCACCAGCCAGACGCCACCCCGGAGCGCCGTGACCCGACCGCTAGGGTCGGGCGCACCATGGAACGCTTCGGATTGGTCGGCCTCCCCAACGCCGGCAAGAGCTCGCTGTACAACGCCCTCACCGGAGGTGGCGCACTCGCCGCCCCCTACGCCTTCGCCACCAAGGACCCCAACATCGGCGTGGCCAAAGTGCCCGACGACCGCCTGGACCGCCTGGCGGCCATGTCGAAATCGCGCAACGTGGTCCACGCTGCGGTGCAAGTGGTCGACATCGGTGGCCTGGTCGAGGGCGCCAGCAAGGGCGAGGGCCTGGGCAACCGGTTCCTGGCCAACATCCGCGAGGTCGACGCCATCGTGTTCGTGCTGCGGGCTTTCGTCGACGATGACGTGCCCGGGCCGTCCGATCCGTTGGAACACCTGCGCATCGTGGAGATCGAACTCGCCCTGGCCGACCTCGAGACTGTCGAGAAGCGGCTTCATCAGGTGCAGCGGCAGGCGAAGTTGGAGCGAGGCCTGGCCGACGAACTCGCCGCCCTCACCGCCGCCCAGGAGGCACTCGGCGACGGCCGACCGCTGTACCGCGCCGGCCTGACAGCCGACCAGCGAGAGCTGCTGGCGCCCCACTTCCTGTTGACCAACCGGCGCGTGCTGGTGGTGGTGAACGTCGGCGAGAACGAACTGGACACCATCCCCGAACAGGAAGCACGAGTGGCCGCCGAGATGAACGACGCCGGTGATGCCGTCGAAGTGATCGGCATGTGCGTGCAGTTGGAGGCCGAGGCTGCTGCCATCGCCGACCCGGTGGAACGCGCCGAGATGCTCGAGGGATTCGGCTTGGGCGAGGGCGCACTGTTCCGCACCGTTCGCAGCGCCTATCACCTGTTGGGCCTGCGCACGTACTTCACCACCGGCGACAAGGAGTCGCGCGCGTGGACGTTCCGAGCCGGGTCCAGCGCACCCGAATGCGCCGGACGCATCCACTCTGACTTCCAACGCGGGTTCATCCGTGCCGAGGTCATCCACTGGGACGACCTGCTGGACATCGGCTCGTGGACCAAGGCCAAGGAGTTGGGCAAGATCCGCGTGGAGGGCAAGGACTACCACCCCATCGATGGCGACGTGATGGAGTTCCGCTTCAACGTCTGATCACTTGCCGCTGGGCGCCTCGTCGCGCACTTCGACGCTCACCGGCACGGCGCCAGCCTGCTCCAGGTTCAGTGTCAGCTCGAACTGCTCGCCCACGGCAAGTGGTTCCACGAGGTCCATGAGCATGAGGTGGTAACCACCCGGCTTCAACACCACGGTGTCGGCAGCGGGCAGGGGCAAGCCGTCGGCCATTTCGCGCATGGTCATGGCCGTACCGGCGCCGTGATCCATCTCGCCATCGCCGTGCGACATCTCGCCATCGGCAGGCACGGTCTCGTGGATCTCCACCCTGGCGGCGATCGAGGGATCTACCGACACCGACACGAGGCGATCATCGGCGGTGGACGTGATGGCGAAGTAGGCCGCCCCGACGCTGACCATCATGGGACTGGTTCGGGCCCAGGCACTCTCCACCTGCACCGTCGACGTGGAGGGAGCAGTGCCACCATCGTCGCCGGAGTCTTCGCTACACGAGGCTGCACCGATGACGGCGACGGCCAGTGCGGGAACGAGCATCAGCGAACGGGTGGCGCGGTTCATCGGGTTCCTCCAAAGAGTCGAGTACCCAGTAGACCGCCGCTGTCAACCAAGAGTTCCCGTCGTGACCGACGTCACGACACACACCTCGCTACTTGTAGCGATAGACGATGCGACCCCGAGTGAGGTCGTAGGCCGACACCTCGACCTGGACTCGGTCGCCGGGGAGGATACGGATGCGGTGCTTGCGCATCTTGCCGCTGAGATGCCCCAGCACCTCGTGGCCGTTGTCGAGTTTGATCCGGAAGTGGCCGCCCTTGAGGGCTTCCTCGGTGACGCCTTCCAACACGATGGCGTCATCTTTGGGCTTGGGCAACTCGCATCCCCGTTCGTCTCGTAAGGGCCATGAACGGTTGGAGACTAGCCGCGACCGTGTAGAACGGCGACATGCCCTGGCTGGTGTCGGAGAGTCGAGTGCTCGCTTCGGCAGAAGTGGCACACTCACGCCACGATCGTCGCCGAGGACTGCTGGGCCGCCACGACCTCGAGGGCGCTCTGGTGCTGGACCCGTGTCGATGGGTTCACACCCTGGGCATGCGCTTCGCTCTGGACGTGGCGTATCTGGACCCCGATGACGTCGTGATCAAGACGTTGCACATGGCGCCCTGGCGTGTGGGCGTACCCGTACCCCGAGCGCGCAAGGTCATCGAGGCCCAGCGCGGTGCCTTCGGCCGCTGGGGACTGCGGGTGGGCGATGTGGTGGAGATCCGAGGCGACTGATGGCGGGAACCCTCGTGTTGATAGCCACCCCCATCGGGCACCTCGACGACCTGTCCACCCGTGCGGTGCAGGCGTTGAGTTCCGCCGACTGCGTGTGCTGTGAGGACACGCGCCGTACGGGCAACCTGCTCCGCCATCTCGGTATTCGAGCGCCCCGCCTCATCGTGATCAACGAGCACACCGAATGGGACCGTACGTCAGAGGTGATGACCCTGCTGGCCGGCGGCGCCACCGTGGCCCTGGTCAGCGATGCTGGCACGCCCGCGGTGTCGGACCCTGGTGAACGCCTGGTCCGAGCCGCCATCGACGCCGGCGTCTCGGTGAGTGCGGTGCCGGGGCCGGCTGCGCTCATCATGGCGTTGGTGTTGTCAGGTCTTCCCACGACACGATTCGCCTTCGACGGGTTCCTTCCTCGTAAAGGGGCCGAGCGCACTCGGCGACTGACCGAGGTGGCGCACGAAATGCGCACCGTGGTGCTGTACGAGGCGCCCCACCGTCTGGTGCGCACCCTGGCCGACCTGGCCGAGGTGTGCGGCGAGCAGCGCCAGGTCGCACTGGCCCGGGAACTCACCAAAGTGCATGAGGAACTGTGGCGAGGCACGCTTGGCGAGGCCGTGGCGCACAGCCAGACCGTGACACCCCGAGGCGAGTACGTGATCGTGTTGGAAGGTGCCGCTGGGGTCGAGGTGGCGAGCGATGCCGACGTCGTCACCGAACTGACCCAGAGCCTGGAGGCCGGCATGAGCGTGTCGAGGGCGTCGGCTGAGGTTTC
>CAYMUC010000197.1:0-3935 GCA_964393535.1 uncultured Ilumatobacteraceae bacterium | reverse complement strand
ACCGATCCCAGCACGCCACTGGTCGGTGTCACCGACTTCGTCATGGCGAGGTCGGGTTGTCGGGTCACGGTGACGGATGTGCTGGCGCTGTCGGTCACGGTGGTGGCACCACTGGTGGCCGACACGGTGGCGGTGAGTGCAAACACTCCGGCATCCAACTCGGCCTGGGTGAGCGTGGCCGTGCCGGCGCACACGACCTGCGCCGTCGGGGCCAGGCTTGCGGAACATGTCACGCCACTGACCCGGGGGTCATCGATGGCGTTCGACCCGAGCGTCAGGGTGACGCCACCGGTGTTGGTGACCGTGTACGTCACGTTGACCGTGTCGCCGACGTCGTCGCGACCATCACCGCCCTGATCGACCGCCGCCACCACAGCCAATGCCACCGCGGGGGGTCCACCCACTGGCATGGTCACCAGATCGTTCGCAGCCACGGAAGCACCCAGGGGTGTCGTGGCACTGACGGTGGTGGACAGGGCGACGAAGGCATTGTTCGTATCGGTCGAACTGATGGCGGTGGTTCCGGTGCACGTCGTGGGTTGGCCGACGTTCAGCGAGGTGGTCGGGCAACTGAACACGGTGCGATCATCGGTGATGGTGAGGTTGGTGAGGGTGACGTTGCCCGAGTTGGTGGTGGTGGCGAGGTAGGTGATCTCACCGAGGCCGTAGGTGCCGCCGGTGGTGGTGGTCGACGTGATCGTGACGTCGAGGGCGAGGTTGCCGGCCTGGGGGAGGTTGACGGTGACGGCGGAGGTGGTGGTGGGGCTGAGCGCGCCGTCGAGTGTTGTGGCGGTGACCGACGCGGAATTCGCGACTGATCCGGTGTCGAGGTGGGCCTGAGTGAGGGTAAGCGTCGCCGTGCAGGTCATCGACGCAGCAACGTTGAGCGCAGTAGCGGGACACGACACGGCGCTCAATCCTGCGAGGGTGTCGGTGACGGCGACATTGCTGAGGGTTGTGGTGCCGGTGTTGGTGACGACCAGGTCGAACTCGACTCGATCACCACTATCGAGGCGGTCGTTGGGTGCCACCACGGCAGGGTCGGGGGTGCCTGTTTTCAGCAGGGTCATCTCGGCAGTACGGCTGATGGTGACAATGGCAGTGTGAGGCGTCGGGTCCACGCTGGGTGCACCGGCCGGCGCGGTTGCGCTGGCGGTGGCGGTGTTGATGATGCTGCCGGCATCGACGTGCGCTTGGGTGAGGGCGAGGCTTGCAGTGCAGGTGGTGGAGGCTCCGGAGGTGAGTGTGGTGGCCGGACAGGTGACGGCGCTGAGCCCCGAGAGGGGATCGGTGACGGTCACGTTGGCCACGGTGACGTTGCCCGTGTTGGCCACCACGAACGAATACGGAACCGAGGAGCCCACGGTGCTGCTGCTGGGGTTGGCGGACTTGAGCAGCGAGAGCGTCGAGACCTGCGACAGCACAAGCGATGTGCTTGCGCTGTCGGTCACCGTGGTCGCGCCGCTGGTGGCCGACACGGTGGCGTTGGTCTCGAACACGCCCGTGTCGAGTTCGGCCTGCGTCAGACTCGTGGTACCAGAACACACCAGTTGCCCTCCGGCGACGAGCGTCCCCGAACAGGTGACGCCTGCGACCCGGGGATCCACCAGATCGCCCTGGGTCACCGTCAGGGTCACACCGCCGCTGTTGGTGACCGTGTACGTCACGTCGACGGCGTCGCCGACGTCGTCGCGACCATCGCCGCCCTGGTTCACCGAAGCAGTCACCGCCAACGCCACCGCCGGGATTGCCGACAGCACGGTCACACGCAGTACTGCTGAGACCGACACCCCCGACGGGGTATGGGTGATGACGTACGTGGTGTCGTCGCTGTAGCCGGCCTGTCCCGGTACGGGTGTGTAGGTGAACGTACCGTCGGCGATGAGATCGATCTCGCCATCGGGCGGGGCACTGCTCAGGCCCACCGAACAGTCGGTGCACGATGCCGGCATGACCGTGCCCGACACGGTGGTGTCGACGCCTGTGGTCGCCGTGATCAGAGCTGGTGCCACCAACACGCTGACCGTTGCGGTGGACCCCACCGACGTGGTGTAGGCGAACTGTGCCAGACCGCCGAATCCCGACGTCGGCGTGTACGTGACCGTCGTGGCTGTGGCGATGACCGCACTGCCCGAGTCGGGTGTCGTGACCGAAGCGAGGGTACAGCTGGACGATGCGCAGACATCGTTGGCGATCACGTCGAGTGTCACGGACGTGTTGTGGGTGGTTGCGACCGCATCGGCGGCCGAGTCACTGACGGTCACCGTCGCGGTAGCGGTCGCTGGTTCGCCGGTGGGCGACGAGGTATCGGTATCGGTGATCGTGTACGTGACCTCGTACACACCGTCCTGGCTGGACGTGAACGACAGGGTTCCGTCACCGTTCACGACCACCGTAGGTACCGACATCAGTGAGATCCCAGTGCGCTGGCTGGTCACTGCGTCGATACTGACGGTGCATGAGGTGCAGACGTCGTTGGTGATCACGTCGAGTGTGCGGGTGGCTCCCTTTCCGGCGGTGTACAGGTCGTTGGCAGCGGTGGGATTCACCCGTACGCGCACCGATGCGGTGGCGGTGAGACCGACGTCGTTCGTCACCAGGTACTCGAACACGTCAACACCCGTGAAGCCAGGTTTGGGCAGGTACTGGAGGCTGCCGTTGGCGCGTAGCGAGGCCACACCGTTGCCGGGGTCCAGGCGTGACTGGGCGCCGCAGTTCGTGCCGCACGGCGTGCCCGGTGCCTTGTCGTCGTTGCCGAGCACGTCGATGGCGACGGCCGTGCCAGCCGAGGTCGAGGTCTGATCGGCCAGTGCCACCGGTGCGGTGGCCATGGTCACCGTCACCGTGGCCGACGATGTGGCGCCGGTCGAGTCGGTGAGGGTGTAGTCGAAGGTGGAAGTACCCGAGGCGGGAGCGGTGAAGGCCACAGCGAAGCCGTCGTCGACGATGGCGACGCTGCCACCGGATCCACTCACGGCGCTGACCGTGGTGACGCGGCAGTCGATACAGATGTCGTTGGCCAACACGTCGAAGGATGTCGTGGTACTGGCGACGGCGCGCACCGTATCGGTGACGGCCAGGGGCAGAACGGTGATGTGCGCTGTGGCCGATGAGGTGGTGCCGTTGGTGCTGCGCACCGTGTAAGGCACCGAGACCGTGCCGACGAAACCTGCCGGGGGTGTGTAACGGATCAGGTCGGCCTGCCCGCTGACGGTCACGGCGGTTCCCCTCGTGACCATCTCCACCGCTGAGATGACGCAACTGGCGCATGGATCATTGGCCCTGACATCCACGTCGACCGAGACGCCCGGGGTGGTGGAACCGATGTCGTCGATGGCGCCCTGCACGGTGATGCGAACCGTCGCAGAAGAGGTGGCGCCCGGTGCGGCGCTGGTGGCCACCTGATAACGGGCCGTCATCTCGCCGATCGAGGTCGATGACGGTGCATAGGTGAAACTGCCATCGGCGTTCAAGGTGAACGTCCCCGCCGCAGGGTCACTGAGTTTCGTGATCGTGCACGTGGTGGGACAGGAGTCGTTGGCGAGTACACCAGCGCTCGCTGTGGGGGACAAGGTGGCGGTGGCGTCCACTTCGTACGTGTCGTCGCGGGCGATGGGGCCGATGCGGACATTGATGGTGGTGGTGACCGAGAGGCCCCCGGGCTCGGTGATCACCACGGTGAAGGTGTCGAGGCCTGCCGAACCGTCGTCGGGGGTGTACACCCACTGCGACGACGACGTGTTCAACGACACCGAGCCCTTCGTCGGCAGTTGGCCGATGGCGTAGGTAAAGCCCGACGCCGCAACCGTGGTGGAACTGAGCCCGGTCAGTTCGGTGAGGTAGGCACCACTCGCGAGGGTGCGGGTGATTGACTGCCCGAAGGTGGTCGTGAAGGTGCCATTTGGAGGTGCCACCAGCACGTCGATCTCACCGGT
>CAYMUC010000196.1:0-3942 GCA_964393535.1 uncultured Ilumatobacteraceae bacterium | reverse complement strand
CACGAGCACCAGTTTCGTGTGCGTCTTCAGACCCACGAGGCCATACATCACGTGCACACCGGCGCGCTCGAGGCGTCGCGCCCAGTGCAGGTTGTTGGCCTCGTCGAACCGCGCCTTCAGCTCGACCAGTGCTACCACCTGGACACCGCGCTCGGCGGCGCGCATGAGGCTGGTGGCGATGGGACTATCGCCCGAGGTGCGGTACAGAGTCACCTTGATCGACTGCACCTTGGGGTCGTCGGCCGCCTGAGCGAGAAACTCCTCGGTCGATGCAGCGAAGGACTCGTAGGGATGATGGACCAGCAGCGCTCGTTCACGGATGACCGAGAACATCGACCGGTCGGTCTCGTTCGCTGCGGCGAGGCGACCGGGCACCACCGCTGGCCAGGGATCGTCCTTCAGATCCGGGCGAGCGAGGCCATGGAGTTGCCACAGGCATGTGAGATCCAGCAGTGCTCGATGCCGCGAGACGTCGCCTGGTTCCAGATCGAGTTCACGCACCAGCAGGTCCAACATCTCGTCGTCGACATCGTGCTGCACCTCCAGTCGGACCGCTCGACCGAACCGGCGCCGCCGGAGTTCCATCTCGACCATGGCCAGCAGGTCGTCGGCGTCTTCGTCCTCCAGGGTGAGGTCGGCGTTGCGCGTCACCCGGAACGCCACCCATTGTTCGACCACCATGCCCACGAACAGCGAACCCAGATGGGCCGCGATGAGTTGCTCCACCGGGAGGAACCGTTGTCCGTCGGCCATGGCGACCAGCCGAGGGAAGACCGTGGGCACCTTCACCCGAGCAAAGCGACGCTCGCCGGTGACGGGATCTCGCACCATCGCCGCCAAACTCAACGCCAGGTTCGAGATGTACGGAAACGGGTGAGCGGGATCGACCGCCAACGGGGTCAGCACGGGGAAGATGCGCTCGTGGAAGATCTGGGCCAGCATCACCCGGTCGCCCGGTGTCGTCTGGCTCCAGGAGATGATCTCGATGCCCTGCTGAGCGAGGGCTGGGGCGATCTCCTCGACGAGGAGGCGTTCCTGCATCTCCACCAGGCGGGCCACCTCTCGCCCCACGGCACTCAGCGTCTCGCCAGGGCTGCGCCCGTCGGCCGTTCGTGCGCTCAGCCCGGCCTCGACCTGGTCCTTCAGAGCAGCGACCCGCACCTGGAAGAACTCGTCGAGGTTGGACGAGAAGATGGCGAGAAACTTTGCTCGCTCCAACAAGGCGATCCCTGGCTCCTCGGCCAGTCGCAGGACGCGCTCGTCGAAGGCGAGCCAACTCAACTCACGGTTGATGAAGCGGAGGTCCAGACCACTGGTGTCGATGTCCGAAGCGTAGCGATGCCCACATGAGACGCTGCGCCGACGAAGGCGGCACGTCCGCCAAGGTTCACCGGGACGCCACCTGGTGTTCAGGTTGGCGACACGTCGGTCAGTTCAGTGCGTCGGGAAGACCGAGATCCCACTCCACCGAGATGCGCTCGCGTTCAGCGTCACGCAGGATGCGCTCGCGATTGCGCCGGAACTGCGGATCATCGCGGGGCAGCAGCACCAGGCGCGCCAACACCCGGGTGCGGAACTCGTCGAGCAGTCGGTGATCGCCATAGTCGCCGTACACCTCCCAGTGGGGAGCGACAGGACCCAGGTACACGATGCGAGCGTGAGCGACGGGCGGTTCGGCAGGTGTGTCGAGGGCGGTCATGGCATCTCCCGGAACGGAACGACCGCCGAGCCTACCCCGGTGTTGCACGATGCCTCCCCTCGCAGCTGCCCCGGACGTCGTTGTGGTAGCCGGATGCTGCTGGTTGACTAGGGCACGCCGGGAACCAGGGTGCCCCCACCCAACGTCCAAACCGGTGCGCCTCGACGGACACCACCACGAACGGCGCGAGGAGGAAACATGGACATCGACTCCCCACAGGATCCGTCCGACACGACGTGGATGGCTGCTGGCAACTGCCGCAACTACCCGCCCGAGGTGTTCTTCCCCAGCGACGGTGTGGGCGTTGACCGTGCCAGGAAGATCTGCGCCGGATGTCCAGTCATGCAGCAGTGCCTCGAGCACGCCCTCGAGCACCGCATCGAGCACGGTGTGTGGGGTGGGTGCAGCGAGCGTGAGCGTCGCCGCATCCTGAAGCGCCGTCGTGCGAGTGTCGACGCCTGAGTGGCGCCGAACTGATCAGGCCGAGCGTTCGGTGTCGGAGTTCGCCTTGGACTCGGCCCCGTCGCCCGACTTCTGCCCCTCGGACAGACCCTTCTTGAATTCCTTCTGGGCCTGACCGAGGTTGCGGGCCATCTTGGGGATCTGCGAGCCACCGAAGAGCACCAAGATGACGACCAGCACGATGAGCGCCTCTGGAGCTCCGAAGACTGTTGCGATCATGCCGTCACCTTACCCCCGTCGCCCGTCGGCGCGACCGCGGGCCACGCGGGCGCAACGAGCGAGTAAGCCCTGACGACCGGCACACTGTGGTGGTGTTGGAATGCGTGATGAACATCAGCGAGGGTCGACGTCTCGAGGTGGTGGCCGAACTGGCGGGACTCGCCGAGGTGGATCTCTTGGATGTGCATGCCGATGCCCATCACCATCGCAGTGTGCTGACCCTGGCTGGCACCACTGCAGCGAGGCACGTGGCTCGTCAGGCCGTCCACCTCCTGGACCTCCGCCAGCACGACGGGGTGCACCCTCGACTGGGCGTGGTGGATGTGGTGCCGTTCGTTCCGATTCCCGACTCGACCCTGGGCGACGCAGTGCGAGCCCGGGACGAGTTCGCTCGTTGGGCGGCCGACGAGTTGAACGTGCCGTGCTTTCTGTACGGCCCCGAGCGTTCCCTTCCCGAGGTGCGGCGCCGAGCATGGACGGATCTGGCTCCCGATCTGGGACCTGACCACCCTCACCCCACGGCCGGCGCCATGTGCGTGGGGGCTCGCGACGCGTCGGTGCCCGTCGAATCGCCAGCATGGTCCGCGGCGACTCGCTGAGGTCACTGGGTTTGGTGGTGGGCGACCGCCTCCAGGTGAGCATGAACCTCGTAGCGCCCGATGTCGTGGGCCCAATGGTTGCCTTCGACCGGGTGAACGAGGCCGCCAAGTCTCAGGGTGCACGCGTGGACGGCGCCGAGTTGGTGGGCCTACTGCCCGCTCGCTGCTTGGCAGCCATACCGCGAGACCGGTGGACCGAGTTGGACCTGGCTCCCGAGCAGACTCTGGAATGGCAGTTGGCGCAGAGGAATCGCCGCGGCGCCGAACGCAGTTGATCAAGCGGTGACGCTGCTGCGGACCACGAGCGACCGCTGACGACGCAGACGCCTGCGCTCACGCTCGGACAATCCGCCCCAGATCCCGAACTTCTCACCGTTGTCGAGGGCGTATTCCAAGCAGTCGAGTCGAACCACACACCCACGGCACACTTCCTTGGCCTCACGGGTGGACGCACCGCGCTCGGGGAAGAACAGATCCGGGTCGACCCCGAGGCAGTTCGCCTGGTCCTGCCAGCTCCGGTCCTGATCGTGATGTTCCATGGTGTGCGGCCTTCCGCGTCTGCGGCTCGCGACTGCGGGCCCTTGGGACTGCCGGGCACTGTCGGCAGTAGTGGAAATAACAACGCTGTAATTCTCCACTACCACATCACGTTCGCGCAAGGGCGGATCCTGAGAAGTGACCGATCAGCCAACCCGTCGGCCGCGGCCACGGGCCTGTTCACGCTTGTGCTCGATGAAGTCCACCAGCACGTAATCGCCCAGGTTCTCGTTCGTGGTGAAGAACGCTCGTCCCCGGTTGATCGCGGTGATGCGCTCGATGAAGGCGGTGAGGTAACTCGTGGCGTCCAACATGAAGGTGTTGATGCGGATGCCGTCGCGGGTGCAGCGCACCACTTCCCGCAGGGTGGCCTCGATGGTCTCGGGCACGGGCGGGTAACTGAAGAACGGCTCACCCGACGGTGTG
>CAYMUC010000195.1:0-3986 GCA_964393535.1 uncultured Ilumatobacteraceae bacterium | reverse complement strand
GCCGGGTGCAGGCCTCGCTGCGCGACATGACCAAGTTGCAGCCCAACTCGCCCCACGCCACCACCGAGCGCCACTGGCTGCTGGCCGGGCTAGCCCTGCGCTACGAGACCGGTGACCTGCGTGCCCGGCACTGGATGACTGCGTTGGCCGCATTGCGTGCAGTGGCCTCCGACTCGTCCACACAGGTGTCCGACCAACTGGCCCGCCACCTGCCGCACGCCGACCATGCCCGAAGGCTGCTGCAGGCCGCGGCCGACGGTCAGGTCACCTCCGAGGCCTTCATCCAACGGGTCGCCGAGGCCCTCCCGGCGCAGCCGGCGGTGAACACCGAGCCGGGCACCACACCCAACCCACTGGTCGCCCTGGGCCAGTACACCGTGCCTTCCGATCTGCGGGCACTGGCCGCCAGCACCCTGCTGGAGGTACCCCAGGCAGAACTCACCGTCCTGGCCGAGTCGACGTTGGCCAGCGACGAGGGATCGGTGTCGTCGCACCTCGACACCACCAGCACCTCACCTGAAGCGGCTGAACTCATCGTGGGCCTCGTGGATGCGCTCGGCGAACGGTTGGGCAGGCGTTGGACCACCGCGTACGACCCTGCCGTGGGCGAAGGCCACCTCCTCGCAACTCTCGCCTCACGGACCCCACAGCACCCGTGGACCCTGTTCGGCCAGGACGCCGACGCCGAGGCGTTGCAGTTGGCCGCCGGTCGCCTGTTGGCCACGGGTTGTGAGTTCCACGTGCAACTCACCCCCGACACGCTCGAGCACGATCGCTTTCGGGACCAACGGGTGGATGTGGTGGTGGCCGATCCGCCCCAGCCCACGCGCCGATCGCGTCTCCACCAGCACCTCGACCAGTGGTGGCAGCACATCATCGACAAGTTGGCCAACGACGGGTCCATGGCGTTCGTGCTCACCTCCGACCAGCCCGAGGCTCAGCCCAGCGACGACGTGATCGCCTCGGGTCATGTGCTGGCGATCATCGAGACCAGCCACCGGTTGCGTCGCGACACGCCCGGCCGAACGGTGCTGTGGGTACTCACCGCTCAGGAGGTCCACCGGACCGTGCGCTTGGCGGTACCAAGGGACCTCTCACCATCGCAGTCGTGGCTGCACATCGTGCTGCACAGCGCGCCTGACGCCATCCACGCCGTGCTGCACGGCGGCAAGGTCGCCACACGTGATCCCAAGCAGGTGCTCGAGTGGTCGGTGTTGGCCGAAGATGCCGAGTTGCTGCGTCCCTTCGGGCCCGAGAGTTGGCCCGAGTTGGGCGACCAGGGCGAGCACGCGGCTCGCCTGCGCAGGGAGTACGTCGAGGCCGTGGCCTCACTGCCCGATCGACTGCGGGACCGTGAGCTCGCCGAACTGGAAGCCGCCCTGGGTCGCAAGCTCGCACGGCCCGTCGCCGCCGACGACATCACGGACCAGTCGGCCCGCCTACGCACGGAGGCCGAACTCCCCGGCGCAGAGGCGATGCGGATCAGGTGATCCGCGCACCGGCGACGGTGCTCTACGATCTCGGTGGATTCCGCATCCTGCGACGGTGCTCTGTCGCGGTTATCCGTCACTACCTCTGCGGATCCTCTCGAGTCAGGAGATGTCGTGGAACAGTCGGCAGAAGGAACGGGACTCATCGTCCGCGGTGGCGTCGTCGGCTTTTTTCTCATCGATCTCGCCACGGGCGAGTTCCTGGACGCACCGCCAACGGACTTGGAGGCCCTCGGCCAAAGCCTCGGACCCGACGGCACCCTGACCGTCACCTGGATCTGCGACGGCGGGGAATGGTTGCTCGAGCCGACCCATGATCAGGTCGACATCGTCTGGTACCGGTGGTCGCAGAACTCCGACCTCTTGGGTAAGAAGGTCGAAGGTGTGAATGTGCTGGTGCAACCCGCACCAAACCAGCCACGCCAACCCTTACCCATCGCTTCGCTTCGCCCCCGGGTGTGGGGCGAAGCCGGAGCCAAGGGCTGTAACGAGGTATTGCGAGAACTGAAGCGAGACCTCCTCTTGGTGAACGACCACCTCGTGGTCGTGCCACGTGACGACGAGTCCGTCGCCGACCTTCAGAAGGCGATTGAGAAAGAGCTCACCAGCGCAAGGACCGCTGCCGAGGCGGACGAGGCCATAAAGCGCGCGGAGGCTGCAGCCGCGGCGGTTGCCGCTCGTGACAGGCGTTCACTCGAGTACGCCAGGGCATCGTCCGCTGCGGACATCTTCGTGAATCCCTACAACTACATCCCCCTCCCCGAGTCGGTGCCTCGCGAGGCGCCGTGCGGGCACGATCGCCAGCACGAGGGTCGCCGCTCGGGACGCATCGCCATCACGTGGACGGCACGAAGTCCATTGCTGTTTGGAGACGGTCAGACGAAGGGCCTGGAAACAGATCCATCGGGGGGCTACCGGGTGTCGGGCACCTCGCTGAAGGGTTCTCTGCGCAGCCTGCACGAGGCCATCACCGGCTCATGTCTGCGGGTGTTCGACGAGGAGTTCGTGCCCGTGTACCGCCAACCGGCAGCCGTTCAACCCGGCCGGCAGCTGGCGGTCGTGTCGGAGGTCGACCGACTGGGCAGGCCCAGCAAGGTGCGCCTCTGCGGCGAAGCACATTGGGCTCCTATCGCCATGGTGCATCAGGCCCGTCCGGCCAACGCTTTACGTAGCGGCGACCTGTTCGAAGTGAACCAACCGCAGTCGCAGAGTCGGCATGGGCGCGACGAGTTCACGGGTGGCACCTCCTTCCCGTTTGTGGCTCAACTCAAACCATCGGGAGTATCGGCAGCCGTTGGCAAGTGGGTGGTACTTCTGAGCCACGAGCGAGCACGCCACCCGCAGCACCCCTACTTCGCCTCGTTCGGGAAGGTCAGCCCCAAGGAAACCCCCCTTGCCCCCGAGGTGGCTGAGTTGTGGGCCAAAGAGGTCGAGGGAGCAGACGACGTGCGCGTCCGGCGCCGCGGAGTCGAGAGTGACGATTTTATCCGGATCACGTTCGCCGGTGCCTTGATCGGGCAACGACGGGCTGTGCCCGCCATGCCCGCGGTCGGCGATGTGCTGTGGGCAGACGTGGTCCAAGGCCGGGTTGTCCGTCTGGCCAACAGTTATTTGTGGCGTAAGTCAGGCGCCGGTGCTGCAGGTGAGCGAGTCCCTCGGCCCACACTCTCGTGCGGTAGTCCCACACTCCAACCCGACGTGCCGGAGGGCCATCTGTGCATGTCGTGCCGGTGCTTTGGGTCGGCCGGCACCGACCGGAGTGACGACCGCCAAGGTTCGCGTCAACGCTCGTACCGGGGTCAAGTCCGGGTATCGGAGATGCGCGTTGCCACCGACAATGAACTCACACCGCAGTCACTGCCGCCGCGAGGCAAGCCGCGTCCCGGATCGGGCCAGTTCTCAATCGTCATCCGTGACACCCAACCGGAGCGGCGCAATATTTTTCTACCCGCTGCTGCATGGGGCAGCGAGCGTGAGACCACGCCGCTTCGGCCACTACGAGGTCGCAAGTTCTACTGGCACGGCCACACCACAGAAGCCCAAGGTGGCTGGCGGCGTGACACGGCCCGCCAACACCACCACCAACACACCATGGGCGCGCAACCCGTGCGTCTCGTACCGGTTGGCAGTTCGGTCACGGCCGAGGTGTGGTTCGAGAACCTGAGCGATGTGGAACTGGGCTCTTTGATCGCGGCACTGCACCCCACCATGTTGCTCGCCGACGAGCGTCACGAACTGTTGTGGCGGCGACTCGATGAACATGCCGAGCGCCGTCCGAACCTGTGGACGCATCTGGGAGGTGGCAAGGGTTTGGGCTTCGGTTCCGTCGAGGTCACCTCGCTGACCGTTGCCATAGAACACCCCGACCGATTCCGGGGAGCGGTGGCCACCGAACTCTCACCGCAGCAGCAGGCCGAACTGGTGGCGGCCTTCCGTACTCATACGAGTGACCGCATGGCCGCATCGTGGAAGGAACTCGTCGCCATGTTGGACCCC
>CAYMUC010000194.1:0-4015 GCA_964393535.1 uncultured Ilumatobacteraceae bacterium | reverse complement strand
GGCGGTCAGCGCCACGCCGTATACGTTCCCCGGCACCGCTGCCACCGTGTCGGCTACACCCACCGGTGCGGCCGTGACGGTCACGTGGGCAGCGGCAGTGGGAGGCGGCACCACCATCAGTGGCTACACCGTCACCGCCACCCCGGGTGGTGACCAATGCACCTGGACCAGTGGCCCACTCGAGTGCACCATCACCGGTCTGGCCCATGGCGTCGCATACACCTTCGAGGTGGTGGCCACCAATGCCGCCGGTGATGGTCCGGCCCTGCAGTCCGCAGCCGTCACCATCGACAGTGCGGCACCACATGCGGTGTGGACCTCGATGACCACCATCGACGACGACACGGTGCAGTGGCGCCTGGACTTCGACGAAGAGATCAGCGGCCTGGCAGTCGGAGCATTCTCGACGCCCACCGGTAGTGCGTGCACGGTGGCTCTGGACAGTGTGGCCACGGCGTCGGCGCGGGTGTCGCTCAGTTGTAGTCCGGGCGGTTCCGTGTTGCGACTGGCTGCTGGGGCGGTCAGCGACCTCCGTGGCAATGCCGGACCCGCGGCCGATGTCGACACCGGCTCCTACACCTTCACTGCAGCGACCACGACCACGACGACCACGACGACCACCACCACCACGACCACCACGACGACGACTACGACGGTGCCAGCGACCACGACCACGACCGTTCCCGGCACATCGCCCGCCAGTTCGGTGCCAACCGGCACCAGCACCACCACCACGACCACCACCACGGGGACCGTGCCAGTGACCACGACCATCGTGCCGTCGACGGTCGTCCCCATCGTTCCGGCAACGTCGCCCGACATCACACCCCCAGCACCGATGTCGGCGCGGTTCGTGATCGCCGGCGTCTGCGTGGGTGCCTGCGATGGCTCGGCCCAGGCGAGCGTGGTGCTGACCGCCAGTGGCGTGCTGGAGATCGGGGGCACGGGCCTGGCCCCGGGCTCGTCGGTGCAGGCGTGGCTGTACTCGGAGCCCACACTGGTCGGCACGCTCATGGCCGACGCCTTCGGAGCGATCGATGCAACGCTGATGCTGCCCCCGGTGCCTCCTGGTGACCACACGCTGGAACTGACCGGTGTCGACGCCTCCGGTCTCGAATTCGTGGTGCGGCTCCCCGCCCAGATCACCCCGAGCGACGACCAACTTCCGGCCACGGGATCCTCATGGTCGTCCAGGCTGTGGACGGCGTTGGCGCTGCTGCTCGCCGGCGTGTTGATGCTGTGGGTTCGTGTACCCGGCGTCATTCGCCGGTCACGGGGCCGTTGGATGCCTCAAGGCTGAGCCTGTCTCGTCGGTTCCAACTCCACCCACAGCGTGGTACCCCGATCATCGGACCGCCGTCCCCATCGGCCCGGCGCCACATGATCGAACATCGCCGAACCCAAACCCGACCGTGCCCCATCGGCCGGTGAGACCCCGTCGTTGTGCACCTCGATGCGTAGCCGACCCTCGGCGCCCACCCCCACATGCACCTCGACCCGCCGTGCACCACCGTGGCGGACGGCATTGACCAACGCCTCGTCCACCACATGACGCACCGTCACGGCATCACCGCTCACCGAGCCTTCCAGCGTCACGTCCACCTCACAGAGTCCGCGCCAGGCGTCGACCGACTCCAACACTGCTTTCTCCACGTCCACGTCCGACCGCGGCACCACCAACGGCGTCTCCAACACGGCGCGCACCCCGGCCAACGCCTCGTTCAACGCTGCCACATCGCCGCGATCGGCTGCCTCCTCCAAGGCCAACGCACCGGCGAAGAGCCGAGCCTGTGCGCCACCGTGCAGCTGGTACGCCACGGAACGGGCCGCTCGCGCCAACACCGCGCTGCGCATCACCGCCATCTCGCGAGCCGGTGTCAACCGCTCGGCGAACAACTGGTCACGACGACGAGCCACGTCCCAGAAGGTCGCCCAGCCCGAACTGAACAGGATCAGCAGCACACCTGTGACCAACTGCACCGCAAGGTCCGGTCCCGTCACGTAACCGGGTAGCCACGAGTTCTTGACGGCCGCCGCCATCACCGAGCCCATCTGCAGGATGATCACGGCGGTCACGAACAGGTGGGCATGCCACCGAGGCCACTGTCGCATGGCTCGGTTGGCCGACCAACAGACCCCACACAACATCACCAGACCGACCAGTGTCAGCAGGCCACCTCGCGCCAGACCCAGATCGCCAACCTCCCAGAACAAGCGGGGCATCACACCGACGGTGATGATCACCAGAGGTCGCAGGGGTTGGGTGCGCAGTGTGTTCACCAAGATGGTGCGCCACGTGGGCCGGGGTAGGTGACGCTCGGCGTCGTGCCACAGATCTGAACTGGCATGTCGCACCACACCCTGCGACACCCCGCGCAGATCCTCGGCAAGGCGTCGGGCCACATGACGTCCCTGATCATCGGGAGCCGATGCAAGCGAACGTGCAGCATCGTCGAGGTCACTGCGCAACTGGCGTAGCACGTCGTCGACCACCGTCGTGCGTGCCCGCACCAGGTCATCGACCACGGCGCGCTGCTGCAGCACCGCCACGTCAAGACGATCGGCTTCGTCGAGCAATGCGGTTCGCGCACGCGCTGAACGCCACCACACGTCCAGTGCCACCGTCACTGCGCTGCATCCCCACAGCGCCAGGGCCGGAAACGTCACCCACATGCTCGGGGCAGGCCGTGCCAGACCGTCCACCAGGCCGGTGCACACCCACCACACGCTGCTGGCGAATGCCAGACCACCGGCACTATTCTTCGTCATGGCCCACCAGGCGGGAACCGGGGTGGTGGCGCGGCCAGCGAACAGGGTGTGATGCAGTACCACGTCAACGGTGGCGGTCACCAGCGTGGTGATCAGCAGTGCCAGTCCGGCAGCGGGCAGGTGCAGGCCACCACGCTCATGGCGCACCAGGTTGGCCACCACCACAGCTGCCGAGGCCACGGCGATGGAATGCCCGATCACCGAGATCGACCACCGCCCTCCCAGGCGTTCAGCGAGGGTCGGCTCGTTCATCGGATCGTCATGCGCCACGCGCCATATGAAAGTACGCCTCGGCCACCAGCACCCGCTTGTTGCGACGGGTGTCGTCGTCCAGACCCAGTTGCCGAATCAGGCGAGCGACCGCCTTTTCGACGGCGGTCTCGCTCATGCCCAACTCGCCGGCGATCTCGGCATTGCCATGGCCTGCCGCCACCAAGCGCATCACGTCCAGTTGCCGGTCGCTCAGGCGCTGACCGCTGCGAGTGCGGACGATCGGCTGAACCGGGACGGTCACGTCGAGGGGGTGCCGAAGCGCGGTGCGCAGTTCGGCGTCGAGGTCGTCGAGATGCTCGACAGAACCCTTCACCACGTACCGCACACCCAGCGGCAGTCGCTCGTGGCCGATGTCCAACAACTGCGGCGACTGGTACGAGGTGAGCAACACGATGGGCAACAGGGGGAACCGGCGACGCAACGCCACCGCCAGGTCGAGGCCGTCAGGTCCGGGCCCCAGATCGAGGTCCACCAGTGCGGCATCGACCGGATGGTCCGTCACCTCGCTCATGGCGGCACTTGCCGATGCAGCCATCACCACCGACCAACCCCGGGTCGTCAAGGCAGGTCCCAACACCGAGCGTGTGAACGGGTCGTCGTCGACCACCAACAGACGCTGCCCCTCGCTCACACCGTCGGACTCTACGACGGGCGGGTCGGCGCATACCCAAGGTGGGGTGCCAGCACCCCGACCCGACGCGTTCGAGGCCAGGTTCGAAGGAATGACCGTACCGCGCGGCCATGACGGCGCTGTTGGTCCTGCCCGACGGCGAGCGACGGGCGGACGCGTCGACGACTACTCCGACCGGCGCCACTGGAATGTGGCCAAGTCGCCCACGGCCAGTGCCTGCACGTCACGTGCAAGTGGAAATGAGTGGCTACCGGCGTGAACGACGACGGTCTGGTCGAGCTCCAGGGTGTCGATGGCCGAGTGCAACGACCGGGTGACGGAAGGCGTTGCGGTTCGCTTCAC
>CAYMUC010000193.1:0-4045 GCA_964393535.1 uncultured Ilumatobacteraceae bacterium | reverse complement strand
GCGTGGTGGGCGACGATCCCCTGCTCGACATCATGGACTGGGGCGCAGCGTCGATCGCCGGACGTCC
This sequence comes from uncultured Ilumatobacteraceae bacterium, assembly GCA_964393535.1. GTDB lineage: Bacteria > Actinomycetota > Acidimicrobiia > Acidimicrobiales > Ilumatobacteraceae > CAYMUC01. The sequence continues at coordinate 3,978 of CAYMUC010000193.1, read as the reverse complement.
GGGCGCAGCCGATCAACTGATCATGCAGGCGCGAAACCTGCTGAGCCAGCGCAGCGATCCCGAGGCCGTAGCGGTGCTGGCTGAAGTCGCGGCGCTTGCGCTGGCCCGAACGGGGCGAAACGCGGAACTGTCCGAGTTGTCCGAGACCATCAGCGATCTCGCCCACGAGGTGGCTGCCGAGGTGGTGCCCGGGTTGCTCATCGCCCGGGCCGCCTACCGGTCGCGCAGTGATCTCCTGGGCTCGATCGCCCTGGCGCATGAGGCACTGGCCTTGGCCGAGGAGTGGGAGCTCCATCAGCATCGACCCTTCGCCTTGGCCATCGCGGCCATCGGCGAAGCCAGCACCGATGGACCGGACGCAGCGGCTCTGTCGAACACCATGCGGAGCTACGGACTGCCCGTGGCCCTGGCCGTGGCCGACTACGCAGATGCCCTGGTCCATTACGGACGCGGCGAGTACACCCAGGCCTTCGCCGTGCTGAGGCAACTGCACGATCGGCACCCGGTGGAGACCTCGTTCGGCTTCTACTGGCACCACGACCTCGTCGACATCGCCCTGCGAGTGGATGACCGTGCGATGGCTGAGTCCGTGACCAGGGATCTCGAGGCCGTCATGGCCACGACGAACAGCCCCTGGGTTCAAGCAGCGCTCCATCGTTCCCATGGCCTGCTGTCCAGGGACCGGGAGCGCGCCGCAGACCTCCTGGGTCGAGCCATCGAGGTGTTCTCCGAACACGGCTACATGGTGTCGGCGGCCCGGGTTCGCCTCGAACTGGGTGAACGACTGCGCCGCGACCGTCAGCGCTCGGCGGCCAGGCGACACATCGAGCACGCTCGTCATGCCCTGGCAGCGGCAGGTGCTCGGCGATGGGTCGAGCGCTGTGAGCAGGAAGCAGTTGCCGTGGGCCTGACCCCACTCGAGACGCCGAGCCCTGCCGCTTCACTCCTGACCGCTCGAGAACTCCAGGTCGCTCGTTGGCTGGTGACCGGGTACACGTTCAAGCAGATCGGGACCCGTCTCTTCCTCAGTCCCCGCACGGCCGAGGCTCATGGCCAGACCGTGTACCGCAAATTGGGGGTTCGGGGAAGAGCCGAGTTGGCTCAGTTGGCCACGCGTGACCCGACCCTGGTGGCCCCTGATGGCTGAGGACCGGGACCGCTACTGGGCAGTGATACTGGGAAGGATCGTCGAGAGCGCCTCCCCGTCGGCGGCGCTGACGATCTGGAGCGCGATGAGCAGAAGGAAGCCTTCGTCGGGTGGCGCGAGCACCAGCACGATGAACTCGGTCGTCGTGCCGCCGCACTCGCTGTAGATGTCATAGAACCCGCTGAACGTACCGAACGCCGCTGGTTCCCTCGCCGTGGTCTTCGTGCATCCATCGGGCCCCGCCAGGTCGAGGGCCTGGTCGTAGCCGAGCACTTGGACGGCCCCATCGAACAGGGTGAGGCTGATGCCGGGAACATCCCATCCCGATGCGTAGCGCTGGAGATCAGGGGCCGCCACGATGCTCGAGTAGTCGGCGCCCTCGATGTTCCGCACGCCCGTCTGCACGTCGACCCAGGTCGTGGGCAGCGACACACTGACCCGGCCAGTGTCGTCGACCACCGTCTGGTAACCGAGGTATGACTCGCCCTCGGGCCTGGCCTCGCCGTCGGCGTCACCGCCGCCGGTATCCCCGCCACCGGTCTCCCCGCCGGCCTGATCATTGTCACCACCTCCGAGGTCCTCGGCGATGGAGTCACCCGAGTTCAACTCGCGACCGTTCAATTCCCCGGTGAGCACCTTGCCGGTGTCGACGCGCAGAACACCGATGCTGATGGGTCGATCAGTCCCTTGCGTACGCAGCACATCGCAGTACCCCGACATCGTTCCGTCGTCGGCCATCGTCTGGCCGGCCAGTTCCAGGATGAAGTCACCGGCCAGGACACCAGCGTTCCCAGCCGGCGACCCCGGCGTCACACCAGCCACCCAGACGCCCGAGGTCCCGTCCTCGAACTGAAGTGCCTGACCGTTGATGCCGATCGAGTCGACGTTCTCACCGGCTGCCAGACGCTCGACCAGAGGCTTGGCGATATCACCGGCAATGGCGAAGAACTGGGCTTGTTGGGTGCGAGAACCCCCGGCGTAGTTGACGCCCACGACCTTGGCGTCCGACGTGATCAGGGCACCACCCGAGTTACCAGGTTGGATGTTGGCGTCGTGCTCGATCACGTGATCCACAGATGCCCAATCGGTATCGCCATCGGCTCGGGCCTTCGCCACGATGCCCTTGGTCAGTGTGAATTCGGGATCACCCAGTGGAAAGCCCGCCGCATACACCTCCAGTGGCGGCTCGACCTCGCCCTCGAACCACTCGACGTAGGGGTAACCCTCACCCTCGAGGTCGATGACCGCCAAGTCGGAACATTCCGAGACGCCCAGCACACGGGCGTTCACCGGTGTGGTCGACCCACCGACGTAGACAGCGAGACTGGCCGCTCCCACCACCACGTGGTTGTTGGTCACCGCGATGCCCGACGGATCGATGATGAAGCCCGAGCCCGAGCCGAATCCCTCGAGGGTTCCCTCGGCGGGTTCTCGGAACGACCCTCGAGACCGGATCTGGATGGCGGCCGACTTCATGTCATCGATCGACGTCACCAGGTCGCCGCCCTTGGCGCTCGAGGACTCGCCACCGTCATCGCCTCCCCCGAGGAGCACTACCGCCACCACGATCACGGCGACCACGGCGAGCACTGCCCCGATGAGCACGGCCGGGTTCAACCTTCGGCCACCCCCCTGACCGCCACCCCCGGCGGGAGGTGCCCCCGGCGGCGGCCCACCCACCGGCGGGTCCCCGAATTGCGGACCAGTGGCGCCCACCGGAGAGGGTGCCGGAGGCGGACCGACCGGCGCCGTCGGATAGGCAACGGTGGCCCCTGGCGGCGATGCTGCGGGAGTCTGCTCGTCCACGTCGATATCCCTCTCTCCGGCCACCATCACCGGAGTGACCGGAACACCGAGTTGCTGTTGTGCGACCTGCAGTTCGCGGGCCAGACCCAACGCAGTCGCCTGCCGTTGGAGTGGGTCCTTCGCCAACGCTCGTTCGAGGACCCGGCACACAGCATCTGGCACCCCCCTGAGGCGAAGGTCGGGTACCGGCTCGCTGGCGATTCGATTGATCATGGGCAACAACGACTCGTCGTCGGGGCGCAGGAACGGTGACGATCCCGCCATGAGCGTGTACACCGCTGCCGCCAAGCCGTAGACGTCGCTGGTGGCGGTGGGCCCGCGCCCGGCGAGGATCTCGGGCGCCGCATAGGCCACCGACGTGGTGACGGCGCCCGTCTTGGTCTGCGCAGACCCATCCACCCGTGCGATCCCGAAGTCGGCCAACTTCACCTCGCCCAGCGATGACACGAGGATGTTCTCGGGTTTGAGATCGCGATGAAGAATTCCCGCACGGTGCGCCGTCTCCAACGCTCCGGCGATCTGAATCGCGATCGCGGTCGCCTCGGACCACGGCAGCGGACCCCGATCCGCCACTCGATCGCCCAGCGAACCTCCCGTCATCAACTCCATCACGATGTAGGGGGATCCCGTGGCGGCGGTTCCGGTGCCGTGCACCATGACGATGTAAGGGTGCCCGCCCAGGGTTCCCAGGGCCTTGAGTTCGCGGTCCACTCGGTGCGTTTCGTCTCCGTTGACGGGAGCCAAGACCTTCACCGCCACCGACCGGTGCAGTGCTGGCTCCTCGGCGCCGTACACGGACCCAAAACCACCACGCCCCAACAGTCGTGCGTTGGTGAGGCCCAGAATGCCCAGATCGACCGGAGGGGCTGCGTCATCGCTCACCGCCGAAGTCTCACGGTCACGGCGCGCGCGGTGAATCGGTAGAAGTACGTGATCGGACGAGGCCACTACGCAAGCGCCCCCGAAAGCCTTGCCCCCATGTTCGGTGGAAGGTGTGCTGTGCACCATGCACGGTGACGTGACAC
>CAYMUC010000192.1:0-4071 GCA_964393535.1 uncultured Ilumatobacteraceae bacterium | reverse complement strand
TTGACCCCCGGGGGAAAGGTCACCTTCGTCGCCGACTACGTGGACAACGTGGCACAGCGGAAGCTTCGCCCCGATGGGCCCCGACCCGACCTCGCCGGCGCCGGTGGACTGTCGGCCCACCAGAGCGGTGGCACCGCCGGCCCAGCACTGGACGTGGTGCGCGAGTTCTGGCGCATCCAGGACGAGCGGCGCTACGAGGATCTCGCAGCCCTGTTCGCCTCCGACGCCGTGTTCAGCGATCAGGTGTACGGCCGCTTCGAGGGCCACGATGCCGTTGCCCGCTATCTCCAGCGCATGGAGACCGAGATGCCCGAAGCGGGGGTCACCTTCGAACTGATCGACTGCGCCGGTGAAGACACCGTTGCCTGGAGTCAGTGGTGGTGCAACTTCCCGAACGGCCGCATCCCCGGCTGGACGCTCTACAGCGCCCGAGACGGCAAGTTGACCCTCGACGCCGACTACTTTGACGTGTTGGGGGCGGCGAAACTTCGTCGTCAGTGAACACGTTCGGGGGAGCGACATGGGGGCATCGGCCTGGTTCGGTGATTCGAGTCTGAGCGCCAGGTATCCGGCGTGGACCAGGGGAAACGCAGCCGATGTGTTCCCCGATCCGTTCACGCCGCTGGCCCAGTCGCTGGTGCTTCGCCAGGGCATGGGACGGGGCCTACGCGATGCCTACATCGGGCTCGGGGTGGTCGACTGGGACGAGATCGACGACCCCGAGCTGCCCGATCTGTTCAAGATGTTCGGCGGGTACCTGTACAACCCGCTCACCCTCACCCGCATCCTCGGCGCCCGCATGCCCGGTGCCAGTCCTGAGATGATCGACAAGGCGTTCTTCGACGAGAACGCCGATGTGCCGCCGTATGAGGCTCAGCCGTGGCACGAGTCCGAACGCCACGCCGCCAAACTGGGCGAGACCATGGCATGGACCATGAGCACCGACTCGCTTCCGGCTTTGGATGCCGACCGCGAGATGGCCCGAGCTGCACGTCGCCACCGCCCCGACCTGTCGACGCTGACCGATGCCGCACTGATCGCTCGGGCCAACGCCATGGTGCCCCTGCTGCAGCAGACCTTCGAGAACGCCATGATCGTGTCGTCGATGGCATCGCTCGGGCCGGGCGCCCTGGGTGCCATCTGCGAGGCGTTGGGCGATGCGTCCATGTCGATCCAGTTGCTGGCGGGTGTCGAGGTCGACTCTGCGGAGCCATCGAAAGCCATGTGGCGGCTGGGTCGGGCGGCAGCGGCCAGTGCGGCGGTGTCGGCCGCCTTCAGTGCCGGTGTGGACGGGGTGTTGGGCCGTTTGGCCGACTCGTCGTCGCCCGATGCAGCAGCCTGGATGGCCGAGTTCCAGGCGTTCTTGTTCGACTACGGCGCACGGGCGCAGAACGAGTACGACCTCATCTCGATGGCGTGGGAACTCGAGCCGCGCATCGCTCTGTCGGCGATCGACCTCATGCGGCGCTCCGACCCCGATCAGGATCCGGTGGCCCGGGGAGCCTCGGCGGCCGCCAACCGTGACCGATTGGTGGCCACTCTCCGGGAACAGCTGGCCGGGGACCCCGAGACGCTGGGCACCTTCGACGCCGCCTTGCGGTCGGCACAGTTGTTCCTGGCTGGGCGCGAGCGAGCCAAGACCAACGCCGTGGTGGTGATCCACGAGATCCGTGTGGCGTTGTGGGAACTCGCCCGGCGGTGGGCCGAACGTGGCGTCATCGACCAACCCGAGCATCTCTTCATGCTCACCGACATCGAACTCGCCAAGGGTCGGCATCACCCCGAAGGGGTGGCCGCCCTGGCGCGTGACCGCTGGGCCACGTACCGCTCGTTGTTCGAACGTGAACCGCTGTTCGTGGTGAACGGTCGGGTTCCCGGTCTCGAGGAGATGCCGCTTCGCCAGCGCGGCGCGGACCAGGTGGTCGCCGTCGGCGATGTGTTGAAGGGTGGAGCCGGCTCTGGTGGCGTGGCCACCGGCCGGGCGCGGGTGGTGTTGGACGCCGGTGACCCCGTGGGCCTCGAGCCTGGCGAGGTACTGATCGCCCCTCAGACGGACCCGTCGTGGGTGCCGCTGTTCGTGCCGGCCGAGGCGGTGATCGTGAATGTGGGTGCCATGGGCAGCCACGCCATGATCGTGTCGCGTGAACTGGGCATTCCCTGCGTGGTGGCCATCGCCGATGCCACTCGACGCATTCCCGACGGTGCCTTGGTCCGGGTGGATGGCAGCACCGGCACCGTGACCATTCTGGAGTTGCCCGCCTGAGCCGAGGTCAGCCGAGGCGGCGGCGGTTGGCCACGTTCACCATGCCGATCCCCGCCCCGAGGGCCAGGACCGACAACACCAGGAACGCTCCACGATTGTCGCTGCCCCTGTCCTGGGTTTCGCCCCCGACCACATTGCCCTCGTCATCGAACTCGGCGTCCTGGCCACCGTCGGCAACGGGGTTCAGCACGAAATCGGCTGGCACGAGCACCGAGTCGACCACGTGCACCACACCGTTACAGGCGATGAGGTCGGCTTCCAGCACGGTGGCATAGCCGTCGAGGATCACGAGATCTTCGTCCTCGAACACCTCGAGTTCGTCGCCGTGCAGAGTGGGGTTGTAGCCCGTCGCCACCAGATCTTCCAGGGTGTTGGCACCCTCGACCACGTGGTGCGTGAGGATCTGCTCCAGCGACTCGGTATCGACCAGCAGGTCGTCGACCGCCACCCCCAGTTCACCTGCAATCGAGGTGAACGCCGTGTCGGTGGGGGCGAGTACGGTCAGTGGCTCAGCAGCACAGTCGCCAAGGCCGTCGATCAGGCCGATCGTGGTCAGCGCCGTAGCCAGGGACGACAACTCGCCGTGGGATTCGAACCACGTGGCGATCGGGTCGGTGTCGCTCTGAGCGGTGGCCGGCCCGGATCCCAGGACGAGGGCGAGAACTCCGGCACACGCGGCGACGACACGATGAGGACGCAAAAGAGGGCTGAGGGTCACACTGAGGAGATAGCAGCCGCAACGTCTGTTCCACTGGCGACTGCGACTCTGGACCACAAGACGTCAGCCATCGTTCAGTCGCCGTTCATCTCGGTGACAGTGATTGATCACCTGGCCCTGCGATCGTGCGCCCCCGTGACGATCACCAGCGACCCTCCCGTGGTCGATTCACCTCAGCCCCGTGTCCTCACGGTGAAACGCCGGGGAGTCGACCGGACCTTCCGCGGGGTGGTGACCTTCGGCGGCCTGAGCTCGTTCATCGTGCAGATGCTGATCGCCGGGTTCCTGCTGTATCGGGGTGCGCAGCTGTTCGCGGACTATGGCCTGGCCTTCGTCACGTCGGAACGCTGGGACAACTCAGGCGACTCGCCCGAGGGCGGTGCCACCTACGGAGTTGCCGCCATGCTGGTGGGCACCCTCGTCACCGCCGTGATCGCCGTGATCGTGTCGCTCCCTTTCGTGGTGGGTACCTCGCTGTTTCTCGAGTTCTACGCACCCAAGCGACTGCGCAAGGTGTTGGTGTCGTTGCTGGACCTCATCGCCGCCATCCCCTCCATCGTGTATGGCCTGTGGGGGTACCTCGTGCTGGTGCCCGAAGCGGCCGGATGGGCGACCACCATCAACCGGTATCTCGGCTGGTTCCCTCTCTTCGACGTGCCCACACCGATCTTCGACAGGTCGCCCCTCACGGCTGGGCTGGTGTTATCGCTGATGATCCTGCCCATCGCCACCTCGGTCACGCGGGAGGTGTACTCGCAGACACCGCGTGAACAACTGAACGCCGCCTACGCCCTGGGCGGATCGCGGTGGGGTGCCATTCGTGAGGTGGCCCTGCCCTACGGTCGCAGTGGTCTGGTGGGCGGAATGCTGCTCGGCATGGGCAGGGCATTGGGTGAAACCGTTGCCGTGCTCATCACCCTCAACTTGGTGTTCGACATCAACTTCCGCATCCTGGCCAGCGCAGGTGGCAACGTGGCCTCGCTCATCGCCAACAACTTCGGAGAAGCGGGTCCGTACGAGCTGAAAGCACTGTTGGCCGCCGGCTTCGTGCTGTTCTGCACCACTCTGCTGGTGAACCTGATCGCATCGT
>CAYMUC010000191.1:0-4072 GCA_964393535.1 uncultured Ilumatobacteraceae bacterium | reverse complement strand
GACGGCAGTGAGATCACCCGACACCGCGGCGAGGGCCGCCTGCTGAGCGACGTTCGACACGTTCGACGTGGCATGGCTCTGAAAGTTGATGGCGGCCTTCATGACGTCATTGGGACCGATCATCCAACCCACGCGCCACCCGGTCATGGCGTAGGTCTTGGCCACACCGTTCACGATGAGGCACTGGTCGGCCAGGTCGGGCACCAGGGTGGGCATGGATGTGAAGCGGTGCGGGCCGTAGGTGAGGTGTTCGTAGATCTCGTCGGTGATGACCCACACCCCGCGCTCCACCGCCCAGCGACCGATGGCTTCCACCTCTTCGGGCGGATACACCGCACCCGACGGGTTGTCGGGCGACACGAACAGCAACACCTTGGTACGCGGCGTCAGGGCGGCTTCGAGTTGATCGACGGTGACCCGGAAACCGGTCTCCTCGGTGGTGTCGATGATCACCGGCACCCCACCCGCCAGCCTGACAGCCTCGGGATAGGTGGTCCAGTACGGCGCCGGGCAGATGACCTCGTCTCCCGGATCGCACAGCGCAGCGAAGGCCGTGTACACGGCATGCTTGCCGCCGTTGGTCACCAGCACCTGATTGGCGGTGCACGAGAAGCCACTGTCACGCAGGGTCTTGGTGGCGATGGCCTCGCGGAGTTCGGGCAGACCGGCGGCTGGCGTGTAGCGATGGTTCTTGGGGTCGCGACAGGCCGCCACGGCGGCCTCCACGATGTGGGCGGGTGTGGGGAAATCGGGTTCGCCGGCACCGAAGCCGATGACGTTTTCACCCTGCGCCTTCAGGGCCTTGGCCTTGGCATCGACAGCGAGAGTGGCCGATTCGGCGATGGCGGCCAGGCGGGCGGAGACACGAGTGCGTTGGGGGGCAGGGGCCATGGGTGCCATGCTTGCACAGTGACCTCCCACTCACCTGCTCTCACACCGTCTGACCTGCTGCCAGCGGAACTGCTGCCCCGTGATGGGCGCTTCGGATGCGGACCGTCCAAGGTCAGAGCCGAACAACTCGATGCGCTCATGGCCGACGCCCCCACCTATCTGGGTACCTCGCATCGTCAACCGCGCGTGAAGTCGGTGGTGGGTTCGATCCGGTCGGGCCTGCGCGAGTTGTACGGCCTGCCCGACGGTTGGGAGATCGTGCTGGGCAATGGCGGATCCACGGTGTTCTGGGACATCGCCTGCTTCGGCCTCATCGAGCACTGCAGCCAACATCTGGTGTTCGGCGAGTTCTCGTCGAAGTTCGCCGAGGCCGCCATGGCAGCCCCGCAGTTACGCGATCCAGTGATCATCGAGGCCGCCTACGGCGACCATCCCGTGGCGGTGGCCGAACCCGAGGTCGACGTGTACGCCTTCACCCACAACGAGACCTCCACCGGCGTCATGATGGACCTGCGTCGGCCCGAGGGTGCACACGTGGGGTCACTCGTCGTGGTCGATGCGACGTCGGCCGCCGGTGGCCTCATGTGGGATCCCTCGCAGGTCGACGTGTACTACTTCGCACCGCAGAAGAGCTTTGCCAGCGACGGTGGCCTGTGGCTGGCGGCCTGCTCCCCCGCCGCAGTGGAACGCATCGGCCGCATCAAGGCCTCGGGCCGGTGGATGCCGGCGTCCATGGATCTGTCCATCGCTCTGGACAACTCCCGCCAGGACCAGACGTACAACACGCCGGCACTCGTGACGCTGCATCTGCTCGACTCGCAGATCCGATGGATGCTGGACCAGGGCGGGCTGTCGTGGTGCGCCCAGCGCAGCGCCACCAGTGCTGCTGCGCTGTACGGATGGGCCGAGGCCCACGCACTGGCCAGCCCGTTCGTGGCCGACAACGCCAAGCGATCCCACGTGGTGGGCACCATCGATCTGGTCGCTCCGCAGGACGGTGGCGTGGACGCCAACCAGGTGGCCAAGGTGCTGCGTCAGCACGGCATCGTCGACACCGAGAGCTACCGAAAACTGGGACGCAACCAGTTGCGGATCGGCATGTTCCCCGCCGTCGATCCCGACGACGTGATCGCCCTGACCCGATGCCTGGACGCGGTGATCGAACACCTGCGAGCCTGAGCACATGCGGGCCGAGGACGTGCTGGAAGGAGCCTGGAGCGACCTGGCACCCCTCAACCGACCCGTGCTCGTGATCGCGCTGCGTGGCCTGTTCGACGTGGCCAACGTGGCCACCGATGCCATGGACTGGTTGAGCCGGGCGCGGCCAGCAGTCACGGTGGCCTCCATCGATCCGGATCCATTCTTCGACTTCACCCAGGAGAGGCCCGAGGTCTACACCGACGATGGTGGTGAACGGCAGATCCGGTGGCCGACGAACGAGGTCCGGGTGATGCGACTGCCCGACTCCCCTCACGACCTGGTTCTGCTGTCGGGGGTGGAACCGCATCTGCACTGGCGCACGTTCGTGGACGCCATCGTGGAGGTCGCACGACGCACCGACGCCGAGTTGGTGGTGACCATCGGTGCCAGCCCCGAAGCGGTGCCCCACACTCGGACCCCGGTGGTGGTGGCCTCGAGCAGCCACCCACAACTCGCCGCTCGCCTGGGCCTGTCGCCACCGCGCTACCAGGGTCCCACCGGTGTGGTCGGCGTGCTGCAGGAACGCCTGCAACACGCCGGTATCCCGGGCGTGTCGCTGCGGGTACCGGTACCTCACTACCTCGTCGGTGCCTCGCATCCGAAATGCTCGGCAGCACTGCTGCGCCACCTCGACCACGTGCTGGGCTTGCCCACCGGCCACGACGAACTCGCCGGTGAGATCACTCGTTGGCAGACCCTGCACGACCAGGCCGTGGCCGACGATGCCCAGGCCCGTGCCTTCGTCGCCATGTTGGAGAACGACTACGACCGCCGCACCGAGGCCTCACTGCCCTCGGGCGACGATCTGGCCGCAGCCTTCGAAGCGTTCCTCGCCGAGCAACGGCGAGACGACGACCCAGACGACGGGGCGTCAGCCAGCGGCGGCAGCGAACCCAGCCCGTAGATCGGCCAGGATGTCGTCGATGGTCTCGAGACCCACGCTGAGGCGGATGAGACCGGGCGACACATCCGAGAAGGCTTGCTCGTCAGGGGTGAGCTGGCTGTGGGTCGTGGTGGCGGGCTGGATGACCAGGCTGCGCACATCGCCGATGTTGGCCACATGGCTGTGCAGCGACAACCCACTCACGAACCGCTTGCCCGCTTCCAGACCGCCCTTGATCTCGAACGCGATGATGGAGCCGTAGCCCCGCCCGCCGCCGTACTGCCTGGCACGCTCGTGCCAGGCGCTACTGGTCAGGCCGGCGTAGTTCACCGACACCACCTGGGGGTGCGATGCCAGGAACTCGGCCACCCGTTGGGCGTTGGCGAAGTGGCGCTCCATACGCAGCGACAGCGTCTCGAGTCCCTGCAGGATGAGGAAGGCATTGAACGGAGAGATGGCCATGCCGAGGTCGCGCAGCAACTGCACGCGGGCCTTGAGGATGTAGGAACCCGCACCAAGCGCTGGCCAGTACGCCAGCCCGTGGTAGCTGGGGTCGGGTTCGGTGAAATTGGGGAACCGGCCCGATGCGCCGAAATCGAACGTGCCACCGTCCACGATGGCACCGCCGATGGAGGTGCCATGCCCGCCCATGAACTTGGTGAGGCTGTGCACCACGATGTCGGCACCCCACTCGAGGGGCCGGATGAGGTACGGCGTGGGCACCGTGTTGTCGACGATGAGCGGGATGCCGTGGTCATGAGCGACCTTGGCCACGCCTTCGATGTCCAACACGTCGTTCTTGGGGTTGGGCAGTACCTCGCCATAGAACGCCTTGGTGTTGGGTCGGATGGCAGCACGCCACTGCTCGAGGTCGTGGGGATCGTCCACGAACGACACCTCGATGCCCATCTTGGGGAGGGTGTAGTGGAACAGGTTGTAGGTGCCGCCGTACAGCGACGGCGACGCCACCACATGGTCCCCTGATTCGGCCAGCGTGAGGATGGCCAGGGTCTCGGCCGCCTGCCCCGACGCCACCGCCAGGGTGCCGGGCAGACCGATTGCCGTGATACACCCACCCTCGAGCGAGTTCACCCGGGC